>NZ_APNF01000004.1:0-382094 GCF_040361235.1 Salinisphaera sp. S4-8 | reverse complement strand
TCGGTGCAGCGCTTGAATATCCTGTTGCTCGAAGCTTTTGATCGCCACCGGGCGAATCTTGGCTTGGGTGCCGGCCACGGCGATGGCCAATGCGTCGTTGGCATCGTTCTTGTTGCCGGTGTTGAATGGCTTGACCTGATGCGGCGGAAGCAACGTCACCGACCGGTTCTCGCGTTGCAGCTGGCGCGCCCAGTGGTGGCTGCTGCCACAGGCTTCGATATAGATGCGCTTGGCGTCGAGATTAAGCACCGTGGCCAGAAACTCACGGCGACGCACCCGTTTGCGGTAGACGACCTCATGGGCGGCGTTGAGACCGCACAGCTCGAAGACGTTCTTTGCGATATCGATACCCAGTTCCGTAATCTGTTGCATGGATCCGCTCCTTTTCGACTGTTTTCTGAATCATCAGTCTGGCGCATTGACGCCGATTAGGAGGAGCGGATCCATCTCATCCACCTACGCGGCTGTCTTTCGCCTTATGCGCGTGTCTTCGCGTTTATTTGCGGACAACCTGCCTGCTTGAGCGCGGCGAACTGAGTTTCATGCGTACTCACGTACAACGTGGGCCCACGGCTTACGCCCGGCGTGTACCTGCCCGGGTGCGAGAGCGTCGGGGTGTAACCCATGTCCTGGCACGGCACGGCTCAGTTTAGGGGCCGAGCCGTTCGCTTTTGGCCTCAATCGTCGAGCTGGTCAATCGCCTTGGTCAGGCTTTGGGCGTGGCGGTCGATATCGGCCCAGGGGCAATCCCGCTGCGCGAGCCGGCGGAAGATATTGCCCAGGTGAAAGCGCTGCGGGCCGATCTTGGTGTCGCCGAGTTCATCCCAGTCCAGCGGCGTCGCGATCGGCGCGCCGGGTTTCGCGCGCAGGGAGTACGGCGCGATACCGGTCTGGGCATAGGCATTACGCCGAATATCCAGATACAGCCGCCCCTGGCGCTTGTCCTTGCGGTGGGCGGTGGTGAAATCATCCGGATGTTCGTCGGCTAGCTGCTCCGCCACGCCTTCGGCGAAATCGCGGACCGTGTCGAAGTCCGCGCTGCGATCCAGCGGCACGACCACATGCAGGCCGGAGGAGCCGGTGGTCATCACGAACGACGACAAGCCGAGCGCGTCCAGACGCTCGCGCACACAGCGCGCGGCCTTGATCACCTGGTCAAAATCGTCGCCCGGCGGGTCGAGATCGAAAATCAGCCGGTCGGGATGATGGGGTTTGTCGGCCTGCGATAGCCAGACATGAAAAGCGATCGTGCCCTGGTCGACCAGCCAGGCCAGCGTATCGGCATCGGGGGCCAGGGCATGGGTGATCTGGCCGTCTTCCTTGTCGACGGTGACGCGCTCGATCCAGTCCGGGTAATGATCCTGGACGCTTTTCTGAATGAAGTTCACGCCGTCGATACCGTCGGGGAAACGGTGCAGCGTCAATGGCCGGCCCTCGATGAGCGGCAGCATCTGGGCAGCGATGCGCTGGTAGTAGTCGACGAGATCGGCCTTCGTATAGCCGGCATCCGGATAGAACACTTTGTCGGCGTTGTCGATTTCGATACTCATGGCGCGCTTTCGGGTTGCTCGCGGACGACTTCGCTTGCGTCCTTGTCGTCCCGTTCGCCGAGATAGCTCGGGTGGCGCAGGCGGCCGTCGTCGGTCCATTCCGTGAAGGCGAATTCGGCCACGCGTTCGGGCGTGACCCAGTGCACGCCGGCTCGCTCGGCGGGCGGATCGACGAACGGCGCGGTCTTGCGCTCGATGGCATCGAGCGCGCCGCGCAGGCGTTCGAGCTCGCGCTCGTCGAAGCCGGTACCGACTCGCCCGGCATAGTGCAGTTCGTCGTTATCGTAATAACCGACCAGCAGCGCGCCGAGACCGCTGCGGCTACCCTGCGGATCGGTAAAACCGCCGATGACCAGTTCCTGGCCGTGGCTGCACTTGAGCTTGAGCCAGCGTTTGGAGCGCCCGCGCCGGTAGGGGCTATCGGCCTGCTTGGCGAGAATGCCCTCCCAACCCTTGGCCCGCGCTTCGGCGAGATAATCCTCGCCGCAGGCATTGCGGTGCGCGGTGTAGCGCAGCGCCTTGCCGAAATCGAACTGGCTGCGCAGCAGCTGCTTGCGATCGCGCAGGGCCACGCGGCGCAAATCCAGCCCGTCCAGCCACGGACAGTCGAAGGCATAGAAATACACGGACACGCCGCTCGCTTTAGCCTCTTCCGGATCGCTGATGCCGGAGCGCTGCTGAAGACGCGAAAAACTGGTGACCTTGCCGTCGAAGGCGACCACTTCGCCGTCGAGCACAAAGCGCCGATGCGGCTGCTCGGCGAAACACGCCACCAGTTCGGGAAAGTGCTCGGTGCGCGACTTACCGTTGCGGGTCAGCAGCTCCACATGATCGCCGTCGCGAAACACGAGCAGGCGAATACCGTCGAGCTTGCGTTCGAATATCCACTCCTCGTCCGAAAACGGTGTATCGGAGAGCGTGGCCAGCATCGGCTCGAAATGGCGCGGCATGGTTACGTTTCGTGTGTCGTCGAGCACGCGCTCGGGCAACGCGTCGCGCCAGTCAGTCATGGTCTTGCTCCTGGGCGGCGATGTCGGCAAGGCCGCGATCGCTCAATACCGAGTCGGGTTCGGTGTTCACCGGGTTACGCCGGGCATCGGCCTGGGCGTCGTCCATCTTCACCAGCAGCCACTGGCGCTTGCCGTTCTCGCTGCGGAAATGGGTGAGCGAATAGCCGCCGCTGATCTTCTCGCCGTGCAGCACCACGGTGAGATGCCCATCGGCAAAACACTCGGCCAGGCTCTTTTCGATATCGCCGTTATCGTCGCGCTTGGCGTTTTCGAAGGCGCCCGTATCCCAGACCAGCACCGTGCCACCGCCGTACTGGTCGTCGGGGATCACGCCTTCGAAGTCGGCATAGTCGAGCGGGTGATCTTCGGTTTCCACGGCCAGGCGCTTTTCGCGCGGGTCGGTCGACGGGCCCTTGGGCACAGCCCAGGACTTGAGCACGCCGTCGATCTCGAGCCGAAAGTCGTAGTGCAGCGTGGAGGCATCGTGCTTCTGGATCACGAAAATCGGCGCGTCGCCGCGTTGGCCCGCGCCCGCCTGGCCCGAAGGCTCCGGGCTGCGCTCGGCGTCACGGCGATCACGATAGCGGGCAAGCTTGTCTTGTGTGGACATATCGACTCCCGTGCCTGGGGTGTGTCATCACGAGATATGACGGCACGCCCTGGTACATGATTGTTAGCGCGCGGCGTTAGTCCTGCCTATTCGCAGTTCTACCCATACGCCCCGTGCCGTCAGCCGCGCCCGGCCCGCTCGCCTGTCAGCGCATGAGCGCCTAAACTCGCGCTTTTGCGGATGTTTTGTGATGAACCATAGCGATTACATGGCCCAGGCCCTGGCACAGGCCCAGCTCGGCCGGGATGAAGGCGGCGTGCCCATCGGCTGCGTGCTGGTACGCGACGGCGAGGTGGTCGGCGCCGGCCACAACCGTCGCGTACAGCAGGACAGCGCCATCCTGCATGCCGAAATGGACGCGTTCGAAGCCACCGGCCGCCGCCCCGGTTCGTTCTACAAGGACGTCACCCTCTACACCACGCTCTCGCCCTGTGCGATGTGTACCGGTGCCATCCTGCTCTACGGCATTCCGCGCGTGGTGATCGGCGAAAACGAAAGCTTCATGGGCGAAGAAGCCCTGCTCGCCGAACGCGGTGTGGACGTAGAAGTGCTGGGCGATGCCGGCTGTCGAGCCCTCATGGTCGACTTCATGCGCGAGCGCCCGGATCTGTGGAACGAGGATATCGGCGTCTAGGAAAGCTCTGCCGACTCACTGCCACAGCGCCCTTGCGCCCGCTGCGATATCGATCTGCGGCGGGCGCGGCGTTTGTGGCGCCGATGTGCGCGCCGGTTCGACCGCGCCGTCGGTGACGGCTTCGAAATGGCGCATGACGCGGGGCGTGAGAAAACGGCTGGTCGCGCCATAGACATGGCGGTCGCCGTGGCGATGCTGTTCGGTGACGTAATAGCGCAGTGGCGAGACGATCTCCAGCGTGTTCTTCGCTCGCGTGAAAGCCACATACATCAGCCGGCGCTCTTCATCGAGCGCAGCGTCGCTGGACGTCGAATACTCGTTCGGAAAGGTGCCGTCGGCCACGTGCAGCAGATACACGCTGTCGAACTCCCGCCCCTTGGCGCTGTGCACGGTCGATAGCACCAGATAATCCTCGTCGAGATGGGCATCGTCGTTGTGATCGCCGGTGGCCGAGGGCGGGTCGAGAGTGAGATCGGTCAGAAAGGCGGCTCGATCGGCGTGCTGGGCGGCCATGCGCACCAGGTCGTCGATATCCCCGGCACGGGCCGTGGTGGGCGGCTCGAAGCGTTCGTCGAGCATGTTCTTGTACCAGGCCGCCAGCGGTTCGACGCCGGCCGGCCAGTCGGCATGCACCGCCTCGGCAAGCTGGCCCGCCAGGGCCTGCCATACGTCGCGATCGCCGCGCGGCAGGCGAAAGCCGGCCAGGGCCGACAGCGCGTCGTTATGCGATTGCAGGTGCTCGTAGGCCTGGCGTGCAGTGCCCGGCCCCACGCCGGGTACGAGCTGGAAAGCGCGATAGGCAGCAATCTCGTCGCGCGGGTTTTCGGCCAGGCGCAGCAGCGCGAGCAGATCCTTCACGTGGGCGGCTTCGAGGAACTTCAGCCCGCCGTACTTGCGAAACGGAATATCGCGCCGAATCAGCTCCACCTCCACGTCGTTGGCATGCTGGGCATTGCGAAACAGTACTGCCTGCTGCTTGAGCTCGACCCCGGTTTCCCGGCGTTCGAGCACGCGATCGACGACGTAGCGGGCTTCGTCCACGCTGTCGCGCACGGTGACATGGCGCGGCTTCATGCCCGCCCCGCGATGGCTGTACAGGGTCTTGTGATAGCCCGTACTCGCCTCGCCGATGAGCGCGTTGGCGGCATCGAGAATCGCCCCGGTGGAGCGATAGTTGCGCTCCAGGCGTACCGTCATGCAGCCGGGGTAGTCGTCGGCAAAGCCGAGGATATTGGCGACCTCGGCAGCCCGAAAGCCATAGATCGCCTGGGCATCGTCGCCGACCACGCACAGCCCGCGCCCGTCCGGGCACAGGCGCTTGAGAATGGCGGCCTGGAGGATGTTCGTATCCTGATATTCGTCGACCAGGACGTGGTCGAAGCGACCGGCTACGGCCTCGGCCAGGGCGTCGTGGCCCATCATCATCGCCCAGTAGAGCAGCAGGTCGTCGTAGTCGAGCGTGGCCCGGGCGAGCTTGCGTTCGGTGTAGGCCGCGAACAGGGTCTTGAGCCCCTCGTGATGCTCCGTGCACCAGGGATAGCGCGTGGCCAGCACGTCCGCCAGGGTGGTCTGGCGATTGACCACCTGCGAATAGATGCCCAGGCAAGTGTCCTTGCGTGGAAACCGGGTCTTGCCGGCGCCCAGGTCGAGGTTCTGGCGGCACACGTCGAGCAGATCGGCCGCATCGCCGCGATCGAGAATCGAAAACTGCTCATCGAGCCCCAGCGCCGCCGCTTCTTCGCGCAGCAGCCGTGCGCCGATGGCATGAAACGTCCCGGCCCAGGGCAGCTTCAGGCCCGCCGTACGCCGCCCGCGGGCAGCGAACGCTGCATCGACCACCGCATGCGCACGGCGGGTCATCTCGTCGGCCGCGCGGCGTGAAAACGTCAAAAGCAGAATACGCCGTGGATCCACGCCCGAGAGCACGAGATGGGCGGCGCGATGCGACAACGCCTGGGTCTTGCCGCTGCCCGCGCCGGCAATCACCAGCAGCGGGTCGCAGTCGAAACGCCCGTCGATATGCAGGCCATGGGTTACGGCCTCGCGTTGGGCATCGTTGAGATCGTCGAGATAAGCCGTATCGGACATGCGTCCAGCCTGGCCCAGGCGGTGGGTCAGATCGTGACCCACCGCCGTCCCGGCGCCTGCCGTGGGGCCTCGCACCGCGCGGCTATTCGGCAGCATGCACGCCGAGACGTTAAACTACGGGGCGAAACCCGCGCGCGTACGGCGCGGTGCAGCGACACACGAGGAAAACGATGTTCGAATCGATTGAGCGAGTCCCCGGCGATGCCATTCTCGGGCTGATCGAAGCCTTCAAGAACGACAGCAACCCGAACAAGGTCGACCTCGGCGTCGGCGTTTACCGCGACGAGCAGGGCAATACGCCGATCATGCGCGCGGTCAAGGAAGCCGAAAAGCTGCTCATCGATAATGAGAAAACGAAGGCCTATATCGGCTCGCACGGCGATCCGGAATACGGCGCGGACATTCTCAAGACCGTGTTCGGCGCCGAAAGCGACGTGCTGGCCGCCAATCGCGCGAGCGCGACCCAGTCGCCCGGCGGCACCGGCGCGCTGCGCCTGGCCGCAGATTTCATCAAGACCAACCTGCCCGGCAAGTCGATCTGGCTGTCGAACCCCACCTGGCCGAACCATCTGGGCGTATTCGGCGCGGCCGGGCTGAATATCGAGAAGTATCCCTATGTCGATGCCGACAACCGGCTCGACTTCGACGGCATGCTCGCCGCCCTCAAGCAGATCCCGCAGGGCGACGTGGTGCTGCTGCATGCCTGCTGCCACAACCCGACCGGCTTCGACCTGTCGCAGGACCAGTGGCAACAGGTGCTGGCCGTACTGCAGGAGCGCGAGCTGCTGCCGCTGGTCGACTTCGCCTACCAGGGCTTCGGCGACGGCATGGATGAAGACGCCTACGGCGTGCGCCTGCTGGCCAACACGCTCGACGAGATGCTCATCACCCAGTCCTGCTCGAAGAACTTCGGCATCTATCGCGAGCGCACCGGCTGCTTCATTGCCGTGGCCAAGGACGCCGACGACATGGCCGATGTGCGTTCGCAGCTGGCGATCACCGCCCGCGAGAACTATTCCAACCCGCCCGGGCATGGCAGCGCCATCGTGGCCACCATCTTCAATTCGGACGAATTGACCACGATGTGGCGCGAGGAACTCGACGAAATGCGCGGGCGTATCAACGGCCTGCGTAGCGATTTCGTGAAAGCGCTCGCCCCGCACGGTCTGGATGAGCGCTTTGCCCATGTCGCCGAACAGCGCGGCATGTTCTCCTTCACCGGGCTCAAGCCCGAGCATGTCGAAAAGCTGCGTGACGAGCACAGCATCTACATGGTCAAGTCGGGCCGGGCCAACGTGGCCGGGCTCAACAGCGCCAATCTCGACTATGTCTGCAACGCGATTGCCGACGTCGTGAAATAGACGCGGCGTAGCCACGGCGCGATCGCCCAGTGCGATCGCCAGAAGAAGCCCGCCATTCGGCGGGCTTCGTCGTTTGCGATGCGTACCGCCACGCCCGACGCGTGAAACCGATGTCCGAACCCGTCCGCTGGAAAATCCCGTTCGCACTGGTCGTCGCCGTACTGGGCGTGTCGTCCTCGGCGCCGCTGGTCAAGCTTGCCGACGCGCCGGCGCCGGCCGTAGCTGCCTACCGCATGCTGTTTTCAGCGCTCATGCTGTTGCCGATGGTGGCCTGGCGGCATCGCGGCGAGCTGGCCACCATGCGGCGCAGCGATCTGTTGCGCTGTATCGCGGCCGGCGTTTTGCTCGGTTTTCATTTTCTGAGCTGGTTTTCGTCGCTGGACTACACCACGGTGGCCAGCGCGGTCACCCTGACCACACTGCAACCGCTGTTCGCCTTCGTGCTGGCCTATGCCATGTTCGGCGAGCGTCTGCGCCTGAAAGCCTTCGCCGGTGCCGCACTTTCGATCGCGGGCGCGATGATCATCGGCTGGGGCGATATCGCCGTCTCCGGCCTGGCGCTGTTCGGCGATGCCCTCGCGCTGCTGGGCGCGGCCCTGGCGACCGGCTATTTCTTTGTCGGTTTTCAGGCACGCCAGCATCTGTCGCTCAATGCCTATACCTTCGTAGTCTACGCCGCGGCGGCCGTCGTGCTGTTCGGCTACTGCGCAACGCTCGATGTTGCCTTGGCCGGCTATGCCGATACCGACTGGGCCGTATTCCTGGGCCTGGCGATCTTTCCTACCCTGCTCGGCCATTCGGTATTCAACTGGAGCATGCGCTGGGTGAGTGCGACGGTGATTTCGGTCGTGGTGCTCTGCGAGCCGATCGGTGCCTCGGCGCTGGCCTGGCTGATCTTCGGCACCCTGCCGCAAACCAGCCACTATATCGGCGGCGCGGCGGTGCTCGTCGGCGTGCTGGTGTTCATGCGCTATCGCCATCCGCCGCCTGCGGCGAGCGGCGCCGGCTAGCGGCGGCTGCTGCCGCATCACCCCCACACCCCCAGTCGACTGCAACCGGGCAGGCATAGGGTCCACAAATGAACGCTAAGAAACGCGAATAAGATAGACAGATCGGTCGCAGGCTCTAGCGCACGACCTCGTATTCGCCGAGCTTGAAGCGACGCATCGACAGCGCGTATTCCGTGGCCAGGCCCGGAAACAGCGTATGGTTTTCGCCGTGCTCGTCCAGATACCAGCTCTGGCAGCCCGAGGTCCACGACGTATAGCGCATCCGGTTCTGCAGCTTTTCGTGATAGCGCTGCATGATGTCGGGCTTAACCGCGATCGCTGTCAGTTCGTCGTCGAGCAGCTTTGCGATCGCCTGGGTGATGTAGCGCGCCTGGGCCTCGGTATAGATGAGCACCGAGGTATGCCCCGGCCCCGTGTTCGGCCCGAGCATGAAAAACCAGTTCGGCACGCCGGCCGTGGCTACGCCCTTGTAGGCCTTGCCGCCGGGCCCGTCCCAGATATCGGCCAACGGCACGCCGTTTTCGCCAATCACGGGAAACGGCGGGCTGGCGATATTGATCTTGAAACCGGTGGCGGTGACGATTACATCGGCCTCGATCTCGCGACCGTCGCTCAGGCGCAGGCCGTTTTCGGTAAAACGCTCGATACCGGCGGTTTCGACCGTCACGTTGTCGCGGGTGAGCGCCGGGTAATAGTTGCTGGCAAACAACACGCGCTTGCAGCCGATTTCATAGTCCGGCGTGAGTTTTTCGCGCAGCGCCGCATCCTTGACCGTCGAGCGCATATTCCACAGCGCAAGCTTTTTCATACCCGTGGCCAGCGGCGAATTCAGTATCACCGCCGGGCCGACCAGCCCTTCCGTGATCGCCAGAATTGCCCGCCGAAACGCGGTCTGGGCAAACGGCAGGCGTCGGAACGTGGTCTTCATCAGATCCGGCAGCGCCTTGTCGAGCTTGGGCAGCACATAGGGCGCGCTACGCTGAATCACGCTCAGCTGTGCCACCTCGGGTGCAATCGCCGGAATCACCTGAATCGCGCTGGCGCCGGTGCCGATGACCGCGACCTTCTTGCCGGCCAGCGAAATATCGTGATTCCAGCGGGCGGTATGCATGATTTCGCCTTTGAAATCATCCATACCGGCGAAATTCGGCGTCGCAGGCTCGACCAGACCGCCGACCGCACAGACCACCGCACGCGCGGTGTAGCACGCGCCGTCCTCCGCCGTCAGATGCCAGATGCCCCGCGCATCGTCGAACTCGGCCGCCGCGATGCCCACACCGAATTGCAGGTGATCATGCAGGCCGTATTTCTCGGCACAGCGCTGGATATAGGCCTGGATCTCGGCCGAGCCGGAATAGGTCGTTGACCAGTCCGGGTTCTGTTCGAAGGAATAGGAATACAGATGCGAAGGCACATCGCAGGCACAGCCCGGATAGGTGTTGTCGCGCCAGGTGCCGCCCACGTCGTCCGCGCGCTCGAGAATCGCGAAATCCGTAATGCCCTGCTGTTTGAGCCGAATACCGGCGTTGATGCCGGAAAAGCCGGCACCGATGACGATCACATCGTGGTGGATCGCGGGACGGGCGTGTTTTTCAACCTGCGGCATGAGCGGTATCCGTGCCAAATCGACACCGCAGTAGATAACGTGACATCCATCGATGTCAACATCAGCGCCGCGTCGGCCCCCAGGGCAAAAGCAGATTGAGCAGCACACCCAGCACGCCTGCCAGGGCGATACCTTCGAGCGAGAACTCGCCAGCCGAAAAACGCAGCCCGCCTACGCCGGTCACCAGAATGATGCCGATGATGGCCAGATTGCGCGGCTCGGCGAGATCTTCTTCGGTCTTGGCCAGGCTGTTCATGCCCACGACAATAATCGCGCCGAACAGCAACACGATAATGCCGCCCATCACCGGCGTGGGAATGCTCGCCAGCAACGCGCCGAGCTTGCCGACGAAGGCGAACACGATCGCAAACCCTGCCGCCCAGGTCATCAGCGCCGGGTTGTAGGCACGGGTCAGGGTGACCGCGCCGGTGACTTCCGAATAGGTGGTATTGGGCGGCCCACCGAGGGCGGCCGCCAGCGATGTGGCCAGACCGTCGCCCAGCATGGTGCGATCAATGCCCGGATCTTTCAGGTAGTCGCGCCCAGTGACCGAGCGAATGGCCACGATATCGCCAAAGTGTTCGATCGCCGGCGCGATGGCGACCGGCACCATGAACAGGACCGCCTGCCAGTTCCATTCCGGGGCCACGAAGTTCGGTACGGCAAACCAGGGCGCAGCCGCGATCGGGGCGAAATCCACCATGCCGAACGTCATGCTCAGCACATAGCCAGCCGCCACACCACACAGAATCGGCACCAGCGACAGAAAGCCACGGGCGAACAGCGATACGGCCACCGTGACCGCCAGTGCCACGAAAGACACGGTCATCGCCGCGGCGGGCTCGACCAGCTGGGTGTTGCCGTTGCCATCCAGGCCCATGGCCAGATTGACCGCCACCGGCGCGAGCACGAGCCCGATGACCATGATCACCGGCCCGGTGACAATGGTTGGCAGCAGTCGGGTGATCACGCCGACGCCGCGCAGCCGAATGAACAGCGACAACAGCATATAGACGCCGCCGGCGGCCATCAGCCCGCAGAGCGTGCCGGGTATACCCCAGGTTTCGACGCCGTAGATGATCGGCGCGATGAAGGCGAAGGACGAGGCCAGAAACACCGGCACGCGCCCGCGGGTGACGATCTGGAAGACCAGCGTGCCAAGCCCGGCCGTAAATAGCGCCACATTCGGGTCCAGCCCGGTGAGCAGCGGCACCAGCACGAGCGAGCCAAAGGCCACGAACAGCATCTGTGCGCCGAGCAGACCATCGCGGGCACGCAGCCGATAAACGCTGTCCGCCGTGGCGTGCTGTTGTGGCTCGTTCGCCATCCTCTGCCCTCTTACGCATTGACGCGAGCGCCGTCGGGCGCCCGCGCACGGGGTCGACGTGTTATTTGGTGCCGTACATCCGATCGCCGGCATCGCCCAGACCGGGGCGGATATAGCCGTGATCGTCGAGCCGCTCATCGATGGCGGCCGTGAAGATCGGCACATCGGGATGGGCTTCACGCAGCGCGGCCACGCCTTCGGGTGCCGCCAGCAGACACAGGAACTTCATGTTCTTCGCGCCCTGCTTTTTCAGATGCGTGATCGAGGCGATCGCCGAATTGCCGGTCGCCAGCATCGGGTCGACCACGATCACGCGGCGCTCGCCGATATCCTGGGGCACCTTGCAGTAGTACTCGACAGCTTCGAGCGAATCCGGATCGCGAAACATGCCGATATGGCCGACGCGCGCCGAGGGCATGAGCTCGACCATACCTTCCAGCAGGCCGTTGCCGGCACGCAGAATGGATACGAAGCACAGCTTCTTGCCGGCCAGGGTCGGCGCATCCATCTCCTGCATGGGAGTTTCGATGCGCTCGGTGGTCATTTCCAGATCGCGCGTGATCTCGTAGGTCAGCAGATGGGCGACCTCGCGCAGCAGGCTGCGAAATTTCTGCGTGGACGAGTTCTTGCGTCGCATCAGCGTGAGCTTGTGTGCGATGAGCGGATGATCGATGACGGTCACGTTCTCGTCCATGAGCAACTTCCTTTATCGGCGATTCGCGGGCGAACGCGCGCATTAGACCTGATCCGGTGCCTGATCGGAAACCCCGACGCCCCTCGGTGCAACCGATTACCGTACATACGGCGTCCATTCGACGCTGCAAGATTCGTGCTATGGCGTACTGCTGCGAAAACGCGCGGCCTGATCGGTCAGCCAGTCGGCAAAGGCGCGTGCGGCGGCTGGCACCTCGCCCGCGCCCGGCAATAGCAGCTCATAGGTGAACGGCGATGCCATCACATAGCGGCTGCCAAAGGGCGCCACGAGTACCCCGCTGGCCAGCCGGTCGGCTGCCAGTACGCTGGTCGCCAGGGCCACGCCATGCCCGGCGATGGCCTGATCCAGCGCCAGCCCGAACAGTGAATAACGCCGATGCATATCGAGTTCGATGCCGGGCGCGCCCGCAGCCTCCAGCCATTCGCGCCAGCCCGGAAACAGTTCCGCCTGGTTCGACAGCCATTTCACATGCAACAGGGTATGGCCGGCCAGATCCGCAGGCGTTTCAAGCGGCGGGCCGTTTTCCAGCAGCGACGGCGCACACACCGGGAACAGGGTTTCATTCATCAAGCGCGTACTACGCACCCCCGACCACGGCCCCTGCCCGTAACGAATGGCCAACTGCGCCCGGTCCTCGTGCCAGCCGGGCTCGACCAGCTGGGCGCTGGCCTCCAGCGCCAGGCCGATGTCGGGATAGCGGGATTCGAAATCGGCCAGGCGCGGCAGCAGCCAGTGCTGGATGAGCGAGGGCGATGCGCTCACGGTCAATTGCGTACTACCGGCATTCGCACGTGACGCGGCCTGAACGCTGCGTGCCAGCTGCGCGAACGCTGCGCCGCATTCTTCGGCCAGGCGCGCGCCGCCCTGGGTCAGGCGTACACCCTGGGCATGACGCTCGAACAGCTCGGTGCCAAGCCTGGCCTCGAGCTGCTTGACGTGGCGACTGATCGCGCCGGGCGTGACATGCAGATCCGAAGCGGCCGCCTTGAAGCTTTCATGGCGTGCAGCACACACGAACGCGCGCAACGAGTTCAGGGGCAGGCGGTCGATCATGGCGATTGAGTTTTCCTGAGCCTGGGCCTGCAGTTTAATGGTTTGCGCGCACCCCCGGCCGGTGCTTTCCTATGCGCGCCATTTCCCCGCGATCGCAGCATGAATACACATGCAGAAAAAATGACCCAGACGTTCGCTCCGGCCAGCCGCCGCGCGCTGGATATGCAAGGCAGTCTGCTCATGCTCGTGTTCTGTCTGGCGCTGGGGCTGCAGCAGGTAGCCATCAAATGGGTCGCCGCGGATATCGCCCCCATCGCGCAGATCGCGATCCGCTCGATGCTGGCCGCGATCCTCGTCATTGGCGTGGCCTATGCCCGCGGCGTACGGCTGGCCGATGCCCGGGCGGTGTTCTGGCCGGGCGTGGCCGTGGGCATCGGCTTTACCGCCGAATTCTGCTTCGTGGCACTCGGGCTGGAATACACCACCGCTTCGCATATGTCGGTGTTTCTCTATACCGCACCGGTGTTCGCCGCCCTCGGCCTGCATTTTCTCGTACCCGGCGAGCAGCTGGGCCTGCGCCACTGGATCGGCATCGCGATCGCCTTTGCCGGTATCGTGCTGGCCATGGCGCCGAGCGGCACGGCGGGCGGCGGCCCGGCCGTGGGCTCGCTGATCGTGGGCGATATCCTGGGCACCATGGCCGGCATGGGCTGGGCCGCGACGACGGTGGTCATTCGTACCACGGCCCTGTCCGAACAACGCCCGACGCTGACCTTGTCCTACCAGCTCACGATCGCCGGGGTGTCGCTGCTGATCCTGGCCGCCGCACTCGGCCATATCGGCGACATCCGGGTCACCGCGCCGGTGCTTTTGAGCATGAGCTTTCAGACGTTCGGGATCGCCTTCGGCGTGCTGTTGCTGTGGTTCGCGCTGCTGCGCCGATATCTGGCGTCCCGGCTGGGCGTGTTTTCGTTCTTGTCGCCCGTATTCGGCGTGATCTTCGGGGCCCTGCTGCTGGGCGAGGCGCTGACCTGGAACTTCGTGCTCGGCGGTATCGCCATCATTAGCGGCGTGATCATCGTCAGCGCGCCTGGGCGGGGATAAGGCCTATGCCTTGTCCGCCGCCCGGCTCGATCCTAGTGCTTGGTGGCGTAGGCCGCGTCCGTCTTTTCCACCAGCTCGTCGATGAGCTGGAGATGATGGCTGTTGTTCTGCTGCCAGGGATGGAAGCCGTAGCGGAAATACGCCGCCCATTCCGGCAGCTGGCGGCGTAGTACACCGGGCGCGGTACCGAACAGCGTATTGAGCACCTTCAGATGCCCACGCCAGCCTACCTTGCGGCATTCGGCGCTGGCCTGACTCATGCGGTAATAGAAATACGCCACCAGGGGCCAGAAGATGGCGGTGGCCACGAGCATGCCGGTGGCGCGTTCGGCATAGGCGATCGGCCCACGGCCGATACAGCGATCGTAGACATCGAAGGCGACCGATTTGTGCTCGATTTCTTCCAGCGCATGCCATTGCCACATGCGTTTGTAGTCTTCTTGCGAGCCTTCCATCGTCTCCGGAAAATCCAGAATCGAGTTACCCATGAGCGCGGTGAAGTGCTCGAGTGCGATCGTGGCCGATAGCGGAAACGAGCGCGGCGTACGTTTCTTGATGAAATCCAGAAACGACCAGACGAAGGCATCCAGCTGCGCGGCCGGCAGGCCGTGGCGCGTCATGAGCTCGTTGTATTCCTTGTGCTCGCGGCTATGGATGGCTTCCTGGCCGATGAAGGCGGTCGCCGCCTTCTTGAGATCGGGATCGGGGATCTCGTCGCGATAGTCACGAACCGCATCGATGAACATGCGCTCGCCGGCCGGAAAGAACAGGCTCAACGCATTCATGAACTGGGTCACATGGGGCCCGAGTTTGTGCCAGTCGTTGATACGGTCTTCCGGCGGCAGAAAATGCAGATCCCGACGCTCGGGGATGACGTCCGGCTTGCCGTCGTCGGTGTGCTTGATGTGTTCTGCGGGTGTGGCCATATCGCCTCCGTTCGGGGTCAGCTGCCTTGGGCAGCGGCTTTTAAGAAAATCCTCCGTTTCGCATATCAAGTCAAATCCGCAATATCACGTAGATGCGATAACCAGCAGCCAACGCATACGACCGCCATTGATTGCGCCCACAAAAAAGCCCGCGCTCGGGCGTGTTTTACACGCTCGAGCGCGGGCCATTCGGGCTGCCCCTGACTAGCCCATCTTGGCCAGTTCGCGCCCGGTTTCGATCGCTTCCTCGCGGGTCTTGGGCGTGCGGTCGGTGGTCCGGGATTCGGTCTCGTCGTCGAAGCGCACTTCGATTTCCCAGCCGCCTTCCTTTTCGATGCCGATGGTTTCGAAACCGCGGGTTTCGTCGCGTTCCAGGGTTTCCCAGTCGGTCAGGTTCTTGGTCATAGTCTGCTTACTGTCATTCAAGTGTCTCGGCGCGAGCGTAACAGGCTATCGCGGTTACCGAATCAGGTTGTTTGCGGATTCGTACCCGCAGGTTCAACGCGCCGGCTGTCGCTCGGCCTGGCCCGTCGCACCCAACATGAATAACGCCACGGCAATCAGCGCGCCGATCGCGTCGCTGATCCAGCCCGGATAGATCAACGCCAGCGCGCCGAACAGCGCGAGCAGCCGCCAGGGCGCGCCCAGCGGCCGACGCAGGTAGCCTTCCACCGCAACGGCGAGCAGGCCCACGCCGACCACCCCGGTGATCGCGACCGTGGCCACATTCAGCCAGGTGGCATCGATCATGAGCATGCTGTGGGCGAACACGAACATATAGGGCACCACGAAGCCCGCAATCGCCAGCTTCATGGCCTGAACCCCGGTGGCGTTGGGCGAGCCGCCGGAAATACCGGCGCCGGCATAGGCCGCGAGCGCGACCGGCGGGGTGAGATTGGCGAATATGCCGAAATAGAACACGAACATATGGGCCACGAACACGGCCGTGTCGTTCGACCCCGCCAGCTCCCGAAACAGGGGCAGGTTGAGCAGAATGGGCGCGGCCATGGTCGAGGTGATGATGTAGCAGGGAATACTGGGTAGGCCCATGCCGAGCACGATCGATGCGCCCATCGTCAGCGCCAGCGTGACCAGTAAACGCACCATCTCCGAGGGAATGGCCTGGCCGAGGTTGACCACTGCATCCGCGGCATCCAGCGCGATGCCGGTAAGCGTCGCCACGCCCACGACGATGCCCACCGCCGCACAGGCGATCGCCACCGGAATCGAGTTGCGTACGCCCTCCGTCATAGCATCGCGACAATCGGCCAGGTCCATGACCTCCGATTCGAGCCCCAGCTGGCTGCGAATGGCATTGATGGCCATCGGTACCGCGATGATCGCGAACAGCCATAACCGGGAGGCCGGCAGGCCGGGCAATGGCCGGGATTCGATCAGCGCCCAGATCTGCGGTTCGAATACGAGGGCGACCAGCACCGCCGCCAGACCCAGCACCAGATTGCGCGTGCCGCAGATCAGCACCGTGGCCGCGATCGACCAGAACGCCGCAAAGAACGGCGCACGCCCGTCGAAGATCAGCCACAGCAGCACGACCATGGGCAGCAGCAGATGGCCGCGCTCGAGTAGCACGCTTTTCAGCGGCGTGAGCTCGGAACGCGGAATACCTTCCAGGCCGTTGCGCAGCGCGCGCAGGTGCACCTGAAACAGAATGCCCAGATAGAACAGCAGCGCCGGGATGATGCCGGCCAGCATGACCTGGGTATAGGGCACCGACAGCACCTCGGCCATGATGAAGGCGGCCGCGCCCATGATCGGCGGCAGGATCTGGCCGCCCACGCTGGCTGCGGCCTCCACTGCCCCGGCGAAGTTGGCCCGATAGCCGGTGCGCTTCATCAAGGGAATGGTGAACGCCCCGGTGGTCACCACATTGGCGATGGCCGAACCGTTGATCGAGCCGAGAAAACCGCTGGCGATGACGGCCACCTTGGCCGGCCCGCCGCGACTGGGCCCGGCCAGGGCCAGAGCCAGATCGTTGAACAGCCGCCCCAGCCCGGACTTGACCAGAAACGCGCCAAAGAGAATGAACAGAATGATATAGCTGGCCGACACCGCGATAGCCGTGCCCAGCAGGCCTTCGGTGATATAGACCAGATGCGACACGATCTGGCGCGTGCTCGCCAGCACGATGGATTCGGTCAGCTGCGGATAGAACGACAGCTTGGCGTAGAAGCCGTAGGCAAGAAACACGATCGCCAGCCCCGGCAGGCCCCAGCCAGTCACCCGTCGCGCAGCGTCGATGACCAGAGCCAGCGCGGCCAGGCCCACGATCATGTCCAGCGTATTGATCCGCCCGGCCGAGGCGATCACCCGGTCGGCCGAGACCACCATGTAAACGCCAATCGCGAAGGCGGCCACGGCCAGAATCACATCCCCCAAGGCCACGCGATCGCGCGCACCGCGCATGGCCCAGGGGTAGAGCACGAAGGTCAGCCCGAGCAGCACATACAGATGAATACTGCGCTGGACCACGTCGACCAGCGGCCCGGAAAACGAGGTATACAGATGAAACAGCGCCAGCAGCACGCTCAGCGCGATCACGAACTGCATCACCCGTTTGGGCAAGGCATGCCGTACGCGGCTTTCGCGGTCGTATTTTTCCAGTGTTTCCGGATCGGCCACGGCCGGCTCTGCGGCGGGCGCTTGCTGGGCTTGATTCATGGTCTTCCTGTCTTCGTGGCGCGCCAGGCACCGACGATGCCATCCCACATACCGATGACCGTCGCCCGGCGTACCGCGAACGTCAGAATCGGCGCGTCATGAGCCCGTGAAAGGGCGAACCAGCGGTCACCGTAGCGCATCCGATAATGCTCGGCCGCGGCTGCCTGCACGGCCAGCGGGTCGACCACCCGATCGATTGCTTCCATGACCACCCAACCGTTGGCCAGACGCGTGGTTTGGCCGGCCTGATCGGGCACGCCGGCACCAAAGGTCTTGAACCGGGTCGAAACCAGCACGATCGATTGATTGACGATACGAAAGGTCTCGACCCAGTTCTCTTTTTCGACCGAGTGCATCCAGGTTAGCGAGAAGCGGTTGTCCTGTGCGACGACAAACGCATAACGCAGCCCGTCGGCATCACGGACGGTAAGCCAAGTCCTTGGCCAGCAGGCCAGACCGACAAGCACAAGAACAAATACCGCGCAGACGCCGTAGGCGCCGGCGCGCAGATGCCGCATCGCCTGGTTTCAGGCTAGCTGTCGCTCGCCTGGGTTTGGTCCTGGCTCGAATCCGAAGCCGAACCCTCGCCCGTTTGTTCGCTGTCGCTGGCGTCGCTCGCGGCGTCATCGCCCAGACTGTCGTAGAACGACTGTGCGCCGGCGGCCAGGGGCACGACGACATCGCGGCCCATACGCGAACGATCGAACTGCTTGAGCGCGCCCACCGACACCTTGTCGGTGCCCAGATAGTCGTAGAAGCGCTTGGCCAGGTCGCGGCTGACCTCGTCCGACATCGACGCCGGCACGATCAGCAGATTGCGGATGGCGACCGTATTGACCGCATTGTCGAGATCGTAGCGTTCCGGTGCGCCGGCCGGGATTTCGTATTTTTCGTAGTAGGGGTATTTGTCGAGCAGATTGGCCGCGGTTTCGCCGTCAACATTGACGAAATTCACGTCCGTGTTCTGCATCAGCCCGGTGATGCTGGAATTGGGCACGCCGGAGGTGAAGAAGGCGGCATCCAGATTACCGTTGCTCATTTCGGTCACGCTGTCGGCATAGCCGGTATGGCTCACGCGCGCGAGGTCGTCATAGCTCATGCCGGCAGCTTCCAGCACCTTCTGCGCGCTCTGCTCGACGCCGGAGCCGACCTTGCCCACGCCGATACGCTTGCCTTTCATATCGGCCACGCTTTCGATGCCGCTATTGGCCGTAGCCACCACCTGCACCACGTTCGGATACAGCCCGGCGATCGTCTTGATATCCGCTTCGCGGCCCTCGAACTGGCCCTGGCCATTGATGGCGTCATAGGCCACGTCGCTCATCACGATTGCGAGCTGGTTGGTGCCGTCCTCGATATTGTTGATGTTCTGTACCGACGCGCCGGTGGATACCACCTGCACCTGATCGACCAGATCGCTGTCCTCGAACACGCGCTTGAGCGCGCCGCCGATCGGATAATAGCTGCCCGACGTGCCGCCGGTACCGAAGATCAGGCTCACCGACTCGGTCGACTGCGTATCCGCCGAGCTGTTGGCATCGGTCTGGCCGGCTTCGTCGCCATTACCGCAGGCGGCCAGCAACAGACCCACGCAGGCCAGGCCCGCTACCCATAGACCGCTTTTCGTGGCCATGTTCATTCCCCTTTTTTCGAAATCGTCGTGCCGGGGCCGACGCACGGGCGCCGCCCCAAAACGCCAGAAATAGCAGACCCGCCGCGGCCCGACAATTAGGCCATGGTGGCATCGCCAGATTCCGGTCCGTTGTACAGGCGGCTAGTCGGCGCCCGCGATCCGCTCGGCGCGCGTGTAGACATTGAACCGGTCACCGCGCAGAAACCCCACCAGGGTGACGCCGAACTGCTCGGCCAGCGCCACCGCATAGCTGCTCGGCGCGGAGACTGCGCAGACCACGGCCGCGCCGGCCATGATGCTTTTCTGCAACAACTCATAGCTGGCGCGCCCCGAGAGCATGACGATGCCATCCGATAACGGCAGCCGATCGGCCAGCAGCGCGGCCCCGATGAGCTTGTCGAGCGCGTTATGGCGGCCGACGTCCTCGCGGATCGACAGGAGTTCGCCCCGGGCATCGAACAAACCCGCCGCATGGATACCGCCGGTGGATTCGAACACGCCCTGTGCGGCACGCAGCCGATCCGGCAGCGCCAATAACAGCTCGGGCGCGATCCGGGCCGGTGCGGAGGTATCGGCCCGTGTCTCGGACGGTGTGGGCGGCGAAAAACTCGGTTTGCCACACACGCCACAGGCGCTGGTGGCCAGCGTATTGCGCTCGACGCGATCGAGGCGCGCCCGGGCTTCGGGCTTGAGCATGAGCCGGATGACATCGGCCTCGCCAGGGGCCGCGCGTAGGTAGACGATGTCCTCGCGCGAGCGGATCACGCCTTCGCCATGCATGAGCCCGGCGGTGAGCTCGATGTCCGCGCCGGGCGTGCGCATGGTGATCAACGGCTCGGCGCCGGCGACATGAATCTCCAGCGCACGTTCGACCGCCAGCGTGTCGTCGCGCACGATGAATCCGTCACGCGAATACGCCTGGATACGCACAGCCTGGCGCGCGGGCCCGGCTTCGTTGGGCAGGTCGGAATCGACCGGTTCGACACTCATCGGCCCAAGGTAACCGATCGTTCGCGCCTTGGGCAGACGAGATGCCGCGCCCCGAGGCGAATCTGTGTATTCTGCACGCGCGCAGCCCGTCGCGGCCCGATCCCGAGGGCCCGGCACAGCGCATGCAACCGTTTTCCTCTTTCGCCGTGCGCACGCTGGTCATGGATCTTTTCGCTGTATTCGTTCAGACGCTCAATGTCACCCTGCCGGTGTTCTCGATGGTGTTTCTGGGCATCGGGCTCAAACGCGCGGGCTGGATCGACGATGCCTTCATCAACACGGCGTCGACGCTGGTGTTCAAGGGCAGCATGCCCACGCTGGTATTCATCAGCATCGTCAAAGCGGATCTGTCGCAGGCATTGCTGCCCGGGCTGATGCTGTATTTCACTGCCGCGACGCTGGCCTGTTTTGCGCTGACCTGGCTATGGGCGATCTGGCGGGTCGAAAAAATCGAGCGCGGCGTCTACGTTCAGGGGGCATTTCGCGGCAATTGCGGCATCGTGGGCCTGGCGTTGGCCGCAAGCATGTACGGCGACTTCGGCCTGTCGGCGGGCGGTTTGCTGGTCGGCCTGGTGATTCTGCTCTACAACGTGCTGTCGGTGGTCATTCTGGCCTGGTATCAGCCAGATCAGAAAGCCGACTGGCGCAGCATCAGCCGCGGCATTCTCACCAATCCGTTGATCATCGGTACGCTGGTGGCCATTCCCGTGGCCGCCGTCGGCCTGCCGATTCCCGAATGGATGATGACCTCGGGCGAGTATTTCGCTGGCCTGACCCTGCCGCTGGCACTGATCTGTATCGGCGGTACGCTGTCGCTGGGTGCGCTCTACGAAGCGCGCGGCATCGCTTTTTCGGCGGCCGCAGTCAAGATGACGGTATTTCCGGGGCTGGCCACATTCGTGGGCTGGCTGTGCGGTTTCGACGGACGCCAGCTCGGACTGCTGTTTCTCTATTTCAGCGCACCGACCGCGGCGGCCAGCTTCATCATGGTGCAGGCCATGGGCGGCAATGCCCGCCTGGCGGCCAATATCGTGGCCGTCACCACGCTGGCAGCCAGCGCCACGATCACGGTCGGGGTATTCGTGCTTAGCGCACTGGGCGTGATCGCGACCGCCTAGCGCACCCCGCTACTCGGCGTCGTCACGCTTTTCGGGTTGTTCGTCACCGGCCTGGCGACGCGCCTGACCATAGGCCTTGGCGCCGGCGATCAACGGCGATAGCGTCGCCCAGAGTTCCTTGTCGTGCAGCAGCTTGAATACGCCGGTCACGCCCGGCGGGTTATAGGGTGTATCGTCGCGGGCCGGTTTAGCGGCCTCGGTCATGCCGGCGTTGATGGAGGCGAAAGTCCGCTCGAGCTGATCCGGGTCGATCTTGCCCAGTTGCTGGGCGACCACCAGCAGATTGCGCATGCCGGCATGCCCCTGCGGGGTGTTCATGCTTTCCACGGCGATGTGCGAGATCTGCGGAAAGGCGCCGGCGAAATCCTTGAGCCAGCGAATCAGCCCGGAATCGTAGAGCTCGTCGAGCAGGCCGTTGATCTCGGCCAGCCGACCTTCCAGGCGTTCGAATTCGGCCAACGTGTCCTGGCGGTACTGCTTGGCCTCGGCGGGTCGGTAATGAATCTGTTCTGCCATGGCGAAATCCTGAAAAATCGTTATCCGAAAACGAAAACCTGCGTGACTACAGCCCGCTGTCGGCGGGCCGCGCCTTCGGCGGGCGCTTGTAGTCGTCGCGTTTCCACTTGGCATTGACCTGCACACCCGACACCGGGTTGGGCGTGGCATTACGCTGGTTGTTCGCCTTGAGCGGCGGATGGCCATCGACGCTGAGTATTTCCATCTTCACCGCCAGTTCCTTGTAGGCCGGCGTGTCGGTGTCCTTGTCCGACTCGAAGCTGGTGAGCACGTTGATCGCCTCGATGTTCTTCTTGCCATGCATGGGCATATAGAGCTGCTTGCCGGCCACGCGATCGGTGACTTCCACGCTCACCTTGATCGCACCGCGCCGCGAGACCAGCCGTACGATGCTGCCGGGCTTGATCCCGCGCTCGGCCGCCAGTTCCGGCGAGACTTCCACGAAACTGCGCTCGATCTTGAACACGATGCCGGCGGTTTCGTCGGTGAGATTGCCTTCGTGGAAGTGTTCGAGCAGACGACCGTTGTTCAGATGCAGATCGTACTCGTCGTCGGGCTGGTCTGTCGGCTCGTTCCAGTGCACGGGGTGAAAACGCGCCAGACCGTTGTCGAAATGGAACTGCCCGTTCGAGTACAGATTGGCCTCGCTGGTGCCGTCGGCGGCAACCGGCCACTGCTGCGAATTGAAGCCTTCCAGCCGATCATAGTGCACGCCGGCGAACATGTCGGCGATGGAGGCCGCCTCGTGCATGATCTCGCTGGGATGCGAATAGTTCCAGTCCGCGCCGAGCGCCCGGGCCAGTTCGGTATGGATCAGCCAGTCCGGTTTGGAATCGCCCAGCGGTTCGAACACCTGATACAGGCGCTGGATACGCCGCTCGGTATTCACGAAAGTGCCTTCCTTTTCCACCGAGGGGCTGGCCGGCAGCACCACGTCGGCGAACTCGCAGGTACGCGAGAAGAACATATCCTGTACGACCATGAACTCGAGCTTTTCGAAGGCGGCCTGTACGTGCAGGGCATCGGAATCCACGATGCCCATATCCTCGCCGACCACATACAGCGATTTCAGATCACCGTCGTGCATGTGGGTGACCATTTCATGATTGTTCAGGCCCTTGCGGGTGGTCAGTTCCACACCCCAGGCCTGCTCGTAGCGGGCACGCACGGTATCGTCGGTGACGAAGTCGTAGCCGGGGAAACGCCCGGGCATGCAGCCGAAATCGCTCGCGCCCTGGACGTTGTTATGGCCGCGCATCGGATAGCCGCCGGTGGCGAACTTGCCGAAGTTGCCGGTCAACAGCAACAGGTTGCACAGCGCGGTGGCGGTATCTGCGCCCATGGTGTGCTGGGTCACGCCCATCGCCCACACGCCGCAGATGGTCTTGGCTTCGAGCACCATGTCGAGAATCCGATCGAGCTCGTCCTGGCTCAGGCCGCAGCGCTCGCGGGCGAACTCCATGGTGAACGGCTCGAGGCTTTTGACGTAGTCCTCGTATTCCTCGACATGATTTTCGATGAAGTCGGTATCGGCCCGGCCCATTTCCACGATGCGCTTGGCGATCGCGTTCAGCCAGATCATGTCCGTGCCCGGCCCGGGTTTGACGAACAGATCGGCGCGTTGGGCCATTTCGTTCTTGCGCAGGTCGGCCACGAGGTGTTTCTGGCCATGCAGCTTCTTGGCCCGCTTGAAGCGGGTGGCGATCACGGGATGGCTTTCCGCCGTGTTCGAGCCGACGATGATCAACAGCTCGGAAGCCGCCAGATCGGCGATCGAGCCGGTATCCGCGCCGTAGCCGACCGTGCGCCAGAGGCTTTCCGTGGCCGGCGCCTGACAATAGCGCGAGCAGTTGTCGATATTATTCGTGCCCATGACCGCACGGGCGAATTTCTGCATCAGATAGCCTTCCTCGTTGGTGCATTTCGAGGAGGCGATATAGGCCAGCGCGTCCGGGCCGTTGGCTTCGCGGATTTCGTTGAAGCGGCGGGCGATCAGCGCGTACGCCTCGTCCCATTCGGCTTCACGAAAGGCACCGTTTTCGCGAATGAGCGGCTTGGTCAGGCGGTGTTCGCTGTTGATATGGCCCCAGCCGAACTTGCCCTTGATACAGGTGGAAATACCGTTGGCCGGCGCTTCGGGCTGCGGCTGTACCTTCAGCAGTTCGCGCCCGCGGGTCCACATCTCGAATGAGCAGCCCACGCCGCAGTAGGTGCAGACGGTCTTGGTGCGCTTGAGCTCGGTTTCGCGCATCGCCGCATCGACTTCCGACACGGCAAAGATCGGCCCGAAGCCGGTGGTGTGCTCGGCGGCCTTGACCAGATCGATCGCCGAGCGACCAAGCTTCTGATAGCGCCCACGTGCCTGCGGAGAAAGCGCGGTCATGGGCCCGACATTGCCAAGCATGGTCTTTTCCATCAGCGCGTTGCAGGGACAGACCGTCACGCAGTGGCCACAGGAGACACAGGAGGAATCCTCGATCGGAATATCGTCGTCCCAGATCACGCGCGGACGTTCGCGACTCCAGTCGATCGACAACGTTTCGTTGACCTGCAGGTTCTGGCAGGCCTCGACACAACGCCCGCACAGGATGCACTGATCCGGATCGTAGATATAGAACGGGTTGGAATAGTCCTTTTCGTAGGGCTTGCCGCGAAATTCGTAGTGCTGACCCGGAACTTCCATATCGCGCACAGTGTTGTGCACTTCACAGTTGCCGTTGTTGTTGTCGCACACCGAGCAGTACAGATCGTGATTCGAGGCGATCCGGTCGATGCCCTCGTGGCGGGCAGCGTGGGCGGTATCGCTTTCGATCGTCACCTCCAGGCCGGGCTTGACCGCTACACTGCAGCCGCGCACCAGATTGCCGTCGATCTCCACAAAACAGGTATCGCAGGTCTGCAGCGGCCCCAGGCTCGGGTGATAGCAGACATGCGGCAGATAGATGCCGGTGCCTTCCAGCGCTTCGGGCAGCAGCTGGCCAGGGCGCGCCCAGACCGTACGCCCGTCTACGGTGATCTCGATCTGTTCGGCAACGTCATCCATGCATAATCTCCTGGGTCGACCCTCGTGCATTACAGTTACGCACGATCATGTTGCGCGCAAGCTAACTTAATAAAAAAACCCGCCGTGCAGGACGCGACGGGTTGACGACAACGGCCGGAATGCCGCGCGCGGGCGCGTGCTTAGCTGGTAAACAGCCTTAGCGCCTTCACCAGGGTTTCGCAAAAGCCCCAGAGGGCGGGAATCGTAACCAGGGCCCAAAGGGCGGCAATCTGCCATGTCGGCGTCGTCGCAACAGGCGTGGCTTTGCTGTCCATCATTGTCTCCTGCATTATGCAGCGAATCAAATCCGTCGATTCACGTAGCTGCGCGTTATTCGGGCGCGCCGTCGTGGTGATGCTTGGGGTCGACCGGGCGCACGAGCAGATTGCAGACCAGGCCCACCGCCAGCAGCGCGACCATGATGTAGAGCGTGGTGGTATACGCATCCGCCGGGGCCACGCCCGCCTCGATGCGCCCTTCACGCAGCTGATTGAGCAGCACCGGCCCCACCACGCCGGCCGCCGCCCACGCCGTGAGCAGCCGTCCGTGAATGGCGCCGACATGCATGGTGCCGAAGATATCGCGCAAATAGGCAGGCACGGTCGCAAAACCACCGCCATACATCGACACGATCACACAGCAGGCCAGTACGAACAGCACGATATTGCCGCCGGCGGCGACACTGGGCACCGCTGCGTAGAGCAGCATGCCCAGCACGAAAAAGATCACGTACGTCATCTTGCGGCCGATGTAATCCGAGGTGGAGGCCCAGAAGAAACGCCCGGCCATGTTGAAGATCGACAGCACACCCACGAAACCGGCCGCGGCCGCCGCACTCGTGCCCACCATTTCCTGAGCCATCGGCGAGGCCTGCTCAAGCAGGGCGATGCCGGCAGTCACGTTGAGAAACAGCACCATCCAGATGAAATAGAACTGCGGCGTCTTCATCGCCTGGTTCACGTGCACATGCTTGCGCGTGATCATCTTGTCCTGCTTGCCATCCTCGTCGAGATCAAAGCCGGCCGGCTGCCAGTCGCTGGCCGGAATCCGCACGATCAGCGCGCCGATCATCATGAACAGAAAATAGATGACGCCCATCGCCACGAAGGTCGAGCCCACACCGACCGTATCCGGCCCGGAGAAGAACGCCATCAATGAAGTCGCCAGCGGCGAGCCGATCATCGCGCCGCCACCAAAGCCCATGATCGCCATGCCGGTGGCCAGCCCCGGGCGGTCGGGAAACCATTTGATGAGCGTGGACACGGGCGAGATATAGCCAATGCCCAGACCGATGCCGCCAATCACGCCATAGCCCAGATAGACCAGCCATATCTGGTGCCACCACACACCGAAGGCGGAGACGACGAACCCGCCGCCGAAACAGGCCGCTGCCAGCGTCATCGCCTTGCGCGGGCCCACGCGTTCCAGCCACTGGCCGCCAAACGCCGCCGCCAGGCCGAGCGCGGCGATGGCCAGCGAGAATATCCAAGCCAGCGTCGACTGCGACCAGTCGGCCGGCGCCGACTCCGTAATCCCGACCACCCGCGTCAACGGAATCTTGAATACCGAAAACGCATACACCTGGCCGATACACAGGTGAATACACAGGGCCGCGGGCGGCACCATCCAGCGATTGAAACCGGGCTTGGCCACGGTACGGGACTTATCGAAAAAACCGGCCATATCTCCCCCTCGACAAACACGGCATGCGCCGCACGAGATGCTGGCTCGAACACTAACAGCTGTATGGCGTATACAAACCGGTCTGCGACCAAAGTCGGGGCATGCCCTGGCGCGCCAGAACGACCGCCCGTCGGTGCGTTTTATCCGGGATGGCCCCAGAGGGTCTGGGCGAACGGCTCGACTGTAACCATCTCGCCTGCCGGCACATCGTTCTGCGCGGCCGGCAGGACGATGAAACAGTCGGCCGCACTCATCGAGCGCATCACGCCCGAGCCCTGATGGTCGATCGGGTCGACCGCGAGCCGGCCGTCGTCGGTGGTGACCAGACGCGCACGCAGGAAATTCTCGCGCCCCGGGCTCTTGCGCAGATCGGCCAGGGTCGGCAGATCCAGACGAATGGGCACGGCCGGATAGCCGCCGGCCATGCGCACCAGCGCGGGGCGTACCAGTTGCACGAAGGTCACGGCCGTGGATACCGGATTGCCCGGCAACCCGAAAAAGCGGGCGTTGCCCAGCGTACCGAAAGCCAGCGGCTTGCCCGGCTTGATCGCCACCCGCCAGAAATCGACCGTGCCCTGTTCGCCGAGCACGTCCACCACGAAATCCGCCGCGCCCACCGATACGCCGCCGCTGGTCACCACGGCATCGCAGCCGCGCGCCTTATCGAAGGCGGCCCGCAGGGCCTCGGGCGAATCGCCCACCACACCCAGGTCCACGCCTTCCATACCCAGTTCGGCCAACAGCGCGGCGAGGCCGTGGCGGTTGCTGTCGTAGATCTCGCCCGGCTGGATCGGCCCGTCGATCGGGCGCAATTCATCACCGGTCGAGAAAAACGCTACCCGCGGGCGGCGCACCACATCGATTTCGTGTACGCCCACCGAGGCCAGCACGGCGATATCGGCCGCGCGCAGATAACAACCGGCCGCCAGCACCGTCGCCCCGGCGGCGATGTCCTCGCCCGCCGCGCGGATATTGCTGCCCGGCTTCGGGCGTTGTTCGACCACCAGGCGATCGCCCTCGACGCGGGTGTTTTCCTGCATGACCACGGTGTCCACGCCCGCCGGCACCACCGCCCCGGTCATGATGCGTACACACTGGCCCGCAGCGAGTTCGCCGCCATACGGATGGCCGGCCAGACTTTGGCCAACGATATCGAGCGTATCGCCGTCGGCGCATAGATCGCCCGCCGCATAGCCGTAGCCGTCCATCGACGAATTATCGGCGCCCGGCACGTTGATATCGGATACCACCGTTTTCCCGAGCACCCGTTGCAAGCCGGCATGCAGCGGCACACGCTCGAGCTCGTCGATCGGCGTGATCGACTCGACGATGCGTGCCCGCGCCACATCCAGCGGTATCGGCTTGTTGTCCGGGCTCGGGCGAAACTCCGATTGTTGAAAGGATTGCGGCATCGACTCACTCGCGCTCATGAAACATTCCGTCGCGCCACGTCTGCAGATCGCGCGGGGCATTGATATTGGCAAAGGCCGAGGCCTGCGGCCAATCCACGTCGCACACGGTCAGCCGCGCCTGCCAATCGGTCACCCGTGCAATGTCTTCGTCCAGCGCGGTATCGAGACTGGCCCGCACACGCCGATGCATCAAGGCATGCAACGGCTGGCAGCGCCCGCCCGCCCGGGCACGGGCGAGATCGATGGCCGGCGTCATCGCCGCGGCCAGTCGCGCGCCGAGGTCGCGGGGCAGCGCGGGCGTATCCACGGGCACGACCAGCAGATAGGGCGTACGCACGGCGCGCAGCAGACTCGCCAGGCCCATCAACGGCCCGGCATGGCCGGGGGTGGCGTCCGTGATTACGGCAAAACCCAATGCGCGATAGCGATCGAGCGACCGATTGGCGCTGATCAGCACCTGCCCGGCCTGATCCTGAACCCGTGCCAGCGTGTGCGCGATCAACGGCCGGCCGTCGAGCGCATACCAACCCTTGTCCTGACCGCCGAGCCGGCGCCCTGCTCCGCCGGCCAGAATGCCCGCGGTAATCTGACTGCGATCGATATCCATCGTGGCGATTCTGGGCGGCGCGAGCACGCCTGACAACGCGGCGTTCAGTTGCACCGACAAACGGGCGGGTATGATCGGTGCGGCATTCGATCAAGGACCTATTCGCCCATGCGACGCAGACTCATCAGCTTCATTGCCAGCGGCGCGCTGGCCGCGGCCGCCACGACCGCCGGCGCCCAGAGCCTGGGCGATCGCTTCAAGCAGTTCGTGGGCGGTCTCCACGGCACCAATGCCAATGCCAGCGCGCAGCAGCTACCCGAAAGCGAGGTGGTCACCGGTCTGCGCTCGGCACTGGCCGACGGTGCTTCGGCCGCGGTCACCCAGCTTGGCCAGACCGACGGTTTCTGGGGCAATGCCGCCCGGCGCATACCCCTGCCCGGCTGGATGGGCCAGGCCTCCTCGGCCCTGCGCGGCGCCGGTTTTGGCGATCAGCTGGACAGTTTTCAGCTGGCCATGAACCGGGCCGCCGAACAGGCCACCGCCGAAGCCGGGCCGATCGTGCGCGAAACCATCAACAACATGAGCGTGCGCGATGCCTACGACATCCTGCAGGGCTCCGACACCGCGGCCACCGACTATCTGCGCGCCCAGGCCGGCGACGACCTGGCGGCGAAGTTCGAGCCCATCATCGCGAATACCACCGCGCAGTCACAGGCGGTATCGCGCTATGAAGCGCTGACCTCGAAAGCCAAACCCATGCTGGCGTTCGTGCCGGGCATGAATCTCGACGTCAACGACTACGTTACCCAGCAGGCCCTGGACGGGCTGTTCGCGGTGATCGGCCAACAGGAGCAAAAGATTCGCGCCAATCCGGCCGCTGCCGGCAGCGCGATCGCCCGGAAAGTCTTCTCGAGCGTTTCGAACTAGGCGTCGAAACGGGCGCTGCGCTTGGGGGCAAGACGTTCGAGAAACGCCTGCTGATCGGCGAGAATGCGGCGATTGGCCAGAATCAGCCATTCGGCGAGATTGGGTTCATAGGGCAACGCCAGCAGGGTCATGCCCGCCTGCTCCGGGGTGCGATCGTCCTTGAACCGATTGCAGCCCTCACAGGTGGATACGACATTGGTCCAGGCATGTTCGCCGCCCTTGGAACGGGGCACGACATGCTCGATCTGCATCTGCGAAAAGCTCAAGCGGGTACCGCAGTACAGACACAGGCCACCATCGCGGTGGAACAGTTCGCGCCGCGTCAATGCCGGCACCAGATTACGGGCAAAACGATGGGAACGATCGCGCACCGCGATGATGGAATCGATCTCGATCTGGCTGCGCAGGCCGGTCGAGCGCGAACGACCGCCGCGCAGGCGAATCTTTTCGCTGCCCGCCTCCCAGGCGATCTTGTCGGTAAAGTACAGGCTGACCGCTTCGCGCCAGTCGACCCATTCCACGGGCAGACCGCCAGCATCCAGTTTAAGTATGCGTGGAATCGTTATTGCCACGACGCCTCATCCTCCGTTGCGACCGCGCCGTTTCGCGACACCGGCCGGTCGGTTTGCCGGTAGCCTCACACGGCGATATGACCGTATGTTGACGCGCATGGGCCTTGTTTTACCGGAAATTTATGATAGCGCGCAACGCGCGGGTATCGCCGACAGCAGCGAACCGTGCAGCCCCTGCGGCGCGGCCGATCGGCCACGCGGTCAGCCTCGATGAGCCGGCGTAACTCGCTCGTACTCGCCGCCGGCGTGCTGCTTGTGCTGGCGGTCGGTGTGATCGGCTATCGAAGCGGCACTGACGGCCCCGGCCCCGGCAACGCCGCAAGCGGGCGCGTAGCCGTGGAAACCCGGGCTGCCGAACGGCGCGCGATCGCCGATATACGCGAATTCTCCGGCACGCTCGAAGCCAGCGCCGTGCGCACGGTCGCCCCCAAAATCGGCGGCCAGATCGCCTCGATCGCCGTGGATATCGGCGATCGCGTACAAAACGGTGCAACGCTGGTCCGTCTGGACGACGAGGAATACCGCCAGGCCCTGGCCGAGGCCGAAGCCCGGCTGCAGGTCGCGCGCGCACAGTACGAACAGGCGCGCAGCGATGCCGGCACCGCTGCCCGCACGCTCGCGCGGGTGCGCTCGCTCAACGACAAGGGCATTGCCGCCACCGCCGAACTCGACAGCGCCGAAGCCGAGGCTTCGAATGCGAACGCGGCCGCCACGGTCGCGCGTGCCAATATCGCCCAGGCCAAGGCCCAGGTGGAAACCGCGCGCATCCGGCTGGGCTATACCGACATCCGGGCCCATTGGCCGGACGACGCACAGCCGCGCCAGATCGGCGAGCGCATGGTCGAACCGGGCGATACCGTGGCGGCGAATACGCCGCTGCTGCGAATCGTGGCCACCCGGGCGCTCACGGCGGTGATCCAGGTCCCGGAAGCGCTGTATCCGGAGCTTGCCGTGGGCCAGCATGCACAGCTGCGTATCGCCGGCGCTGACGATGCCGCATTCGAAGCCGAGATCGCGCGTATCGCGCCGGTATTCGACCCCGAAACACGGCGCGCGCGGGTCGAGTTGAGCGTACCCAACGATGACGGCCGGCTCGCCCCCGGCATGTTCGTGCAGGTCGGGCTGGTGGCGCAGCAGCTGGATTCGGCCCTGGTGGTCCCGCGTGCGGCACTGGTACGACGCGATGGCCGCCAGGGCGTGTTCGTCGTCGATCCGGCTGCGAACGTCGCCGATTTCGTAGCGGTTGAGGTCGCCTTCACACAAGGCGACCAGGCAGCCCTGCGCGCGCCCAACACGCTCGACGGGCCCCTGGTCGTGCTCGGCCAAGCCCAGCTCGAAGACGGTATCGGCGTGGCCGTAGACGATGACACGCGCCCGGGCGCCGACCCATGACCGGCCTGCCGGCGTTCGCGGTCGCCCGACCGGTCGCGACGTGCATGATCATGGCAATCGCGCTGTTGTTGGGCGCGGTTGGCCTGAGCCGATTGCCGGTCGATCTGTTGCCGAGCGTGGAAACGCCGTCGCTGACCATATCGGTCGATTACGAAAACGCCGCGCCCGAGACCATGGAAGAACTGGTCACCCGCCGCGTGGAACAGGCGGTGGCGGCCACGCCGGGCCTGGAGGAAATGGAATCCACCTCGGTGGAAGGCACCGCCGATGTCACCCTGCGTTTCGGCTGGGGCGTGGATATCGACGCCGCGGCCAACGACGTGCGCGACCGCCTGTTCTCCGAGCTCGACGAACTGCCGGACAACGCCAGCCGCCCGCGTCTGCGCAAGTTCGATACCGCCGATCTGCCGGTGATGGGCCTGGGCCTGGCCAGCGGCATCGACCCGATCGAGCTGCGCCGGCTCATCGACAATCAGCTGTCCTATCGCCTGCAACAGATTCCGGGCGTGGCCGCGGTGGAAATCTGGGGCGAGCCGGAGCGCGAGATTCAGGTCAATCTGGATATCGATCGGGTGCGCGCGCTCGACCTGTCGCTCACCGATATCCGCGACACACTGGCTGCTGCCAATCGCAACCTGCCGGCCGGCTCGATCGAAATCGGCAATCAGGAGCTGGTGTTGCGCACGCCGGGGCGGTTTTCCGATCTCGACGATCTGCGCCGCGCGGTGGTGCTGGTACGCGACGGCACGCCGATTACGCTCGGCGAACTGGCCACGGTGCGCGATACCCAGCAACGCGCCGAACGGCTGGTACGGATCGGCGGCGAACGCGGCGTGCGTATGGGCGTACGCAAGCAGTCCGGCGCGAATACGGTCGAGGTGGCCGAGCGTGTGACCCGCGAAGTGGCCGAACTCAATCGCGAGTTTCCGCAGGTCCGTATCACCCCGTTTTTCAATACCGCGGACTATATCAACCGCTCGATCGCCAACGTCTCGCGGGCGCTGTTCTATGGCAGCGTGCTGGCGTTCGTGGTGCTGCTGGTGTTTCTGGGCCATTTGCGCGCGGCGCTGGCGGTATCGGTGGCCATTCCGGTATCGCTGATCGCCACCTTCGCGCTCATGTACGGCTTTGGTTACACCATCAATCTGATGACGCTGGGCGGATTGGCCCTGGGCGTGGGCCTGATGGTGGATTCCGCCATCGTGGTGCTGGAAAACATCCAGCGCCGGCGCCTGGAGCTGGGCGAGTCCGATCACGTCTCGGCGGTGGCCGGCAGTAACGAAATCGCCGGGCCGATCGTGGCCAGTACGCTCACCACGCTGGCGATTTTCATCCCCATGCTGTTTGCGCGCGAGCTCACCGGCCAGCTGTTTCGTGAACTGGCGATCGTGGTCGCCCTGGCGCTGGCCTGTTCGCTGGTAGTCGCGCTCACGATCATGCCCATGCTCACGGCGCGTTTCGTCGGCCAACGCAAAGCACCGCGCAGTACGGGTATGCGCGGTCTGGCCACGACCGGCGCACGCGTATACCAACGCCTGGATACCGGTTATCGGCGCCTGCTCGAGCGCGCGCTCGCCGCACCCCGGCGCGTAGTGAGCGTGGCCGCGCTCGCCAGCCTGCTGGCGCTGATCGGTTTTACCCAACTGGGCACCGAATTCATGCCGGCCACCGACGAGGGCGAAGTCCGTGTGGGCCTGGAAATGCCGCCCGGCACCCGTTTGTCGCTCATGGACAGCCAGGCACGCAAGGCCGAGGCCGTGGTGCGGCGCATCGTACCGGAAGCGGTATCGGTGGTGACCACCGTGGGCAGCGGCGGCTATCGCGCCGATGCCGGCGCGGAAGCCGATATTCGTATCGAACTGCCACCCGCGAGCAAGCGCGCCCGCAGTAGTGCCGAAGTGGCTGCGGATCTGCGCGCGGCGATCGGCGATCTGGCCGAAACCGAGGTGCGGGTACGCGTACGCCAGCCGTTTTTCTTTCGCATGCTCGATGTGGGCAGCGAAGACGAAAGCCTGGAAATCGAGATCCGGGGCTACGATTTCGCGATGCTGCAACGCCTGTCCAAACGGATCCAGCAGCGCATTGCCGGTATCGACGGGATCACCGATCTGCGCGCCTCGCGCGAAGGCGCGGCCCCGCAGCGCGATGTCATTATCGACCGCGCGGCCGCGGCCGATCGCGGCGTGACCGTGCAGGCGATCGGCGAAACGGTGGAAACCGCCATCGCCGGCACCAATGCCGGCTATTTTCTCGACGACGGCGACGAAGTGCGCGTACGCGTACAACTGGCCAACCCCATGCAGGTGAGTCCGGCCCAGATTCTCGATCTGCCGGTGCCGGCGGCCGATGGGGCACGTGTTCGCCTGGGCGATGTCGCGCGGATCGTGGAAGCCTCGGGGCCAATCGAAATCGATCGCCGCAACCAGCAACGTCTGGTGAGCGTGAATGCCAATATCGCCGGGCGCGATCTGGGCTCGGTGGTCGCCGACGTTCAGGCCACGCTCGGCGATATCGCCATTCCGGCCAATTACGATGTCCAGCTGGTGGGCGAATACGAAGCCCAGCAGGCCGCCTTTCGTGAAATCGGCGTGAATGTCGCGCTGGCGCTGTTGCTGGTCTACATGGTCATGGCCTGTCTGTACGAATCGCTCATCGACCCGTTGATCGTGATGGTGACCGTGCCGCTGGCGCTGATCGGCGTAGCGGTCACGCTCATGCTGACCCAGACGACACTCAACTCGCAGTCGTTGCTGGGTTGCCTGATGCTCATCGGTATTGTGGTCAACAATGCAATTCTCATCGTCGATCAAGCCAATCTGCTTCAGCGCGAAGGCCTGGATGCCGGTGCGGCCGTACGCGAGGCGGGCCGGCGCCGGCTGCGCCCGATTCTGATGACCGCCGCGACCACCATCTTCGCACTTTTGCCGCTGGCGATCGGCCTTGGCGAGGGATCGGAGTCGCAGGCGCCGCTGGCGCGGGCGGTGGTCGGCGGCATGACCAGCGCCACTTTGATCACCTTGCTGGTCATTCCGGTGGTCTATACCGGCGTGCACCACGCCTGGCCCAAACGTCACGGCGCCGCGCCATGAGCCGGCCGCGCTACCAATACATCCTGGCCTGCGCACTGCTGATTGGTAGCGCGCCGGCCAGCGCATGGCTCGATGCACAGACACTGGCCTGGCCGGAACAGCCTCTGCCCGGCGCGCCGGACCACACGCCGGCCACGAGGTCGGCGCCGGTGGCCACCAACGACGATCTGGCCGCCCTGGGCACACGCAACCGTCTCGAACTGAGCGTGGAAACGGCCGTAGGCATGGCCCTCGAAAACAACCCATCGCTGGCCGCCCAGCGTCTACAACCATTGATTGCCGGCACCTTCGCCGCTGTCGAGCGGGCGGTGTTCGATCCGAGCGTGTTCGCGCGTATCGAAACCTCGCGCGAGGTCGCCGAGCGCGTATCCGAGGATATCCAGCAGAACTTCGCGGTACGTAACGATACCGAACGCGCCCGCGCCGGCATTCGCCAGACCCTGCCCACCGGTACCGAGCTCGAACTCAGCCTCACCCAGGATCTGAGCGAATCCAGCCGTTCGCCGCGCCAGGCCAGTACGCGGGTGGGCCTGACCCTGACCCAGGCATTGCTCAACGGCTTCGGCATTGCCAGCAATCTGGTCGCCTTGCGCCAGGCCCGGGCGGACACGCTGGCCTCGGCCTACGAACTGCGCGCGTTCGTGACCGCGCTGGTGGCCGATGTCGAAGCCACCTACTGGGATTATCTGGGCGCGCGCCGGCGTATCGATATCCTCGAAAACGCGCTCAACGTGGCCGAACAGCAATCGCGCGAAGCACGGTTGCGTATCGAAGCGGGGACCGTCGCCCGGGTGGAACAGGCCGCCTTCGCCGCGGAGGCCGCGCGCCGGCGCCAGGATCTCATCGACGGGCGCGCCGAGGCGGATCGGCTGCGTATTCGGTTGCTGCAACTGATCAGCGCCCCCGACGGCCTGCGCTACGAACGCGCGGTAGAGCCATCGACCGATGTCATCACCGACGCCGCGCCACTCGATGCACCGTCGGATTACGTAGCCCTGGCCGAACGCCGCCGCCCGGAACTCAACCAGGCGCGGCTGGATATCGCCCGCAACGAGCTGGACGTGGTGGCCACCCGTAACGGCCTGCTACCGCGCCTGGATCTGTTCGTCACCCTGGGCCAGACCGGCTTTGCCCGCCATTATGGCGGCGCCTACGAAAATCTCGACGGCGGCGATACCTACGATCTGTCCGGCGCGCTCGAATTCGAATATCCACTGGGCAACCGTGCCGGCCACGCCCTCGACCGGCGCGCCAAGGCGAGCCTGCGTCAGGCCTGGGCCAGCCTCGACAATCTGCAACGGGTGATCGAGGCCGAGGTCCGCTATGCCCTGATCGAGGCCGAACGCGCCGCTGCCCAGATCGAGGCCACGGCCGCGACCGTACGCCTGCAACACGACACGCTCGCGGCTGAACAGGCGCGTTTTGATGTCGGACGCTCCACCGGGCTGCTGGTGGCCCAGGCCCAGCGCGACCTGCTGGCTGCCGAGCTCGACCGTATCGATGCCTTCATCGCCTATCGCCAGGCCCTGATCGATCTGCATGTCGCCGATGGCAGCCTGCTGACCCGCCGGCTGGTGGACACCCCGGGCGAGCTGCCGCCCGCCTTGCCCTGGCGCGACTGAGGTACGCGATCGCTTTTTTGGCTGTAACGCCGTAACGGGCAAAAGAAAATCCGCGCGCGACCGATAATACCAAGGCCGCCTGAGACAGCCTCGGACGGCGCCGATGGTTCAAGCTTCGCGAGCGTGAAATGAAGATACTGGACAACATGAGCGTCAAGACCAGCTGGACACTGGTACTGGCGAGCTTTACCGCGTTGTTGCTGGTGGTCGGTGCCATCGGCGGTTACACCATCTGGTACAGCCAGGACGCGCTGGCCAAGGTGCGCGATGTCCAGGTCGAACAGAAGTCGCAACTCACCAAGGCCAACAGCGCGCTGCTTTTACTGCGCCTGCATGTCCAGGACGACTATCAGTCGCTGACCGGCACGGCTGCGATCGATAACAGCGCCGACGCGCTTGCCCGCGAGGCCGAGGCAGTGGACGGCCTGTTCGAAGCATTCTTTGCACTGCCCTTCTCGGCGCGCTATCAGGCGCCGGTCGACGCGGTTCGACAGGCCTATCAACTGCTGCGCGACACCGCGATCATGCCGCGTATCCAGGCCATCGCCGCCGGCGACAGCGCGGCCTATCTGAGCCTCGACGAAGAGGCCGAACGCCTGACCCAGGCCTTCACGGCGCAGGCGGTGGAGTATTTCACCCTCGTCGAAGCCCAGGGCAGCGCCTTCTACGATACGTTCCGCGATACCGCCGTCGATCTTGAGATCGGCCTGGGCGGGGTCTTTCTCGCCGTTGTGTTGCTGATCGCAGTCGTCGTCTGGGGCATTACCGTCAACGTCACCCGTCCGATGAGCCGGCTGGTGGATCATGTCGAGCGCATCGCCCAGGGCAATCTGCATGGCGAGATCGAGCGGCGCGGCGATAACGAGATCGGCCGGCTGTTCGCAGGTCTGACGCATATGCAGCAAGCGTTGGCCGACACCGTGGGCCAGGTCCGCCAAAGCAGCGACGCCATTCACGGCGACTCGCAGACTATTGCCCGCGGCAACAGCGATCTATCCGCGCGTACCGAACAGCAGGCTGCCTCGCTGGTACAGACCGCCTCCAGCATGGAAGAACTGACCTCGACCGTCGACCAGAACACCGAAAACGCCCGCGAGGCACGCCAGCTCACGCACGAGGCCTCGGCCACAGCCGAACGCGGCGGCCGGATCGTGGGTGAAGTAGTCGACACGATGCACGGCATCAGCCGCAGTTCGCACGAGGTCAGCCAGATCATCGACATGATCGAATCGATCGCTTTCCAGACCAATCTGCTGGCGCTCAATGCTGCGGTGGAAGCCGCCCGGGCCGGCGAGCAGGGCCGCGGCTTTGCCGTGGTGGCCGGCGAAGTGCGCAGCCTGGCCACCCGATCGGCCAAGGCAGCCGAAGAGATTCGCGGTTTGATCGACGCGTCGGTCACGCGCGTGGATGCGGGCTCGAAGCTGGTCGACGAAGCCGGCACCGCCATCAACGACGTGGTCGCGGTGGTCAAGCGGGTCGACCAGATCATGACCGAAATCGCCACCGCCTCGGAGGAACAGGGCCGCGGCATCGGCCAGGTCAATCAGGCGGTTACCGAGCTCGACCAGGTCACCCAGCACAATGTACGGCTGGTATCCGAGGCGGCCAATGCCGCGACCGCGCTCGAAGCCGAGGCTCGCACGCTGCGCTCGGCCGTGGCGGTGTTCGAGCTCGAACAGCGCCCGGCGGCTGTACCGTATTCTCAGCCGCCACACGAAAAAGCGCCCTCAGCTGGCGCGAAGGCAAAAGCCACCAGCCAGCCGGCAACCCAGAAACAACGCGATCTGGAATGGCGTACGGCCTAGGTCCTGTCGTCGCGAGATAAGCCGTCGCATCGGCGACGAGGCCGCGGCAAGACAAGGCATCGCGCATGCTGCGTGGTTATGCCACGTCAGCGAGCCAGACAATGAACCATCACGCCGGATTGCCGTGGCTTGGCCGCCGACCGATCGTTATTGGCTGGGGGGGGTTGCGATGGCATATCCCGTGACGGCAGGCCCTGAAGCCTGTCGTTACAAGATAGGTCCTGGATAGAAAACCGGCCGGCGCCTGAGGCGCCGGCCGGAAGCCGCGATCGTACAACGATTCAGTAGAAAACTTGGGCGCAGGCGCATTGGAGGAGAACAACACGGCGCGAAATCGTCGTACGCCATAGCTGTTGCAAATGCGATGCCAAAAGCAGGCATAAATCCGCGCCGCGCTACCCAATTAGCCGCCGACGCAATCGTTAATCATCGCAAAACAGTGTATTACGAAGGCATCAGCTGCCGATTTTCTTGACAGCTAGCGCTCGATTGCGAGCGCGACGCCCTGTCCGCCACCGATACACAGCGTGGCCAGACCTTTTTGTACGTCGCGGCGCATCATTTCGTGGATCAGCGTGACCAGTACGCGACAGCCGGATGCACCAATTGGGTGCCCCAACGCGATGGCACCGCCATTGACGTTGACCTTGTCGATATCCCATTCCAGCTGACGACCGACCGCAACCGACTGGGCGGCGAACGCCTCGTTGGCCTCGATGAGATTGAGATCGGCCACCTGCCAGCCGACCCGCTTGAGGCAACGCTCGGTCGCGGCCACCGGCGCGATCCCCATCAGTGCCGGGTCGACACCAGCATTGGCATAGCCGGCGATACGACATAGCGGCGTCAGCCCCAACGCTTCGCATTTTTCGCGGGTGGTCACGACCACGGCAGCCGCGCCGTCGTTGAGCCCCGAGGCATTCCCGGCGGTAACCGTACCGTCGCGGGTGAACGCCGGCTTGAGCCCGGCCAGGCCTTCCGCAGTCACCCCGGCACGCGGGCCTTCATCCCGGGCGAAGGCGATCGCATCACCTTTCTTCTGCGGCACTTCAATCGGCAGCACCTCATCTTCGAAGCGGCCGTGCTTGAGCGCTTCCTCCGCCCGCTGTTGCGAGCGCGCGGCGAATTCGTCCTGCTCCTGACGCGAGATGCGGTATTTTTCGGCCACGTTCTCGGCCGTCTGGCCCATGTGATAACCGTTGAAGGCATCCCACAAACCATCGCGAATCATGGTGTCGACCAGTTCCCAGTCCCCCATGCGCTTGCCGTTACGCGAGTTGGGCAAGACATGCGGGGCCGAACTCATGTTCTCCTGGCCACCGGCCACGATCAGCTCGGCATCGCCGAGGGCAACCGCCTGCGCGGCGAGCATCACGGCCTTCAGCCCGCTGCCACAGACCTTGTTGATGGTCATCGCCGGTGTGGCGTCGCCCAGCCCGGCCCGAATCGAGGCCTGACGTGCCGGATTCTGACCCGCCCCGGCGGCAAGCACCTGGCCCATGATGACCTCGTCGACCGCATCCACGGGAATATCGTGGCGGGCGAGCAAGGCGCGAATGGTGTGGGCGCCCAGTTCGGTTGCGCCGATGCCGGCCAGGGTGCCGCCGAAGCGGCCGATCGCGGTGCGCCCGGCAGCGGCGATAACGATGTTGTCTTTCACGTGGCGATACTCCAGAACGGGAATGGATTGCCGCACAGCGGCACGATGGCCGCCATGTTACGAAAAATCCGCGGGTTGGCGCACGCGGACCACGCTCGGGGAGTCTTGCGTATGCGTGAGACTCAGGCCGCTGCGGTCAGTCAAGCAGGTTGTCCGCAAATGAACGCGAATACACGCGAATAAAGCGAAAGTCAGATGGTTTGACGGCCACGTGGGCTGCTGTTCACGCCGCATGCGCACCTGTTGGCATAACCATAACCACCCAACATTTGCGTTTATTGGCGTGCATTCGCGGACCGTTTTCGCCGACACAGCGATGGGCTCGGAAGAATGGTGCGACCGAACCCGCCCCCGTCCGCAAATGAATGCGAAGACAGGCGAATAGGACGAAACACTGAGCATTCGAATGCCGGACGCTGTTCCGTTCACGCCACATGCCGAACGGTCTGCGTAATCAAGCCCTGCCCCATGCATTCGCGTTTATTAGCGTTCATTCGCGGACCGTTTTCGCCGACACGGCGATTGGGCGCGGATGCGTGATGCGATCGAACCCGACACCCGTTCCGCAAATAAACGCGCACGTCGCAAGCGGCTTACGACGGACATAAAAAAGGCCGGCACCGGCGTGCGCAACGCGCAACACCGGGCCAGCCACCCCCTGCGATCGTCAGCGACGGTGGGCATTCGCGCCCGCCGCCTTAACCACCCTCGACGCTAACTGCCCTTGGCCTGCAGCTGGTCGATGATCTGCGGATTTTCCAGCGTGGATACGTCCGAGGTGATTTCCTCGTCGCGTGCCACGGTACGCAGCAAACGCCGCATGATCTTGCCGGAACGGGTCTTGGGCAGCCCGTCCGCGAAGCGGATTTCCTCGGGCTTGGCGATAGCGCCGAGCTGTTCGGTCACCCACTCGCGCAACTCGGCGGCTAGCTGATCGCTGCCATCGTCGTTCTTGAGAATGACGAAGGCGACAATGCACTCGCCCTTGACCTCGTGCGGACGACTAACGACGGCGGCTTCGGCCACGGCCTTGTGCGCCACGAGCGCCGATTCGACCTCCATGGTGCCCATGCGGTGGCCGGAGATGTTCACCACGTCGTCGATACGACCGAGGATACGGAAATTACCCTGCTCGTCGCGCTGGGCGGAGTCGCCAGCGACATAGGTATGTTCGTCGAACATACCGAAATAGGTTTCCTTGTAGCGCTCGGGATCGCCCCAGATCGTGCGCAGCATGTAGGGCCACGGTTTCTTGACCACCAGAATGCCGCCGGCATTGGCATCGCTGACCCGTTCGCCGGACTCGTCGATGATGTCGGCGGCGATGCCGGGCAGCGCCTTGGCCACGGAACCCGGTTTGGTGGGCGTGGTCGCCGGAATCGGCGTAATCATGTGGCCGCCGGTTTCGGTCTGCCACCAGGTATCCACGATCGGGCAACGTTCCTTGCCGATGACTTCGCGATACCACATCCAGGCTTCGGGGTTGATCGGCTCGCCGACCGTACCCAGCAGGCGCAGGCTATCCAGCGCATGACGCTGCGGGTATTCGTCGCCCTGTTTCATCAGCGCGCGAATGGCCGTGGGCGCGGTATAGAAGATGGTGACCTGATGGGTATCGACCATCTTCCAGAAGCGATCGGCCTCCGGATAGGTCGGCACGCCCTCGAACATGACCTGGGTCGCGCCACAGGCGGTGGGCCCGTAGGTGATGTAGGTATGCCCGGTCACCCAGCCGACGTCGGCGGTGCACCAGAACACGTCGCTGTCGTTGAGATCGAACACCCAGCGGCAGGTACAGATCGCGCCCAGCAGGTAACCGCCGGAGGAATGCTGAATGCCCTTGGGCTTACCGGTGGAGCCGGAGGTATAGAGAATGAACAGCGGATGCTCGGCATCCACCCATTCCGGCTCGCATTCGTCGGCCTGACCGTCGACGGCATCGTGCCACCACAGATCGCGGCCGTCGGTCATGGTGACGTCGGCGCCGGAACGCTTGTAGACGATGACCTTTTCGATGCTCTGGCAGCCTTCCGAGAGCGCCTTGTCGGCGGTCTGCTTGAGCGGAATGAGCTTGCCGCCACGGTAGTTGCCGTCGGCAGTGATCAGCATCTTGGCTTCGGCGTCGTCGATACGATCGCGTAGCGACACGGCCGAAAAGCCACCGAACACGACCGAATGGATGGCGCCGATACGTGCACAGGCCAGCATGGCCACCGCGGCCTGCGGAATATTGGGCAGATAGATGACCGCGCGGTCGCCCTTGCTCAGGCCGTTGGCCTTGAGTGCGTTGGCAAAGCGACACACACGTGCATGCAGCTCGCGATAGCTGATGTGCTCGACCTCGCCATCGTCGCCTTCGAAGATGATGGCGGTCTTGTCGCCTTTGCTGTCCAGATGCCGGTCGAGACAGTTATAGGAGACATTGAGCTCGCCATCGGCGAACCATTTGAAGAACGGGGCGTCAGACTCATCCAGAACCTGATTGAAGGGCTTGTGCCAATCGATCTTGTCGCGCGCCTGATCGGCCCAGAATCCCTGGTGATCCTTTTCGGCGGCTTGGTATAGCGCGTCTACGTCGGCTGGCTTGAGCGTTGCATGGTCAAGAAACGCCTGCGGCGGATCGAACTGTCGATCCTCTTTCAGAACCGATTCGATCTTGTTGTCAGCCATAGATTCTCCCGATGCGTCGATTGCAAACATCAATCAGCATACGCATTTGCACCCGCCGTCTGCATAAGACGAAAGGCGCATGAACCTTGGTTTTTCGATCGGCGAGGCGACCCGCCCTATGCTGGTAATAATAATCGTTCGCATTTACTGCCTGTTTGATTCATACTCCTGCGCCTTGTCGCATCCAGTTTTTCATCTTCCACAGTCGAGAAAACGGTCATGACATCCGATAGTTCCGCGGTATTCGACCTGGCCGGTCTGGTCGATTTGTTACGCCTGGGTGGCCCTGTGGTGGCCGTGCTGGTGGCCATGTCGGTCATCGCCCTGGCGATCGTGCTGCTCAAATGCTGGCAGTTCGCGAGCGCGCGCGTGGGCAAACGCCGCTTCATCGCACCCGCACTCGATCAGTGGCAAAACGGTGACCGTCAGGGCGCGATCGCCGCCCTGGCCGACGAACGCAACCCCATCGCCGATACATTGGCCGTCGCGATGCGCGGCGTGAATGCCGGCGCAGATGTGGCCGTGGTCCGTGAAGAGGCCGCCCGCGTGGGCGCCCGCCATCTCAGCCAGATGCGCAGCTATTTTCGCCCGCTCGAAGTCATTGGCTCGCTCGCGCCGTTGCTCGGTCTGCTGGGCACGGTCATGGGCATGATTACGGCATTCCAACAGCTGGCCAACGCCGGCAGTCAGGTCGACCCCTCGGTACTGTCCAACGGCATCTGGGAAGCGCTGCTGACCACCGCGGTCGGCCTGGTGGTCGCCATTCCCGCGGTGGTTGCACTCAACTGGTGCGAGCGCGTGGTCGAGCGCCTGCATGAAGACATGCAGGATGCATTGACGCGCTTTTTCACCCGCCATGAGGCCGCCGCGCTGAGCCGACCGGCACAGGCAAACGCCGCGCCCGCCGCAGGCCCCGCACAAACCTCCACCGCCCACGCCTGAGCGCCATGCATATCGAGACGTTCGAGCGGCGCAAGCACTCGATCAGCCTCACCCCGCTGATCGATGTGGTGTTCATCCTGCTCGTATTCTTCATGCTGGCGACCAGCTTTACCGACTGGCGCCCGATCACGCTGGCGACCGGCACCAGCGAAGCCGCGCCCGGCGACACCCCGCCGGCCGTGGTACGGGTGGATGCTGACGGCAGCCTGCACTACGACGGCAGCACCAGCCGCGCCCCCCGCACGCTGGCACAGCGCCTGAATGCCGCCATCGCGGCCGGGGATATCTCGGCGGTGATCGTGCAGCCGGCCCCCGACGCCACGCTGGACGTCACCGTGGGCGCGCTCGATGCGCTCTCGGGCGCGGGCGTCGCGCCCATGTCGCTGGCCACCGGGGCCACCGGCGCCAAGGAGGATCGCCCATGATCCTTGCGCCCCCCAAGCGGCCACGTTCCACCGAAGAGAACATCCTGCCGCTGATCAATATCGTCTTTCTGCTGTTGATCTTTTTCATGCTCGCCGGGGTGCTGGCCCAGAAGCCGCCCTTCGAACTCACGCCGCCGGCCACGACCGACGCCGAGCAATCCACGCAGCTGGAAAACAAGGTGCTGGCGGTTGCCGGCGATGGACGCCTCGCTTTCGGCGGCGAACCGATCACGCGCGACGCCCTGCCCCAGGCGCTGGCCGACTGGCCGAACGACAAGCCCCTACAGATTCGGGCCGACGGCGGACTCAAGGCCGATGCCCTGGGCAGCCTGTTCACCACACTACGCGGTGCCGGCATCGCTGAAGTCAATCTGCTGACCCAGCACACGGACCCATGAAACGTATCGGCCTGCATCACTGGGTGATCGTGCTCACGATCGCCATCGCCGCCCATGCCGCGTTGCTTGTGCGCTTTACGCTGAACGACACGATCCGCACGGCCGACACTGGCGCGGCCGGCGTGCGCATCGCACTTGCGCCCACCCAGGGCGAGCCACAGCCCGAACAGGTGGCCGCCGACGCGGCCGAGCAACAAGACGAACCGGCCCAGCAAGAACCCGAGCCCAAGCCGGAACCTACGCCGGAGCCGGAACCCACACCCGCGCCCGAACCGGAGCCGACGCCCGAACCAGAGCCCGAACCCACGCCGGTTCCCGAACCCAAACCCAAGCCACAACCGAAACCCGAGCCCAAGCCACAGCCCAAGCCGGAACCGAAACCGCAGCCCAAACCCAAGCCGCGCCCGGAGCCGGAACGCCGCGAACAGCCGCAAACCGCCACGGCCAGCACCAGTGCGCGCCGCGACAGCAATGCGCGCCCGGCGGGCGGTCAGGATCGCAACAACGCGCCGGCCAAGGCACCGCAGACGGCCGCCACCACCCAGCAGGGTACGACCGGCAGCGTGTCCGATACGCCGCCCGACTACCGTGCCGAGCTCGGCGCCTGGCTACAGCGCTACAAGGACTACCCGCGCCGCGCACGGCGACTGCGCCAGGAAGGCACGGTTCTGCTGTATTTCGTCATGGACCGCAACGGCCACGTGCTCGACTGGGAAATCCGCCAGAGCTCGGGTCATGAACTGCTCGACGAGGCGGTACGCGACATGATCCGCAAGGCCGACCCGCTGCCCGCCCTGCCAGCGAGCGTATCCATGCAGCGACTGGCCCTGACCGTACCGGTGCGCTTCCAGCTGCGTTAAGGCCTAGCCGACGCCCGGGCCTGTCGTCACGGGATATACCATCGCATTGCCCGTGCCGGGCATGTCAGGCAAGGCGCGGGCCGCCGAGCGCGGCGGGCCCACGGTCAAGGACAGGCCCTAGCGCTGTTCGCCCGCGGCCACGGCCGCTGCCAGATTGTGCTTGAGCTGATTCGCGTCGTAGACGTCGGGGCCCTGGGCCGGTACTTCGTCGCCGATCTGGATTTCGAGCACCGTTTCGTAGCGCGTACGGCTCGACGCGCCGGTCGAATAGCCGATACTCGTGCCCCAGAACGGATAGCCCCAGCCGTAGCCCACACTCGTGCTCGGGCCACCGCCATAGGTGCTGGTCACCGGCGACGTCTCGCGTGAGTTGATCCGAAAACGCTCGCCCCCGTGCGCAAGCGCCACATCCGCGGCCCGGAACAGCGCGAAGTTCTCGACCGTTTCCCGTGCCATGTCGTAATCGCCGGAAAAACTCACCCGATAGCGATCGGCCGTGAGCTGGGTGTCACGATAACCATAGCCATCCGCCGTCGGCGCGGCACGATAGGCCGGCCCGCTGGCACAGGCGGCCAGCAGCAGGGCACTGCACAATACGACAAGCGACGATCGGATGTTCATACCCCTAATATAGCGCGCCATCGGCTCGGCGGATGCAAACACACGCATATTTCACCGACGCACGGGCCACAGCACACGCCAGAGCAATAAAAACCATATATTGCCGGGCGCTTGCGCGTGCAAACAATAATTCACGGAGCTATGATCGCCGGGTGCGACTTGGGCACGAGAGATTATTTCCAGGGGGAGACCATGAAACTATTCAAATTCAAACGGCCGCTACTCGCGGCCGGCGTATCGTTATGTTTGGGTGTCGGCCTGATCGGCTGTTCATCCGGCGGAGGTGACGACAATGTCGACAGCGGCAATAACACCGGTACCGGCCCCGCCGCGCTGACTGCCAGCCAGATCAGTGCGTCAGACGGCAAACTGTCCGCGCGTATTCAGACCACCACTGGTGGCGTGCCGCATATCACCGCCGACAACCTGCAATCCGTGGCCTTCGGCTCGGGTTATGTCCAGGCACGCGACAATATCTGCATCATCGCGGATTCCATCGTGCGTGCGCGCGGCGAACGGGCGAAATACTACGGGCCGGGCACGCCCATCAACCCCGACGACCCTGAAAACCAACAGCTGCCTGTAAATATCGTCACCGATTTCAGCTACAAGGCCCTTGGCCTGTACGAAAAAGCCCAGGCCGAGTTCGATGAACTCTCGGCGCCCTCGCAGGCCATGCTGCGAGGCTTCGCCGCTGGCTACAACAAGTACCTCGCTGAAACCGGCAACGACAATCTGCCGGCCAAGTGCAATGGCGGGGATTGGGTTTTCCCGATCACGGCCACCGATGTCTATGCCTACTACCAGCTGGTGGCCCTCTATGCGAGTGGCGATCAGTTCACCGGCGGCCCCATTTTCCTGGCCGTGCCGCCAGGAACGAGCCCGAGGCCTCGGCTGGCCGTGCAAACAAGCGCGACCTCGCCCGCGCCTACTTCGTTCGCCGACGCCGATCCGGCATCGACTGACGTTTTCAACGCCAAGGCACTCGCCGAGTTCGCGCGTTCGGCCACGCCCAAATCGATTGGCGCCAAGACCGATTTCAACGACCGTGGCATGGCCAGCAACGGCTGGGGCATCGGCTCTGAAATGACTGAGAATGGCAAGGGCGCACTGCTGGCCAACCCGCATTTCCCCTATACCGGCAATCGCCGCCTGTATCAGATGCAGCTTACGGTGCCGGGCGTTTATAACGTCAACGGCGCTGGCCTGATCGGTATCGTGATTCCGCTGATCGGCTTCAACGAAAACATCGCCTGGACCCACACCGTATCGACCGCGCAGCATTTCACGCTATATGACCTGACGCTCGACGAGAGCGACTCCAGCTACATGACGTATATCAAGGACGGTGAGCCGAAGCGCATCGAAGAGCGCACGCTCACAATCGAGGTGCTGACAGACCAAGCCCCCGTCCCGCTGCCGTTCCAACGTGAGTTCTATTTCTCGGAATACGGTCCGATGCTCGCCGGCAACGTGATCAACGCAAACCTTCCGGCCTGGGGCGGCGAGTTCGCCGGACGTGAATCAGCGCTGACCTATCGCGACGCCAATACCGAAACCGCCCGCCAGGTGGTCGACCAGTGGCTGAACATGGGCCGGGCATCCAACCTCGCCCAGTTCAAGAAGCCGTTCGAGGCCTGCGGCAGCGTGCTGTGGGTCAACACCATGTATGCCGACGACTCCGGTCAGGCCTTCTATATCGACGGCACCTCGGTACCGCAACTCTCGCCCGGCGCGCTGCAGGCGTTTCAGGCACGTATCAACTTCAACCCGGTGGTGGCCGGGCTGTTCGACGCCGGCGTGACCCTGCTCGACGGCAGCCGTTCGCTCAACGACTGGGTCGAGGGTGACTGCGATGGCCGGGTGCCCTATGCCGGCGCGCCCAAGCTCGAGCGCCGCGATTATGTCCAGAACTCCAACGACAGCTACTGGGCGACCAATCCGAAGTCGTTCCTGACCGGCTATTCGCCGCTCTACGGCAAGACCAACAGCATTCTCTCGCCGCGTACCCGCATGGGCCTGAAGATGCTGGAAAACCCGACCGATCCCGGCCTGTCGACCGTGGCTCCGGCGGGCAGCGATGGCAAATTCACCGGCGAGGAAATCATCAAGGCCCTGTATTCCAACCGGGCCTACTACGCCGAAACCCTGCTCGACGAGTTGCGCAGCCGTTGCGACAACGCCGGCGATACCGCCATCAACACGGGCTCGGGCAGCCGCTCGGTGGCCCAGGGCTGTGCCGCGCTGGCCAACTGGGACGGCGTATACGATGTGAACAGTACCGGCGCGCATGTGTTCCGGATGTTCATGGCGGACTATGATCCGACCTATCCGGCCCAGTTCTCGGTGGATTTCGATCCGCAAAACCCGGAAACCACGCCGAGCACGCCCAACGCCGCGCCCAGCAATCCGGCCCAGGATCCGATGCTGGCATCACTGGCCCGTGGCCTGGACCGACTCGATCAGGTGAATATTGCGTATAACGCGCGCCTGGGCGATGTTCAGCGTGAACAGCAGTCGGCGGGTACCCGTCCTAATGGCACGCCGGCGAAGTCTGGCAGCCCGATCGAATGGCACGGCAACCAGAACCTGGAAGGTGGCTTCAACATCGTGCGCCCGGATACCGACCCGGTCGAGGACGGTACCCGCTATCCGCGTTATGCGCCCGCCGATACGATTGAGGACTCGGGCGATCTGTCGAGCACGCCCGGCGAGGGCTGGTTGATTGGCTACGGCACCAGCTGGCACTTCGGCCTGAGCTTTACCGACAACGGCCCGGAAGGCTATGGGCTGATCAGCTATAGCCAGTCCGACGATGCCGGCTCCGACCACTTCGAGGACCAGGATCAGCGGTATTCGAACAAGAACTACCGCAAGCTGCTCTATCGCCAAGCCGATATTGCGGCCAACCTCGCAAGGAAACAGGAGAACATCGAGGCAACGGTCGAGACCGAGTAGCACGCTACTCACGGTTAAAGCCCGGCCCGCATACGCGCGCCGGGCTTTTTATTGTCGGCTGGCGGTATGCCAGCGCGTCAGGCCCGACATTACGGCCCCCGACTTGGGCTATTGCCACGCGGTCGGCTAGAATCGCCGCCCTGTATGCGCGCGTGAGTCGTCGCGGTTAGAACGACGGCCGAGGAGACAACATGAACATTCTGCTGGGCGTGGCACGCGCGATCGACGGCTTTTCGACCCTGGTCGGCCGACTGATGTGGTGGCTGACGATCGCCATGGTGCTGATCGGCGCCTATAACGTGATTACCCGGTATCTCGGGCAATATCTGGGCGTGCAGCTATCGGCCAATGTCTATCTCGAGCTGCAGACCTATGCCTTCGATCTGATCTTTCTACTCGGCGCGGCCTATCTGCTGCGCGTGGACGGGCACGTACGTGTAGATATCGTCTACAGCCGCTTGGGCCCGCGCGCGCGAGCCTGGATCGACATCTTCGGCACGCTGTTCTTCCTCGTGCCCTTTTGTATCTTCGGTCTGTATTTCTGCCTGGGCTATGTAGAGCGCTCCTGGGCAGTGATGGAGCAAAGCCCCAACCCCGGCGGGCTGGCCCGCTACCCGATCAAGACCGTGATGCTCGTGGCGTTCGCGATGCTCATCCTTCAAGGCGTGAGCGAAATCATCAAGAACATCGCCTATCTGGTGCACGAGCCCGGCTTTAGCGACAACGACGCCCATCGCGCCACCCAGGAAACCGAGGGCCTCTAGGCTTGTCCGGCATGCGCGCACACCTCGACAACAGGCCCTGACCGTGGATTATCTCGCCCTCTGGATGTTTGCGACCGCGATCGGTTTGCTGCTGATCGGTTATCCCGTGGCCTTCACGCTGGGTGGCACGGCCGTGCTGTTCACGCTCATCGGCAGCGACATGCTGCCGGATATGGGCCTGACGCTGCCCTGGGAGCCGGCGTTTCGCATGGCCCGGCTCAATATCCTGCCGGGCCGCATCTTCGGCAACATCATGGACAACTACGAACTGGTCGCCGTGCCGTTCTTCGTGTTCATGGGCGTGATGCTGGAAAAATCACGGCTGGCCTCCGACCTGCTACAGACCATGGGGCTGTTGTTCGGACGCATACGCGGCGGCCTGGCGATTTCCGTGGTGGTGGTCGGCACCCTGCTGGCGGCTTCGACCGGCGTGGTCGGCGCGTCGGTGGTCACCATGGGCGTGCTCGCCCTGCCGGTGATGCTCAAGTACAACTACGACAAGGGCCTGGCCTCGGGTACGGTCGCCGCTTCCGGCACGCTCGGCCAGATCGTACCGCCGAGCATCGTGCTGATCATCCTCGGCGATCAGATGCGGGTGTCCATCGGCGATCTGTTTCTGGGCGCGCTCATTCCCGGCATTCTGCTGTCGGTGCTGTTCGTGCTGTGGATAATCTTCGTAGCGCTGCGCTACCCCGAGCGGGCCCCGGCCCTGCCGGCCAGCGAACGCGATATCAGCCCGCGCCGGCTGCTGCTGCGGGTACTGGGCATGATGACGCCGCCGCTGGCGCTGATTCTCATCGTGTTGGGCACCATCTTTGCCGGCATCGCCACGCCGACGGAAGCCGGCGCCATGGGCGCGCTGGGAGCGAGCCTGCTGGCGCTGATCAATCGCCGCCTGAACTGGGAAAGCCTGAGCGCGGTCATGGATCAGACCGTCAAGCTCACCGCCATGGTGTTCATCATCCTGCTGGGCGCGACCGCCTTCACCATGGTCTTCGCCTCACTCGGCGGCCCGCAGCTGGTAGAAGAGATCCTGCTCGACCTGCCCGGCGGCGCGCTGGCATTCCTGTTCTTCACGATGCTCACCATCTTCGTGCTGGGCTTTTTCGTGGACTTCATCGAAATCAGCTTCATCGTGGTGCCGGTGATCACCCCGATCGCCATCCAGCTGGGTATCGACCCGCTCTGGTTCGCCGTGCTGATTGCGGTCAATCTTCAGGCCTCCTTCCTCACCCCGCCCTTCGGCTTCGCGCTGTTCTATCTCAAGGGCGTAGCGCCGCCCGGCATCCGCACCATCGATATCTATCGCGGCGTGGTGCCCTTCATCGGCCTGCAGCTGTTCGCGCTGATCCTGCTGTGGCTGTTCCCGCAGCTCGTGCTCTGGCTGCCGCAGCTCAGCAACGCGGTGCAATAGGCGACGACGCGAGCCCGGCGAAAAACAGTCCGCAAATAAACGCCAATAACCGCAAATAAAAAAGCGTTTGGCAGGCGCTTACCTGGCTGCCCACGCGGTTGGCGTATCGCTCAGGGCGGGAACCTCCATCTTATTCGCGTGCATTCGCGTTCATTTGCGGACTCATCTTTGCCTTCGACCACGCAAGGCTTTGTTCTTTGAAGCAATCCGCAGATTACGCAGATTCGATGGGAAAGCTGACGGACGCACTGCGTTACTTCACGCCTCGAGCCGTACTTCCAAGGCACGAACAACGGATCAAACAATCGGCGGATTAAAACAATCCGCGAATGAACGCCAATTAACGCAAATGGAAAACCGGTTGTCAGGCGCTTGTCTGAACTGCCCACGCGGTTGGCATATCGTTCAGGGCGGAAACCTTTGTCTTATTCGCGTGCATTCGCGTTCATTTGCGGACGGTCGTTCTTCGAACGCGCCTCAGTAAACCAAACAGTACCCCGGGGCATTAAAAAGCCGCGCGGCCCGATGGGGCGGCGCGGCTTGCCGGCCTCACAGCGTGACGGCTAGGCGAGATCGCCGTTGATATAGCGCAGGAAGTTGTACTGGCTGACATCGGTCCAGGCCCGAACCTCGTCGCGAAAGCCCTGCCACTGATCGTAGACCTTGGCATAAAGCTTATTCTTGTCGGCATGCTCCTGCTGGATCTCGTCGGTATAGCCCTTGAGCACGTCCAACACCTCAGCCGGGAAGGTGCGCACCTGCGCGCCGCCCGCGATCAGGCGCTTCAGGGCCGGGCCGTTGCGGGCGGTGTACTGGGCAAACATACGCTCGTTGGCGGCCTTGGCAGCGACCGGGATCGTCTCGCGGATATCCTTGGGCAGATCCTTGAAGATATCGTTGTTGACGTACAACCCGAGCGTCGCGCCCGGCTCGGCCCAGCTGGGCATGTAGTAGTACTTGGCGGCCTTGTGCAGTTGCAGGATTTCGTCGTCGTAGGGGCTGACCCAGTCAGCCGCATCGATCACGCCGCGTTCGAGCGCGAAATAGACCTGCCCACCGGGTAGATTCTGGATATTCACGCCGGCACGCGCCATCACCTGACCACCCACGCCGGGAAAACGCATCTTCAGACCCTTGAGAGCCTCGGGCGAATTGATTTCCTTATTGAACCAACCACCGGTCTGGCCGCCGGTATTGCCGGCCAGAAACGCCACCATGTTGCTGCGGGCGTTGAGCTCGTTCCACAGATCGCCACCGCCGCCTTCTTCGATCCAGGCATTCTGCTGCTGGCCGGTCAGGCCGAACGGCATGGCCGTAAAGAAAGCATGGGTCGGATCCTGGCCGATGTAGTAGTAGGACGCGGTATGCCCCATGGCAAACGCGCCGCTCGACACGCTGTCATAGACCTCGAGACCGCCGACCTGCTCGCCAGCCGCGAACACTTCGACCTCGACATCGCCATCGGTGGCATATTCGATCGATCGGCCGATGTATTCGGCGGTGCCGAACAGGGTATCGATGGACGAAGGCCACGAGGTGACCATGCCCAGGCGATATTTCTTGTTCCGCGCGATGGTCATCGGCGAAAACACGGTACTCGCGGCCGCGACCGCACCGGCCGCTCCGGTCAGAAACTGACGACGTTTAATGCTCATGGCTCCCCTTCGCTCGGCCGCCGCCCGCAACACGAGCCGACCGCTTCGCCTTTTTTTAGATGATTCATGTTCGGCCCGACCCGCACCGCGATAGAGCACGGGCCGCCGATGCGCCAGATTGCCGCAAAACGGTCAGCGGGGAAAGTCGACCAACGATTAAGTCCTCGCGCGCGTTAGCGGCCCGCACGCAGGCGGGCCGCGTTCAATCAGACGCGCGGCCCGCCGCGCTGCTGACGCCAGTACATGATCAGCCCGAAGCCGAAGGCCATGCCACCGAGGTGGGCGAAATGCGCCACACCCGCCTGGGTGCCGGTCACGCCGAAGAACAGTTCCATCGCCCCGTAACCGATCACCAGCCATTTCGCGGTCATTGGAATCGGCGGGATGAGCAGCATCACCCGGGCATTGGGAAACATCATGCCGAAGGCCAGCAGCACGCCGAACAACCCGCCCGAAGCGCCGACCGTGGGTACGGGCTGGCCCGGCGACATGAGCGCAAGCGTGAGCACCTGGGTGATACCGGCACCGACCACGCAAACCAGATAGTAGAGCAGAAAACGCTGACCACCCCAGACCTGTTCGACCACGCGCCCGAACATCCACAGGCCGAACATGTTGAAGAACAGATGGCCGAAACTGCCATGCAGAAAGCCATAGCTGAGCAACTGCCAGACTTCGAAACCGACACTGCCGACGCCCGCGGACGTGCGCACCGGATATTCGCCCAGCGGCCACAGGGCGAAATACTGCATGACCGGTTCCTGGGCATACATCAGGAACAGAAATCCCAGCCCGTTCGCGATCAGTAACCACTTGATCATGGGCGGAACGCTGGAAACGGCAAACGGATCCTGTCGCATGGGCAGGCAGACTCGGCTCGAAAATGGAACCCGCCAAGCATACCGCATCGTCTTTTCAGGCCGCAGCACACGCGTTGCACCCACGTGCGGATCAGGCATAAAAAAACCCGGCGCCGCACGAGGCGACGCCGGGCTGCCGGGCGCTACAAAAGCGCCGGACGCTTAGCGCACCAGATACAAAAAGTGCAGATGCTTTTCGTACTGGTCGAGGATATCGCCGATGAGCTGTTCCTTGGTATAGCCCACGACGTTGTACTGCTGCCCGCCTTCACGCAGGAAGACCTCGGCACGGAAGTGCTCGCGCTCCTGAGCCTTCTGTTGCTCTTCGCGACGGGTCAGCGCGCCCATGTAGAACGTGGGCGCGGTAAAGCGACGCGCGCGCACGCCATAGACGAAGTCGATTTCGGCGCCATGGTCGACATCCAGATAGCAACGATCGTCCTCGGTGCTGATCTTGGTGGTCATGCCGCTTTCTTCGAACTGCTTGGCGACCGCCTCCATGGCCGGCTTGACCACGTTGGTCAGGAACTCGTCGACCTGCTTGCGGCGCGGCGACGTAACCAGCGTCTTGAGACGGTTCTGCCAGCTGCCACCGCCGAAACCGGCGACGTTCGAAGGCGTATTCATCGCATAGCGCAGGCTGTCCTGTTTGACCAGCTCGATACTCAACGAGCGATACAGGCAATAGGCCATGATCAGAAGGATCACGGTAATCGGCAGAGCCGAGGCCAGCGATGCAGCCTGCAGCGCCCCGATACCGCCGGCGGCCAACAGCACGATGGCAACCACACCTTCCAGTACCGCCCAGAAGATACGCTGCCAGACCGGCGGTTCGTTGCCGTCTTTCGCGGTGAGGATATCGATGACCAGCGAACCGGAGTCCGACGAGGTCACGAAGAAGGTGATCACCAGCATCGTGCCGAGAATCGATGTCAGCCAGGTGAACGGGAACTGTTCGAGAAAGACGAACAGCGCGGTCGAGGTGTTTTCGTCCACGGCGTCCATGACGGTGGTCATGCCGTCCACCATGATCATGTGCAGCGCACCGTCACCAAAGGCGGTCAGCCACAGGAAGGTGGCCCCCACCGGTACCAGCAGCACGCCGAGCACGAATTCGCGGATCGTACGGCCACGCGACACACGCGCAACGAACATGCCCACGAACGGTGACCAGGAAATCCACCAGGCCCAGTAGAACAGCGTCCAACTGCTCATGAAGCTGTCGGTATCTTCAGTTCCTGTATACACCCAGGAATTGAAGGTCATGTCCACCATCGAAGACATGTAGTTGCCGATGTTCTGCATCAGCGACTGGAAGATGAACAGCGTCGGACCCATCACGATCACGAACAGCAGCAGCGCCGCAGCCAGCCACAGGTTGAGTTCGGATACGCGACGGATGCCGCCGTCGAGGCCGAGTACGACCGAGGTCGTGGCCATCGCGGTGATGATGCAGATGAGCACGATCTGGGTGCTCAGACCTTCGGGCACGCTGAACAGGAAGTTCAACCCCGAGTTGACCTGCTGGGCACCAAAGCCAAGCGACGTGGCCACACCGAACAGGGTGCCGAACACGGCCAGGATATCGACCGCATTACCGATGGGGCCGTAGATGCGCTTGCCGATGAGCGGGTACAAAGCCGAACTCATGCGCAGCGGCAGATCGCGCCGGAAACTGAAATAGGCCAGGCACAGGCCCACCACGGCGTAGATCGCCCAGGCGTGCATACCCCAATGGAAGAAGGTGATCCGCATCGCGGCACGCGCGGCTTCGCCCGTTTCGCTGGTGCCCTGCGGCGGGTTCATATAGTGCAGAACCGGTTCGGCCACACCATAGAACATCAGACCGATGCCCATGCCCGCCGAGAACAACATTGCGAACCAGGAGATATAGCTGAAATCCGGTTCGCTGTGATCCGGCCCCAACCGGAACTGTCCGTAGCGGGACAGCGCGAGCACGATACAGAAAACCAGATAGGCGCCGACAGCACCCAGATACAACCAGCCGAAGGTCGCGATCAGCCAGCTCTGCATCCCGCTGAAGAAGTCATTGGCTCGATCCGGGAAAACCGCCCCGAAGATGACAAGCACGCCAATGACGGCGACTGATGGAAAAAATACAGGCGGATTGATACCCGCCTTTTCAGGTTCGCTATCGCTCATGCACTTTCTATTATCGTGGATTCCCTCTCCTATCTATAACACGACTGTCGTTTATTAACGACAGCTGAAGTGCAACGCGAAACGGTGCCGATGCGGCGCCAAGGCCGCTCCAGCCTAGAGTCCAGCCGGATTGCCGAACCGGTCCACGAACACGAATTCGTCAAGCGCACGCCGCTCTCGGGGCTTGGTATCGCGCTCCAGCAGCGCTTGATTCATGTTATCGGAGGTTTCGCGATAGCCGATCGCCATGGCGGTGAATGCCTCGGCGTTTTCCGGGATCGCAAAGGCGCTGCGCGCGGCGTCCGGATCGAGACCTATCATCTGATGCACGAACAGCCGGCGGGTGGTCGCTTCGGTGACCAGATTCGCCGACGCCAAGCCCAGATCGTGTTCCGCGGCCTTGTTGAGCTCGCCATTGCGGGTGAACGTGCGAACCACCACACCCAGGGCAAGCACCGGCGCATTCTGTGCCCAGGCGCGGTTGGCTTCGACCAGGCATTCGAGAATACGCGCATGGGTATCGCCTTGGCCCTTGATCCCCACGATATAGCGCCAGGGTTGCTCGTTGTAGGAGGACGGCGCCCAGCGCGCCGCCTCGAACACACTGGCCAGATCCTGGGCCGGCACCGGTTTATCGCTGAAGGCATAGGGGCTCCAGCGCACAGCGAGGGTGTTGTGAATACGGTGATCGGTCGCTGCGTTTTTGCTCATGCCCCTGTCCTTGCGGTTGCGTATCGGCGTATGGGCGAACTGTGTCAGAGGCTTAGCGCCGTGGCTAGTCGCGCGACCTTTTCGCCCTGATAGCGTGCGATCGATAGCTCCTTTTCGCTCGGCTGGCGCGAACCGTCGCCGCCGGCATAGGTCGAGGCGCCATAGGGCGAGCCGCCGCGCAGTTCGGAAATATCGAACAGCTCTTGAGCGCCGGCATAATCGACCGGCACGATCAGCATGCCGTGATGGGCCAGCGTGTTCCAGAACGAGGTGATGGTGGTTTCGTTGCCCGCACCCGTGGCGCTGGACGTGAACACGCTACCGAACTTGTTCACCAGCTTGCCGTTGGCCCACAGCCCGCCGGTCTGATCCAGGAAGGTACGCATCTGCCCGGACATGTTGCCGAAACGCGTAGGCGTGCCGAACACAATGGCATCGTAATCGGCGATTTCACCCGGCTCGGCCACCGGCGCCGACTGATCCATCTTCGCGCCTGCGGCTTGCAACGCCTCGTCGCTCATCGTTTCCGGCACGCGCTTGAGGGTCACCTCGACGCCATCGACGCTTTTTGCGCCTTCGACCACGGCATTGGCCAGCGTCTCGATATGCCCGTACATCGAATAATAAAGCACCAGCATCTTCTTCATGATCAACTCCTTGTTCATGCAAATAATCGTCAGCACCGCGGTGGCTTGTATGCCGCCTCGATCGTATGGGCTCAACATAGAACGCATACGAAAACGATGAAAGCGAAGCCTTTTGGCATACTCGTTCAAATTATTTGATTAACGCATCGCATGTCGGCCCAAACGCCCCCCGTTCGCCTGGAAGCACTGGAAGCGCTCGATGCGATCGACCGCTACGGCAGCTTCGCTGCCGCGGCTGCGTCGCTCTACCGTGTGCCATCGGCGATCTCCTACACCATCGGCCAGCTCGAAGCAGAGCTGGGCATCAACGTTTTCGACCGAAGCGGCCATCGCGCCGTACTCACGCCGGCGGGCCGCCTGTTGCTGGAAGAGGGCCGGCGTATTCTCACTGCCAGCCGCGAACTGGGCGCGGCCGCACGCCGGCTGGCCGACAACTGGGAGCCGGAACTGCGGCTTGCGCTCAACGGCTTGCTCGCGCCGTGCGAACTCTGGCCGGCACTCGCCGATTTCCATCGCGCCCATCCCGCGATCGACGTCCGCCTGAGTGAAGAAATCCTCGGCGGTAGTTGGGAAGCCCTGATCGAAGACCGTGTGGATCTCGCGATCGGTGTCACCGATCCGCCAACCCAGACCGGCATCCGCCGCGCAACATTTGCCACCGTGGAATTCGTGTTCTGCTGTGCGCCCGACCACCCACTGGCCGAACACACCACACCACTGGACGAAGACTTGCTGCGCCACTACCGCGCCGTTGTCGTAGCCGATACGGCCCGCGCACTCGCGCCGCGCAGTGCCGGGCTGCTGGATGGGCAGCCACGGCTGACCGTGGGCAGCATGTACAGCAAGATCGAAGCTATCGAACAAGGCCTGGGCGTGGGCCATTGCCCGGCCGGGTGGGTGCGTACGCCTCTGGCCCAGGGGCGGCTCGTGACCCGCGAACTGGCCAGCCCGCGCGCGCCGCAGCCCTGCTATCTACTCTGGAAAAGCGCTACCACCGGGCGCGCGCTGCAATGGTTCATCCAGCGCCTGTCGGCACAGACGCCCACGCAGGCCTGAAAAGCCACGCCGGCGATCCCGGGTTGGGCGCAAAAACGCGCGCCGAACTCAGCTCAGCCCACGCGCCTCACGAATACGTTCGTAGGCGGCACCGATCTCGCGCGTTTTCTGTTCGGCCATATCGCGCATACTCTCGGGCATGCCCTTGGCAGCGAGCTTGTCCGGATGGTTCTGGCTCATCTGGCGGCGATAGGCTTTCTTGACCTCGCCATCAGTGGCCGACGAATCCACCCCGAGTACCGTATACGCCTGTTCGAGTTGCTCTTTGGGGTCGATACCGGCTTTCGAGCCCATACCGTCGCCGGAGGCACGCCCGGGCCCACCGCCGGAGAGCATGGCCTCGAGCTGGCGGATTTCCATTTCCGACAGGCCCAGGGCGCGCGCCACGCGCATGAGCATGTCGTGCTCGGCGTTGCTGACCTTGCCGTCGGCCGCGATCGCAGCAATCTGGACCTGCAGAAACATCTGGTGCAGCGCCCGCTGGCCGCGCGCGACCTTACGAAACGCAGCCACCTCGCCGTCCAGATCGAAATCGTCGGCCTTACCCCGATTGAACGAGGCCCGCGCCTGCGCTTTCTGTTCGTCGTTGAGCCGAAGCTTGGCAAACAGATCTTCGGCCACGCGTATCTCGTCGCGCGTGACCTGGCCGTCGGCCTTGCACAACGCACCCATGACGGCGAACGTGGAATCGAGAAACTGCGCCCGAATCGTGCCCAGCGCGCCCTTGAGCAGCGTCATCGCCAGCATCTGTGCGCCGGCGAAACCGAGAACGCCACCCAGCAACACGCCGGGCAGCCCCATGAGGGCGCCGCCGATCACGGCGCCGATAATCATTGCAATAAGCATGGGGGCGATTCTACCTGTTCGCGCGGACTGCGTGCGTGTACGAGCGCTGGCGTACCGACAGGCCTTGTCGTCACGTGTTTGTCATGCGCCTGTCATATTCGCGGCACAAGGTGTGCGTCGGTCGCATGCCGCGGCCTCGAACACCCATGCAGTCATCAGCGCCGGGGGCCTTTCATGTCGCGTATCGCTCTTCGTTTTCTTGTTCGCGCGAGTCTGATCGCGGGCCTGACCGCCCTCGCCGGCTGTGCGGGCGTGCGTCAACTCGATACCGGCGCACCCAGCGGCGCGGCCAGTGCCGAATTGTTCGTGCCCTACCAGTTTCAGGTGCAGGCCATCGACGGCACCGTACTGCGCGACAACTTCTACACCTTCGACGGCCGCGATCAGACCCTGCGGGTCGCACCGGGCGAACACGAACTCGTACTGCGCTATTTCGATCTGATCGCAGACAACGATGACCGCACCGACGACTACGCCCGCGTGCTATCCGAACCCATCACCGTCAGCTTTAGCGCCCGCGCGAACAGCCAGTACGCGGTCACCGGCGAGCGCCCGACCACCCCGGACGCTGGCGAAGCCTTTGCCGCCAACCCGAGCCTGTTGATCGAAAACCGGGCCAACGGCAATACGGTCAGCGGCGAAATCGCCGTGGCCGAACCCGAAATCGAGACCATCCGGCGCGGCAATACGGTGTTCGCCCCCGTGGGCAAGACCCCGGCCGCCAGCACCGACGCACCGCAGCCGGCGCCGGAGAACGCCCCGCCGCAGTCGCTGCAGATGCTCGAGTACTGGTGGAACAACGCCAGCCAGGCCGAACGCGATCGCTTCGAGGCCTGGCGCAAGCAGAACGGCGCCCAGTGATGGGGTCGAAGCAGCCGATTGGCGGCGATTACCCGATCGCCGCCTCGACCACCTCGCCGTCGCCCACGACGAATACGCGATCACCCGCGGCCGGCGAAATACGCTGGCCGCCGGCAAAGCTGCAGAACGCCGGCAGCATCAAGCCGTCGGCATGGCGCCAGAACACCGGCACGCGCAGGCGTTCGCGGCCCGCCCCCAGATGAACTACCGGGTGCACATGGCCGGCGAGCACCGGCCCGCGCGGGTCTGCCTCGGGTTCGTGGCGTAGCACGAAAGGCGTATCGAACAGGCTGCCGGCATGCCAACGCAGATCGCAGTCGATAGGCAGCCGCTCGCCGCGATCGTGGTTGCCGCGGGTCACGATCATTTCGACCTGCGCATGTTGCGCGCGCCAGGCGGCAAAACGAGCCAGCCACGGGGTATCCGCCGTCGGCGGCGCATGTACGAAATCCCCCAGCACGATCAGCCGCTGCGCCTGCGTTTCGGCCAGCGCCGTGCCCAGGCGGGCGAGATCGGCATCGGTCGTGCCGCTGGGCACCCCCAGCCCCTGTTTGCGGAACACGCCGGCCTTGCCGAAATGGGTATCGGCCACGAACAACGTCGAACGGGCCGGCCAGAACAGGCTGTGATCGCCGCGCAAACACAGCCGCTGGCCGGCCAGTTCCAGCTCGACCTGATTGTTTGGGCGCGGGCTTTCAGCGCTTGGCGACATGGCGTTTCAACAGTCCGCAAATACCGGCGAAAGACGCCATGATATCGGCTGTACTCAAGTAAGCGTCTTGCCCGCGAATCGCGCCAGCAAAAGCTGGGCCGCGAATGACTGCGCAGACACGCACCCATCGCTTCAAGACACATCCTGACCTTTGCGTATCGCCGCGAAGATATTCTTGTCCGCAGATCAACGCAGATTCACGCAGATAAAAACGCTTTTGATGAGAAGTATTGGCTGCGCTCAGGCACGGAAGTGTCCGCAAATGAACGCGAAGATACGCAAATAAGCCGCAGGCTAGATCGACGGGAAGGTGCGTAAACCGCGCTTTAAGGCTCGTGCGCGAGTTTGAGCCCAGTCAGACGCTGTCGCGTTGCAAGCAGCTGACTTCAATATCGAACCACAGGCTGGTCAATATCTCTGTTTGTCTTGATCTGCGTCGATCTGCGGAAAAATGTCTTCCCGCTTTTCTCTTATCTTGCATTTGCAGGCCCTGCGCTCACTTGCACGCACACATCTTTAGCCTGCTGGCGATCGCGCTGCCGGTCTTTCCTATTCGCGGGCTTCGCGTTCATTCGCGGCCAGCCCTGGTTGTCCGCAGATCGACAAAGATTTACGCAGAAAAAAACGCTTTCGATGAAGCGCATTCGGCTGCGCTCCAGCAAAATTTAAGAGTCCGCGAATGAACGCGAAGACGCGCAAATAAGGCGAAAGACCCATCGCAGGCGAAGGCCGGCTGGACTGCTGTTTGGCCCTTTCGGTAATCGACGGTGTGATGCCTTCGTTCTTCACCAACCGCAGATTTCGCAGATTACACAGATGAATAAGCGCGGCACATGCGCCTCACGACAGTGAACGACCGCAGTTTATTGTCCTGGATCTGTGTGATCTGCGTCGATCTGCGGACCTTTACTTACCGCTAGCGCCACCAAAGCCGCGGCGCCAGTGAGCCCGACCACCCGCCACCGCCAAATCAATCAATCTGCGTAATCTGCGGATAACCCTGTCTTCCCGCCTTTCATGTGCCGTGCATTGGCGCGGCTCGCGTTCATTAACGGACCGCTTTCTTCGGCTTATCCGCGGCGTTTTCCAGTTGTACGGTCATGCGCTCGACGCGATCACGCCAGGATTCGTTCGAAACCTGGCTGGCCACCCGTTCGACCCAGAGCGGAAAACCCAGCGGCGTGAGCCGCGGCGGGTTGGCTATGCACAGCGACTGGCCGGCGATGGCCTCGAGGGCGGCGAACACCCGATTGAACTCCAGTTCGCGTTCCAGCACTTCGCGCCGGGCCTGGTCGAGCAACAGATTGTTCGCGTCGTAGCGGGTGAGCACGTCGAACACCAGCCCGCTGGAGGCCTGAACCTGGCGCGCGCTCTTGTGCGCACCCGGATAGCCGGAAAACACCAGCCCGGCGATACGGGCGATATCGCGAAATGCCCGCTTGGACAGCTCGGCGGCATTCAGACAGGCCAGCAGGTCGTCCACCAGATTCTCCGGCGAGAGTGCAGCGCGCAGCTCGGCCTCACTGAAATCGACCTTGTTGCGGGTAACGAGTTCGAAGCCGTAATCGTTGACCGAAAACCGGAACGACGCCTTGTGCATCTGCGCCAGCCGCCAGGCCACCAATGCCGACAGCCCTTCGTGGGCAAGCCGGCCGGCAAAGGGGTAGAAGAACCAGTGCCGCCCTTCACGGCTGGTGACATGCTCGATGAGCAGTTCGTCGGCGGCCGGCAACGCCGACCAGCGGCGCTGAATTTCGAGCAGGTCGCGGATCGCGGCCAGTTCCGGCTCGCCGTAGTCGTTGTCGCGGGCGGCTTCCAGCAGGCCACGGATGGCATCGGCCAGCGTGCCGGAAATCGCCATGCGCCCGCCGGCCCAGCGCGGCACCTGGCGGTTCTTGCGCGTCGCCGCTTTCACATAGGCGGTGAGTTCGCGTACCCGCACCAGCTCGAGCAGGCGCCCGGAGAACAGAAATACGTCGCCCGGCTTGAGCTGGGCGATGAAGCGCTCTTCCACCGTGCCCAGACGCCCGCCTTTCATGAAGCGCACGCTCATGGCCGCATCCGAGGTGATCGTGCCCATGGTCATGCGATGACGACGGGCGATACGCCGATCGGTCACCCGCAGTCGACCGTCGATACGTTCGACGCGCTGAAACTCCGGATAGGCCGACAGCGCCGCGCCGCCGCGGGTGACGAAGTCCAGCGTCCATTGCCATTCAGCCTCGGACAGGTCGCGATAGGCCCGGCTGCTGCGCACCTCGGCGAGCAGGGCGTTTTCGTCCACCCCGCCTTCGCGGGTGCTGCCCAGGGCGCGGGTGACGATATGCTGGGAGAGCACGTCGAGGGCGCCGGTTAGCGGTGTGCGTGCTTCGATATCGCCCGCCAGTGCCTTACGCCGGGCGGCCGCGATCTCGACCAGTTCGAAGGCATGGGTGGGCACACACAGAATACGGCTGGCCGCGCCCGGGCGATGGCCGGAACGCCCGGCCCGCTGAAGCAGGCGGGCCACGCCCTTGGGGCTGCCGATCTGGATGACCTGATCGACCGGCGAGAAATCCACCCCCAGATCGAGGCTCGACGTGGCCACCACGCAGGCCAGGCGCCCGTCGGCGATCATGGCCTCGACCTGTTCGCGCAGGCCGCGATCCAGCGAGCCGTGATGCAGGGCGATACGCTCCAGCCAGTCCGGCCGGGCACGCAGCAGCGCCTGGTGCCAGAGTTCGGCCTGCGAGCGGGTATTGGTGAACAGCAGCGTGGTTTCGGCGGCCTCCAGCGCATCGATGACCGGCTCGACCAGGCGCGTACCCAGATGCCCTGCCCAGGGAAAACGTTCGATCGTGTCGGGGATGAGCGCTTCGATACGGGTTTCGGCCGGTACCAGGCCGCGAATTTCACGCGCGGCGCGCCCGCCGGTGAGCGCATCCGCGGCCTCGTCGATATTGGCCAGCGTGGCCGACAGCCCCCAGGTCCGCAGGTTCGGGCGCAGACTGCGCAGCCGGGCCAGGGCCAGCTCGAGCTGGACGCCGCGCTTGCTGGACAACAGTTCGTGCCACTCGTCGACGACCACCCCGTCGAGCTGGCCGAACAGCGTTTCGTGGTCGGCATAGGACAACAGCAGCGCCAGGCTTTCCGGCGTGGTCACGAGCGCGCTGGGCAGCTTCTTGCGCTGGCGGGCCTTGATATGGCTCTTGGTATCGCCGGTACGCTGTTCCACGCTCCAGTTCAGCCCCAGCTCGCCCGCGCTAGCAGCGAGGTGGGCGGTGGTATCGGCAGCCAGCGCGCGCAGCGGCGTAATCCACAGCAGGGTCAGGCCGGGGTTGGCGTTGGGGTCGTCGGCGCGGGCCAGCCAGTCGCCAAGTGCTGCGAACCAGGCCGCCAGCGTCTTGCCGGTGCCGGTGGGCGCATGGATCAGGCCCGACTCGCCGGCGGCATAGGCCGCCCAGGCCTCGCGCTGGAAATCGAATATCTGCCAGTCGCGGGCGGCGAACCAGCCCTCGATACGCGCCTCGGCCGACGCCATTCAGTCGCGCTTGCCGGGGTTCCAGCGTGCCGCCACCGCCCGCGCCTGTTCGGCCACCCAGGGAAAACGGCGCTCGAAACGGCGCAGCTGCTTCTGTACCCAGATCGAATAGGGCGCCAGCAGAATCGCCGAGATGATCAGAAACAGCACGCCCTGCAGGATCGGCAGCACCAGCCCGGCAATCCCCAGCAAAAAGAAGAACACGCCGAGACCGATACGCACATAGTCGCGCCAGGTCATGTCGGCAAAACGAATGCGCGTGGGTTCGGGCGCCTGCGATTCGGACTCGGAATGGCGGGCGGTCATGGCGCGGGCCGCGCAGGGGCCATCTGGCTTGAACAGCTCATTCGATACGTTCCTCGATCGGTAGCAGCGCCTTGACGCCCTCGAGCGTGTCGGCGTCTTCAATCCGCTTGTCGTGTCGCCAGCGCGCGATACGCGGAAAGCGTACGGCAATGCCGGACTTGTGGCGGTTGGACGCCTGAATGCCTTCAAAGTGCAATTCGAACACATGCGTCGGCTCGACCGAGCGCACCGGGCCGAAGCGCTCGCGTGTGTTGCGACGAATCCAGTGATCCACCTGGCCGATCTCTTCGTCGGTCAGCCCCGAATAGGCCTTGGCAAACGGCACCAGATTCTCGCCGTCCCAGACCGCGAAGGTGTAGTCGGTGAGCAGGTTCGAACGCCGGCCGCTGCCCGGCTGGGCATAGAGCAGCACGGCATCGATCGAATAGGGGTCGACCTTCCATTTCCACCAGTCGCCGCGGGTGCGCCCCACTCGATACGGCGAGCGCGCGCGCTTGAGCACGAAGCCTTCGGTGGCGAATTCACGGCTGCGCTCGCGCAGGGCGGCGAGTTCGTCCCAGCCGGTGGATTCCACGTTCGCCGATACCGCGATGCGCGTATCCGACTCGAGCCCGCCGACCAACGCTTCCAGCTTCGCGCGGCGATCCTCGATGGGCGACTCGCGAACATCGGCGCCGTCGTATTCCATCAGGTCGTAGGCCAGAAAACGCACCGGGTGCTTGGCCTGCATGTTCGCCGACGGCTTGAGCCGGCCGATACGCCGCTGCAGGCGCGCGAACGGCAGCGGCCGCGGCTCGCCCTCGGCCCAGGCCAGAATCTCGCCGTCGAGCACGCAGCCATCGGGCAGATCGGCCGCCGCGGCCTCCAGCTCGGGGAAACGCCCTTCCATCAGGTCTTCGCCGCGCGACCAGATATGACACTGGCCCTGGCGCCGAATGAGCTGGGCGCGAATGCCATCCCATTTCCATTCCGCATGCCAGTCGCTGCGGGCGCCCAGATCCGCCATCGCCGCGATCGGCGCCTGCTCGATCGGCGAGGCGAGAAAGAACGGATAGGGCTGGGCGGCATCCTCGCCGCGATCTTCCGGGTCGATAAGGCGTTCGAAGAACTGCGGCGTGGGCCGCCAGCGGCCCATCAGCCGATGGGCGATCCGGGCAGGTTCGATATCGGCTGTCTCGGCCAGCGCCCGGGTAACCAGCCGGCGCGACACGCCCACGCGAAACGCGCCGGTGAGCAGCTTGTTGAGAGTAAAGCGGGCATCGGTGGGCAGTTCCCGCCAGAAGCCGACGATGCGCGCCTTGCGGGCCTCGTCGTCCATATCCCGCAGCGGCAGGATACGCTGCTCCACCCAGTCGTGCAGGGCGATATCCAGGCCGGTATCGCCGGTTTCGATTTCATCGAGCAACAGGGTGACGATCTCGGCCAGATCGCCGACCGCCGAATAGCTTTCCTCGACCAGCCACAGGGGCATGTCGATCGCCTCGGCGGTCCATTCGCGCAGCCGTGCCGAGGGGATGAGCCGCTTGATGCGTCGCCCACACAGAAACGATACCGCCCAGGCCGCATCCGCGGGTGGCGCGGCTGCGAAATAGTCGCGCATGGCCGCGACCTTGTCGTTGGTGGCCGTGCTGGCGTCCAGGCGCGTGTAGAGCGCGGTAAACCGACGCACGGCTAGCGCCCATCCAGGGCAAGTGACGGCACGACGATGGTGCGATTTCGACGCTGTGCACAACCTGTCATCGGCGGGTCATCGTTGCGGGAACGGCGTCTTTGCTGTCGCATCAAGGACCTGGCGAACAGCGGTTGTAGCCTGGCGTGCGGGTTGCATAACGTAGTCATTCCATTTGAAAAGCTTGCGGCGAGACGTCGGATACCGGCGGCACCGTGACGGGGACTTTCGTGTATGAAAGAAGCAACCCAGCACAATCCGATATTCCAGCGTACCCAGGACTTCGGCGCTGCGCCGACCGATGTGCGCGAAACCGACCACTATCAATACGAATATGTCCACGACTTCGTGGAACGCTGGGACGATCTCATCGACTGGGACGGACGCGCCGCCAGCGAAGGCAATTTCTTCATCGACGTACTCAAGCGTTACGGCTGCCAGTCTGTCATCGATGCGGCCACCGGCACCGGTTTTCATTCCGTACAACTACTCAAGGCCGGTTTCGAGGTCGCCAGTATCGACGGCAGCCCGCAGATGCTGGCCAAGGCCTTCGAGAACGCCCGCCAACGCGGCATGATCCTGTCCACCGTGCACAGCGATTGGCGCTGGCTGTCGCGCGACGTGGTGGGACGTTACGACGCCATCATCTGTCTGGGTAACTCCTTCACCCATATCTTTTCCGAGCACGACCGTCGGCGCACGCTCGCCGAGTTCTACGCCATGCTCAAGCATGACGGCATTCTCATCCTCGATCAGCGCAATTACGACGCCCTGCTCGACGGCAAGGCCGAACCCGGACACAAGTACTACTACTGCGGCGAAAATGTCTCGGCCGCGCCCGAGCATGTCGACGACGGCCTCGCCCGGTTTCGCTATACCTTCCCGGGCGACGAGGTCTATCACCTCAACATGTTCCCGTTGCGCAAGGCCTATGTGCACGAGCTGATGCACCAGGTGGGCTTTCAGTCGGTGAAAACCTACGGTGATTTTCAGAGCAGCTACCGGGAAAGCGACCCGGACTTCTTCATCCACGTCGCCGAAAAATCCTATCGCGAAGCCGAAGCGGACCAATCGTAAGGAGCGAACATGACACAGTATTCCCAGGCCGTACGCACGGCCCAGGCCTACTACAACAGCGACGACGCCGAGAACTTCTACTCGCGCCTGTGGGGCGGCGAGGATATCCATATCGGCCTGTACGAATCCGCCACCGAGGCGGTGGTCGATGCCAGCCATCGCACCGTCGAGCGCATGTGCGCCGCACTCGGGCCCGCGCTCGACGGCGCGAGCGTGCTGGATATCGGCGGCGGTTACGGCGGCTCCGCACGCCATGTCGCCGCACGCCACAACGCCACCGTGGTGTCGCTGAATCTGTCGGAAGTGCAGAACGAGCGCGCACGTCGCAAGAACGCCGAACGCGGGCTGGACGATCGCGTGCACGTCGTCGACGGGGACTTCGAAAACATCCCCTTCGACGACGGCTATTTCGATATCGTCTGGTCGCAGGATGCCATGCTGCATTCCGGCAATCGCGAGCGCGTGCTCGACGAAGTCGCCCGTGTGCTCGCACCCGGCGGCACGTTCATCTTCACCGATCCCATGCAGGCCGATGACTGTCCCGAGGGGGTGCTGCAGCCGGTGCTCGATCGCATCCAGCTCGATACCATGGGCTCGCCCGGTTTCTATACCCGCGCACTTGAACGCCGCGGCTTCACCCGCCGCGCCTTCGAAGACCATACCCGCCAGATACCGCGACACTACGGCGGGATTCACGACACCCTTGTCGAGCGCGAAGACGAGCTGCGCGATTCGGCGATCTCGACTGCCTATATCGACAACATGAAAAAAGGCCTGCAGCACTGGGTGGATGCCGGCAATGCCGGCCATCTGGCCTGGGGCATCATGATTTTCGACAAGCGCTGAATCGGCCCCAGGGTGATTGTTGGTGTGTGAAACGCAGTTGGCAGAACTCAAGCAAGCAAGGTTTCCGCGAATGAACGCGAAGACACGCGAATAAGGCGAAAGACCGATCGCTCGAAGCCCCGATGGTCTGGGCACGCCGCACGGTGAATTCTGTAAATAATCGCGTACGGACTTGATTCAGGCGCGTTCATCGTCAGCTTTGGTTGCATGAGACAACGGCCGGGCAGGCTAGCCCGGCCGGGGTCGCTCGGTTTTAACGCCCAATAACAGGAACCGCAGGCATGCAACGCTTCAAGGACAAGATCGCTCTGATCACCGGCGCCGGCTCCGGCATGGGGGCGGCCACCGCTAAACGCCTCGTCGACGAAGGCGCGACCGTCGTGCTCGTCGGCCGCACAAAAGACAAGCTCGACGAGGTCGCCAAGGATCTGCCCGCCGATCGAGTTCACGTACGCCCGGCCGACGTGGCCGACGCCGACGCGGTGAACGCGCTCGTCGACGACGTCATCGCGACCTGCGGGCGGCTGGATATTCTGGTCAACAATGCTGGCGTGGCCACCCAGAGCCGGATTACCGACACCGACGACGACACCTGGCGCAAGATCATGTCGATCAACGTGGACGGCGTCTTCCACTGCTGCCGCGCCGCCATGCCGCATCTGATCGAGAGCCGCGGCAATATCGTCAACACCTCGTCGGTGTCCGGCCTCGGCGGCGACTGGGCGATGAGCGTCTACAACGCCAGCAAGGGCGCTGTCAGCAACTTCACCCGGGCGCTGGCGCTGGATCACGGCGGCGACGGGGTACGCGTGAACGCGGTCTGCCCGAGCCTGACCCGTACCGACATGGCCAGCGGCGTGTTCGAAAAGGACGACCTGCTCGACAAGTTCGCCGAGCGTATGCCGCTGGGGGCGGGCGCTGCGCCCGAAGACATCGCCGCGGCCATCGCCTTTCTGGCCAGCGACGACGCCCGCTTCATCAGCGGCGTGAACCTGCCGGTCGACGGCGGGCTGATGGCCTCCAACGGTCAGCCGCCCCAGGTCTGATACGCGCCGTGCAAACCGATCCGCCCGTGGCCACACGCGTCATCGGCGGTTACGCAGGCGATCGCGCCGCTACGGCCGATCGCCTGTTTTTTTGCACAAATCATACGAAAACATTGATTTTCGTGGTTAGCTAGCAAAAAGACGCTGCCCCTCGGGGTTGCCCGCTACTATTCGCTGGCCGCTCGCGGCGGGCGCTGCGCTCCATCTCCACCGAGTCCTGAATGGCTGAACCTGACACCCAATCCAGCGACAGCCAGCATTCGGTCGCGCTGGGCGCGAGTCCGCTGGTTAAGTGGATGCTCGTCGCATTGTTTCTCTATGCGTCCGTCTTCGTGCTGAGCCAGGCCCGCAGCTTTTTCGTACCCCTCGTGCTGGCCTTTCTGCTGTCCATGGTATTCGCGCCGATTCGGCGCGTATTCGACCGGCGACGGGTGCCCGCAGCGCTGTCGTCGCTGGTGATCGTGAGCGTATTGCTGGTGAGTTTTCTGTTCGCGGTGGCCGCACTGGCCGTGCCGGCGACTGGCTGGATCGAGAACGCCCCGCGTATCGAACAACGCATCGAACAACAGCTGGCCGATATCGCCGGCCCCTTCAGCGCCATCTTCGAGGCCAACGAAAAGCTGCAGTCCATGACCCGCAGCGACACGCCGGACGTTCAAACGGTGGAAATCGAAGGTGAAAGCGCAGCAACCCAGGCCGCGCTGCTCGCCCCCAACGTAATCGCCCAGTTCGTGTTCACGATGGTGCTGCTGCTGTTTCTGCTCGCCTCGGGCGACATGTTCTACGAAAAGCTCGTACACGTGATGCCGAGCTTTCGCGACAAACGCCGGGCCGCCCAGATCGCCCACGATATCGAGCGCAAGCTCTCGCGCTATCTGTTGACCATCACCACGATCAACGCCGGTCTGGGCGTCGCGGTCGCGCTGACGATGTGGGCATTCGGCATGCCCTATCCGGCCGTGTTCGGGGTGATCGCCTTCCTGTTCAACTTCATCCCGTATCTCGGCGCGCTTGGCGGGATTGCGATCGCGGCGATGATTGCGCTCATCACCTTCGACTGGGTGGGCTGGGCACTGATCGTTCCGGGCGTCTATTTCGCGCTCACCACGCTCGAAGGCCAGATTGTCACGCCCTATTTCGTGGGCCGCAGCCTGCGTCTGAATACGGTCATCGTATTCATCACGGTCACGTTCTGGGCCTGGCTGTGGTCGGCGGTGGGCATGATCGTGGCACTACCGCTGCTGGTTACTATCAAGACCCTGTGCGAGCACATCGAAGCGTTGCACAATCTCGGTGATTTCCTGTCCGAACGCCATGCGGAACTCGACGACGTTCGACAGGCGCCGCCACCAGAGCACTGACGCGCCGGCCGACCCGGCCCGCACTGGCTGACGGCGCCCCGGCTATCACTACGCCGTCTGGTCGAGCCCGGCGTTGTTCTTGTCGAACACCCGATCGGCGCGATAGGAGCTGCGTACCAGCGGCCCGGAGACGACTTCCAGGAAACCGCGCGCCAGGCCCCACTGCCGATACTTGGCGAAATCCGCCGGCGGCACATAGCGCTCGACCGGCAGATGATTCACGGTCGGGCGCAGATACTGGCCGAAGGTGACGATATCGACACCAATCGCGGCCAGATCGTCCAGGGTCTGTGCAATTTCGTCTTCGGTTTCGCCGAGACCCAGCATGACGCTGGTCTTGGTGAGCACATCCGGATTGTGCTTCTTGGCGTGTTCGAGCACATCCAGCGTCTGGCGATAACCGGCCCGCGCATCGCGTACGACATGGGTGAGGCGTTCGACCGTTTCCACGTTCTGGGCGAACACTTCCAGCCCGGAATCCACCACCTTGTCGACATGTTCGGCCACGCCGCGAAAATCCGGCGCCAGCGCTTCCACGCGTACGTTGGGCGTGCGTGCCTTGATCGCCTTCACACAGTCGGCATAGTGCTGGGCACCGCCGTCGGGCAGGTCGTCGCGGTCCACCGAGGTGAGCACGATATAGTTCAGGCCCATGATCTCGACTGAATCGGCACAGTGCTCGGGCTCCTGGGCATCCAGCCAGCCGCGCGGGTTGCCGGTATCCACCGCACAGAAGCGACAGGCGCGGGTACAGGTATCGCCCATGATCATGATCGTCGCGGTGCCGTGGCTCCAGCACTCGCCGATGTTCGGGCACATCGACTCTTCACAGACCGTGGCCAGCTTGTGCTCGCGCACGTTCTTCTTGACGGCCTGATAGGTGTCGCCCGTGGGCAGGCGCGCGCGCAGCCAATCCGGCTTGCGCCCGATCGGTACGGCCGCGGCGTTCTTGTTCGCCTTCATGCCGTTCTTGATCGCCCGCGTGCCATTGGGCTTTTGCACCTTGGTGCCTGTTACTACGGGAATACCTTTGAAATCGCTCATGCCGTCGTCGACCGTCGTTCGTACTGTGTCGTTGACCGGCCCCGATGATAACACCGCGCCCGGGCGCGCCGCGGTTGCGGCACTCAACCTCACACTGCGGGCGCCGATAACCGTTGCAAGAGCGCAGCACGATACGAGCGGCTGCATTCGCATACCGGTCAGCCGACGTACAGCCACCACGCTGCTATGATCGCGCCGCCGCACGCCTGAATACAGGGCGCGGCGATCTTCTACGTGTCTGCAAGCGAGTCCCGTGGCCAGCCAAACCGTTGCCAGCGACAGTCCCGACGCCAGTCCGGTCGAACAGTATTTCACCCGGCTGCTCAACAGCCGCGCGGGCCGTATCGCCTATCGCTACCGTCGGCTGTTGCCGGTGGCCTCCTTCGCCATGGGCGCGGGCAGTTTCTTTCTGGTCGAACGCCAGGCCGCGCTGGCGCAATGGGTCACCGCGCTCATGCTGCTCGGCTGGCTGGCGCTGTTGTTCGAAGGGCTGCTGTGTCGCCTGCTTGCCCGTTATTTCGGCGAACGTATTCCGCAGGCGGCCGTGCGTTTTGCGGCCCAGTGCCTGCACCAGGAAACCCTGTTCTTCGTCCTGCCGTTCTTTCTGGCCACGACTACCTGGCTGAGCGGCCAGGCGCTGTTCACCGGCCTGTTGATCGTCGCCGCCGCCGCGTCGACGATCGATCCGATCTACCTGCACGGCATCGCCGAGCGCCGCTGGCTGTTTCTGGGTTTCCACGGTTTCACCCTGTTCGTCGCCCTGCTGACTGCCGGCCCCATCATGCTGTCGCTGACCACCGGCGAAAGCGTGGCCATCGCTTCGGTGGCCATGGGCGTATGCGCTTTGCCCAGCTTCAATGACGCCTTGCAGGCACGCCAGTGGTGGCGCTGGCTGCTGCTGGCCGCGCTCTCGGTGGCCCTCGGCGGCCTCGCCTGGTTCGGGCGTTTCTGGATTCCGCCAGCCACCCTGCGCGCCACCGATATGGCCATCACCCTGCAAGTGGATGTCGATAACCGCCAGCCCGGCCACGATCGCGCGAACTTCTCGGCAGACGAACTCGCCGCGGACGGTCTGTATGCCTTTACCGCCATCGCCGCGCCACGCGGACTGCAACAACAGGTGCTGCATGTCTGGTCGCACGACGGCAAGGTGGTGGATCGTATTCCGCTCGAAATCACCGGCGGCGGCCCGGAAAACGGTTATCGCGCGTGGAGCCACAAACTCGCCCTCGGCGACGACCCGAGTGGCCACTGGCGGGTGACGGTCATCACCGACGATGGTCAGATGATTGGTGCGCGCCGGTTTACGGTGAAGTGACGCATAGATCGCGTGCCTGCCAGACCCACGTGAAACACCGCGGTGCGCGTCGCGCTGTTGCAAAAACAGTCCGCAAATAAACGCCAAACGCGCAAATGCGGGAGCGCGATTCGTCCAATCACGATCACCAGCGGCGTCGAACGCCGGGTGGCCGCGCAGTGATTAAACCACCCGCGCCCGCGACAGCTGTTCGACTAAAGCCTCGAGCCCGGCCAGATTGCGCGCTGGCGCACATATGTCGACATGCGGTGATTCATGCTGCGCCCCCAGCGCGGTACTGAAAAAGCGCGGATGCCCCATCAGCGGATCGAGCCAGATGATGGCCCGGCAACGCCCGCGCAGGCGTTTGAGCACGGCCTGCAGCCGTTCCGGCTTGTCGCTGTCCCAGCCGTCGGAGACGATCATCACCACCGTATTGCGATCGAGCTGTTGATCGGCAAAACGATGCATGAAGCTTTCCAGCGCACTGGCGATACGGGTGCCGCCGGCCCAGCCGGCAACGCTGTCGGGCAGGCGCGCCAGCCCGGCTTCGACCGAGGCCGAGCGCGCGAGCGTCTCGGTCACCCGCGACAATTCGGTACTGAATACATAGCTTTCCACCGCCCGAAACACGCGCGCAAACGCATGGATGAAACACAGAAAGAAGCGACTGTAGGCATCCATGGAATAACTGACATCGGCAAATACCACCAGCCGCGGGCGCTCGCGCGGACGATAACGCCGGCGCAGCGTAAACACTTCGCCGCCGTGGGCGATGGCCGCACGCAGGCTTCGCCGCAGATCGATCACGCCCTGCGAGCGCGCGCGCCAGCGCCGGGCCGCGCGTCGCGCCAGTTGGTGGCCCAGCGTGCGAATGAGCCGTTCCATGGCCTCGCGCTCATCGGCGCCGATCGCCGCGAGATCGGTCTGCATGGCCTGTCGCGCAGCACTGGCGCCGGTGTTGGCGTTTTCGCTTGGGTCACCGTCCGAGGCCGTCGTTTTTGCAGGGGCAGGCTCGGCATCGCCGACGCCATGAGCCTTCTGGTTGCCTGTCTGGTCGTCGTCAGCGTCCGCTTGCTCGGCGACTTCCGTGGGCCGGTCGTCGAAAAATTCGGCGAAAACCGTATCGAACCGGGCGCGGTCTTCGGGGGTCTTGGCCAGACAGGCCCGTAGCAGGCGGGCGAAATCCGCGCGCGGCTGCATGGGTGTGTGCGCAAGTGCGGCCAATGCATCGGCGCTTTCGGCCGGGCTAACGGTGACGCCCGCCTGGCGTAGTTGTTGAACGAACGCGGTCACGACACGCGCGAGCGACCAGTCGTTCATTGGCTACGGCGATAGTCTTCCAGGCGTGCGCGCATGGCATCGATATCGGCCGGGTCCTTGAACAGGGCACCGAGGGTGACGGTGATACGCGTATCATCCAGGTCGGCGGCACCGATTTCGATGAGCGCGGCCGCCCAGTCGAGTGTTTCGGCCAGCCCCGGCGTCTTGGCCAGTTCCTGTGTTCGAGCCCAGGCGAGGAAATCGGCGATGGCCTCGGCCAGACGCGTATCGATGCCGGGCAGCCGGCTTTGCAGCACGGCCAGTTCCTTGGCCCGATCCGGATAGTCGATCCACAGATACAGACAGCGCCTTCGCGTGGCCTCGGCCAGCGCCCGGGTGCGGTTGCCGGTGATCACCACCAGCGGCGGGGTGTCGGCGCGTACCGTGCCGTATTCGGGAATACTGATCTGCCAGTCCGACAGGATTTCGAGCAGAAAACTCTCGAAGGCTTCGTCAGCGCGATCGAGCTCGTCGATCAGCAATACCGGCGGCGGACTGTGGCGAAGCGCCGCCAGCAACGGGCGTTCGAGCAGAAAACTGTCGGAATAGAGGTTATCGCGCAGGCTGTCGGTGGAGACACCCGCGGCTTCCTGAACCCGGATTTCCAGCAGCTGGCGCGGATAATCCCATTCATACAGCGCCTGGGCGGCATCCAGGCCTTCGTAGCACTGCAGCCGGATCAGGCGGGTATCGACCGCGGCCGCCAGCGCCTTGGCGATTTCGGTCTTGCCGACGCCGGCCGGGCCTTCCACGAGCAGCGGCTTGTTCAGGGCGAGCGCGAGATACAGCGTCATGCGCAATTCGGCATCGCTGACATAACCCTGGCCTGCAAGCGCGGCGTCGAGTGCCTCGGGACTGGCAAAGCGCGTGGGCGCGCTCATAGCTCGGCGTCGGCAGGCTCGTCGTGGGAATCGATCACGCCGTCGTTGATCAGCGCGAGTGCCACCACCCGGGCATACAACGACTTGCGCAGCGTGCGCGGGCGTTGCAGATCCATGCGTTCGAGATAGGGCGCCGCACTGGCCGGCAAGGTGGCCAGACGCGAGGCATGCCGGGCAAAGCTCGACAACGTCTTGCCGTGCGATCCGCTCTGCAGCTTCTTGAGCGCGCCGATGAGCGCGCGCTCGATTTCGGTGAAATCGCTGCCATAGGGGTAGGCCTCGAAACGGCCCTTTTGTTTTTCCGGGGCGAACAGGCGGCGCAGATGATCCGGCGTGTTGTTACGTGCATGCGCGGGAATCTGATAATCGCGGCGCAGCTTGCCGGCAGACACCGCAGCACTGCGCAGCTCATCCTGGAACCGGGCATCGGCGATTTCTATCATGGCGATAGCGACTTCCTCGTCGGTCTTGCCGCGCAGATCGGCCGCGCCGTATTCAGTGACCACGATATCGCGCAGATGGCGCGGAATGGTGGTGTGCGCATAGTGGGCCACGATATTGGACTCGGGCCCGTCCGAGGACTGGCGTACCGCGCGTACGCAGATGATCGAGCGTCCGTCCTCGAGCGCATGCGCCTGTGATACGAAGTTGTACTGCCCGCCTACGCCGGAGATGACCTGGCCGTTTTCCAGCCCGTCGGAGGCAATCGCACCGGCCAGCGTGGCCTTGATGGCGGTGTTGACGAAACGCGAGTCGCGCCGCTGCACGCGCCGCAGGGCTTCATTGCCGTAGAGCTCGTTGATCTGGCCGACGCTGGTCATGTGAAACAGCTCGCGCTCGTCGTCGTCGAGGTCGTGCAGCGACTGATAGAAGCTGTTCGGCCCGAGAAAGAAACCGCCATGCACAAGCGTCGCGCCCTTGAGCCGATCGCCCAGACAACGCGATGCCATCGCCTCGCGCGCGGTTGGGTCATCGAGATCGGCCGCGATCGGCTCGCCGCCATCGCCGGCGTCCAGCTTGCGCTCGGCATAGCGCACATCGGCATGAAACACGCCGATGTGCTTGAGCCGGGCCACATCGTCGGCGTCGAGCTGGGCCCGAATCGCGCCACTGTCGTGCAGCGCGTTGAGCGTATTCGCGTCCACCGTTTCGCCAATGCGCCCGGCATCCAGCAGACGCTGGATATCGATATCGTCATACACGGCACGCGAAATCACGCCGGCGCGATACATCTGGATATAGGCATCGACGAGCATTTCGGTGCAGCCGTAGAGCCCGCGCTCGAATACGTCTTCGCCGCCGATCGCCTCGGCCAGCTCGCGTTCATGCGCACTGCGGGCGAGCCGGTCGATCAGCACACGGTAGTCGTCGTTGTGGTTATGGCGCAGATCGCAGCAATAGGCGATGGCATCGGAGAGCGAACCGATGCCGATCTGCAGCGTGCCGCCATCGGCGAGCAGACTCGATACGCGCAGACCGATCGCATAATCGGCATCGGCAACGGGCATGGCCGGTGCGCCAAAGGGTTTGAAGGTGGCGGCCTCGCCTTCGAACACCGCATCCGCCAGCGCAGCGTCCACCAGCGCGCTACGCGTCATCATCGGCATGCGCTTGTTGAGCTGGCCGACCACCCAGATCGGCTCGCCGCGTTCACGCATGGCCTCGACCACGGGCATGAGATCGAGGGTGACATCGGTATTGCTGGATAACGAGAACTGACTGTCATCGGGGCCGGGCGCGCCCATCTGCATGAGCACGTTCACCCCGGCGTTGATCAGATCGCGCGCCACGTGCGTGTAGTTGACCGAGCGATAGTGGCGCTGGGCGTTGTCGTTACCCAGCATCGCCCCCGGCTGAAAGAAGAATTCGGAGATCGTGATGTTGTCGGGCACGCTGCCCGCGTTGAGATCACGTACATAATCCAGACCCGGATAATCCTCGAACACGCGCTCGACGATTGGATCCATGATGCGGCGTTCGAGTTCGCTGCCGGCCTGGGGCACATCCAGCGACAACGCAGTAAGAATCTGCAGATTGATCGATGGATCGGCCTTGGCGCGCGCGTAGAGCGCATTGAGCAGCGTCGCCGGCTTGCCCAGGCCCAGCGGCGCACCGACATGAATATCGTGGCCGACGGTTTCGATCAGCCAGTCGATGGTGGCTTCGGCATCGGTGAATCGCTGCGGTCGGTCGCTCATCGCATGCTCCTCGGCATTGGAATCGCACAGCGGCCTTCGCCATGCTCGATTCGTTATGACTTGTAATTATTGCCTGTACTTATGACGTGTTACGGCGCCCATATCGATCAACATATTCCTGCGGCACCTTCACCTGCAGTGCTGACGGGTGGATCCGAAATTTTGCCGGTGTTTCGGTGAGAATCTCGCCGTCGGTATTGATGGGCATGGGCTTGCCGGTATCGACTTCGAATTCGGTGCCTTCCAGCAACTGCACGCCCTGAATCGACTTGTCCGGCCCGCGTACCAGCGCCGGTAGCATGCCCACGAGCTTGGCCAGCGGCTGCGGCTCGAGGCTGTAGAGATCGAGTCGGCCATCGTCGAGCGCGGCATCGCTGGCCACCGCCAGCCCGCCGCCAAAATAGCGGCCATTGCCGACGGCCAACTGGATCGAATGCAGACGATGGGTTTCGTCGCCGCAACGCACCACCGCATCGAAGGGCTCGGTATCGCGATAGGCCTGGAACACGTTGGAGGCATAGCCGAACGAGCCGAACCATTTCTTGGCCGCATCCGAACGATATTCGCAGGCCCGCACGGCCAGGCCCACGCTGGCGACGTTGACGAAATACACGTCGTTGCACTGGCCCAGATCCACGCCGTGGCTCACGCCTTCCACCACATTGCGACAGGCCGCTTCGAGCTCGGTGGGGATCAGCAGCGTACGGGCAAAATCGTTGGCCGTGCCCAGCGGCAGGACACCCATCGGACGTTCGGCGCGCATGACCGCAGCTGCCGCGAGATTGAGCGTACCGTCGCCGCCGCCAATGACGATGATATCCACGTTTGGCGCATGCCGATCGATCTCGGCAGCTACGTCGTCAGGTTCCTGAAATTTGCCGAGGGTAATCTCGACATCGAGCGCTTCGAGTGCGTCGCGGGCCGCCTGGGCGTTGGCTTCACCCTGGCGGGATTTGCGATTGATCAGCAGTAGGGCGCGCAGAATCTTCACCGATTGCGAATTGTCGAGCCGACAGCGTAAGTGCGCCCCGGGGCAAGCGCAATCCGCAAAAACCGCAGGCTGGCGTGGAACACTTATCTAAGCCAAGATCGGATGCAAATTCAACAACCCATTCCGTCATGCAAAGTCTTAGCGAACGAATGATTGGCGCCGCCAAGCTGCACGCGCCAACCTACGAGGAAGTCGAACACGATCGCGGTGCCACCGGCCAGGCCGCGCTGATTGTCGTACTCGCCTCCCTGGCTGCGGGCATCGGTGCGATCGGCGGCGGCGGGATCGGCTATCTGCTGCTCAATGCTGTCGCGGCCCTGCTCGGCTGGCTGATCTGGGCGGCGCTGATCTGGGCGATCGGCACCAAACTGCTACCGGAAGCCCAGACCGAGGCCGATGTAGGCCAGCTGCTGCGTACGCTCGGTTTTGCGGCCACCCCCGGACTGCTGCGTATTTTCGGCATCATCCCGGTGATCGGCACGCTGGTGGTGTTCGTGGTGTCGATCTGGATGCTGGCCACGACGGTCATCGCCGTACGTCAGGCACTGGATTATCAAAGCACCCTGCGCGCCGTGGGCGTGTGTATCGTCGGCTGGTTGATCCAGTTGCTGATTCTGGGCCTGTTCGTAGGCTCGGCGGGGCTTAGCGGCACCGCACCGGGCATGTAAGCCGGCCCTTGGCTTCAGGCGGCCGTGGCGATACCTCGCCCGGCCGCTTTTTTGTTTGGTGACACCCCGCCCCGCTGTTCGGCGGTGGCGGCGGCATCGAAATAACAGTCGAGCAGACGCAGTTGGCGGGCGGCCGTGTCCGCCTGGACCAGATCCATATACAGCACAGCCGATGCCGGACGGCGTTCGTGCAACCAGCCGATATGCTTGCGCGCTACGCGCACGCCCTGCTGCTCGCCGTAGAAATCGTGCAGCTGTTCGATCAGGCCCAGCAATAATTCCCGCTCGTCGGCCAGACTCGGCGGTGCCGGCGCCATGCCGGTCGCCCGCTCGAGCGCGATTTCGCGAAAAAGCCAGGGCCGGCGACAGGCCGCGCGTCCGATCATCAGCCCGTCCGCGCCGGTGGCTGCGAGCACCGTACGGGCCTTGGCCGGCGAGTCGATATCGCCGTTCGCCCACACCGGAATCGATACCGCGCGCTTGACCGCGGCGATGGTGTCGTACTCGGCCGTGCCGGTGTAGTGCTGATCGCGGGTGCGCCCGTGCACGGCCAGTGCTGCGATACCTGCCTGCTCGGCACGCCGGGCGATGGCCACGGCATTACGCCGGTCCGCGCTTACGCCGGTACGCATTTTCAGGGTCACCGGCACATCGACGGCATTCGCCACGCCATCGAGAATTGCGGCCACGCGGTCTTCATCGGCCATCAATGCCGAGCCCGCGGCCTTGCGGCAGACCTTCTTGGCCGGGCAGCCCATATTGATATCGATGATATGCGCGCCTTCGTCGGCGTTGACCTTCGCCGCATGCACCAGATCGGCGACATCGCCGCCGGCGATCTGGACGATACGCGGCGCCGGCTCGCCGTGCTGATCCAGACGCAGCCGCGACTTGCGCGTGCCCCGCAGTTCGGGGCGGGCCGAGACCATTTCCGCGGTCGTCACGCTGGCGCCGAGGCTGCGACAAAGCGCCCGGAACACGCGATCGGTCACGCCGGCCATGGGCGCAGCCGCGAGCCCCTGCGCGAATGTATAACCAGCGATACGCATGACCAATATTCTAGTAGCCGAAGCAGGTTCGTAGAAACATGTTATTTTCGGTTATCGGCTCATTTGCATTCTCGCCTTCGATGAACAACGCCACGTTCCGTTTCGCCACCGTATTCACGGCCCTCGTGCTCTCGCTGAGCCTGCTCGCCGGCTGCTCCGAAACCCCGCAGGAGAAATACGACAACGCCGTCGAACAGCTCAAGGAAGCGCGCGAGTCGCGCAATGAAGCCCAGGAAGCGCTCAACGACAAGAAAGAAGAGCTCCAGGAACTTCAGGCCAACCTCAACGAAGCCGAAGCCGAACTCAAGAAGGCCCGCGACAAGGTCGCCGCGGCCTCGGAGGCCGTAAACAAGACGGTCAACGATCAGGTGCTCTTCCGTACCATCCAGCGCGACGTGCTCAACGAAAAATCGTTCGACAAATCCGCGATCTCGGTGGGCGTGAAAGATCGTGTCGTCACCCTAACCGGCGTGGTGCCGGACGAGGAGACGCGCGAGCTTGCGCTCAAGAAGGCCCGTTCGCAGGCCGGTGTGGAAGACGTGATCGACGAGCTCGAAATCCAGGACGAAGACGGCAAGCCCAAGGCCCCGTCGGCTGACGCCGCCTCGACGCCCAAACAGGCGCAGCAGCAGCCCGAGCAGGACAAGTCGAACCAGTCCAGCCCGGACCAGCCGAAGGCGAAAGCGCAGCAACAGGAACAGAATCCGTCCGAATCCGATAATGCTGCTCAGGACAACAGCGGCGACGATCAGAACGAACCGAAGCAAAAGCCCAAGCAGCAGGCACAGCCGCAACCGGATGCCCAGGGCGATACGCCCAAGCCGCCCATGGCCCCGAACGACGGCGGCTCGGCCGCGGCCGGCGCACATAGCGCCCACGGCGCCGCGGTTTAAGCCATGCTCGCGGCCGCCTTCTGGTTATTGCTCGTCGCCGCACTGGGCGGGCTGACGATGGCGGCGCTCGACGGCGCCACACGCCCGCTTCGCATCGGTCACGGTGCGATATCGGGCGTGGGGCTGCTCTGCCTGCTCATCGGTGCATTCATGCACCCGGGCGTGCTCGTGTGGAGCGCCTTCGCGCTGGTAGCGATCGGCTTCGCCGCCGGGGCGGTGTTCTTCGGCCTGATCTACCAGCATCAGGCGCCGCCGCGATTTCTCATCATCGGCCACGGCGCGCTCAACGGCCTGGGCGTGCTATTGCTCGGCATTCAGGTGTTTGGCTAGCCGATCATTCGGCATCGAGCGTATCGGCCTGTTTCTGAAAGGGCCGGATACGGCGGGCAGCGCCGAGCTCCGAACGCACGTGCCCGAACAACCCCTTGCGCAATGACATCCGCCAGTCCGGCTCCAGGCCACGCCCGAGGCGCATGAGCTGCATGTAGTACCAGCCCATCTGGGAAAAGATATTCAAAAAGCGTAGTGCCGACACCGACGATCGCGGCCCGAACAGACCACGGCCATAGGCCAGTTCCGCGCCGGGATCTTCGGCCTGGCGGGTGGTGCCATCGAACAGGCGCGCGACGAAATTCGGATCCACACACAGGGGCCGGCCCAGGCCGATGAGGTCGGTATCGCCACTGTCCAGCGCCTCGACCATGGCATCGCGCGAACGAAACCCGCCGGTCACCATTAACGGCATACGCGCCACTTTGCGGATCAAGGCCGCATATTCGAGGAAATAGGCCTCGCGCGCACGCGTGCTTTCACGCGGGGCGTCGGCCTGGCGCTGGTCGCCGCTATGCCCGAGCAGGCGCGGCTGTTCATAACTGCCGCCGGAGATTTCCAGCAGATCGATGCCACAGTCGTTGAGCCAGCGCACCACGTCGATGCACTCGGCGTTGGTGAACCCGCCTTTTTGGAAATCCGCCGAGTTGAGCTTGACCCCGATCGCGAATTCCCGGCCGACCGCGGCGCGTACCGCACGCACCACCGCCAGCAGCAGGCGCGCCCGATTTTCCAGACTGCCGCCGTATTCGTCCTTGCGGCGGTTGGTCACCGGCGAGAGAAATTCGCTGAGCAGATAGCCATGGGCGCTATGAATCTGGACACCGTCGAAGCCGGCATCGCGGGCGATCGTCGCGGCAGCCACGAAACGCTCGATCACGCTATCGATGCCGCGCTGGGTGAGCGCGCGCGGCCGACGATAGGCCCCGAGCAGCTTCAGGCCCACCGGCGACGGCGCAACCGGTCGCGGCGTGCAATATAACGGCGCCTGGCGCCCGGCATGCGACAGCTGCATCCATACCCGGCTGCCGCCGTGCTGGGCGGCCGCCGCCCAACGCGCGAGCGCGTCGCGGTCGGCATCGCCGTCGATCACGACATTGCCGGGGCGCTCGAGATCCCAGCGGTCGATCTGCACATTGCCGGTAATCAACAGCCCCGCGCCGCCATGCGACCAGCGCCGATAGAGCGTTTCCAGCGCAGGCGTGGCATTCATGCGCGCATCGGCCAGCCCCTCGGTCATCGCCGCCTTGGCGATCCGATTGGCCAGGCGCTGGCCGCAGGGCAATATCAGCGGTTCGCGCAGACGGGCAACCGGATCGACAGCAGTTTCGGGCATCACAGCATCGCGTCAGAGATCGTTTTGCGAGCATAGCCCGCCTAGGAATCTGTCGCATAACCTCTCGCGGCTCGCGTTCGCCCTGAAAAGACTTTCAAGGTCAAAGGCGTTGCGACAAGGCGTCCGAGCGCAGCGCCTGCCCCAGGAAATCAACGATGGGCAGATCAAGCTCGGCAACGCCGTCGTAGCGCATTTGAGGCCGAACCCCTTCGGGGCCGCCGGCTTTGCGCGCGCTTGATCGGCGTCAGTGTTCACTACCGTGCAACTTGTTATCGGCTTGGGCACGCTACGCGCTCACTTGTCTGTCGATCGCGCGCAAAGCACACCGGCGCGACCGCGACAGGTTATGCAGAGATTCCGTAGCAGCCAGCGCGACTTAAGTCGCAGGCGCGGCCCCGCTCTCCGGCTCCCAGAGCGCGAGCGCGCTGTCGATGGCATCGCGCTCGATCAGCGGCGTGCGCGCGGTCGCCGCGCTGATGAACGCCGTTTCCATGACGCGTTCGAGCGAGCGCGCATTGCCGCGCCAGGGGCAATTGCAAAGCGCCTGCCAGGCGGCATGGCTTAGGCCGGCGGGCGCCTGCCAGGTCGTCGAGCGCGTGCGCATGGTGTCCAGGGTGGCAGCGACGATCGCGATCAGATCTTCGCCGCGCGCGCGTAGCGACGGCAGATAGACCGGTTGCGCGGCCAGGCGCGCCGGCAATTCCGCGGGCATGGCAGGCAGGGGGCGCGCTGCAGCAGGCGTCGCCGCGAACACCAGTGCACAGTCGAGCGGCTGTTTGGCGGCGGCCCCGTGCGGCAGATATTCGCCGCTATCCAAGGCCTCGTCGAGCACATCCGCCAACCCGTTCGCCCGGCCCTGGAATGCATCAATAAAACACACACCCGTGCGCGCCTGGGCCAACGCGCCGGTACGCGACTGGGCTGCGGTCACCTCGCCACACAGCAGGGCTTTCAGCGCTGGCGTATCTCCGACTTCGGCGGCCAGATTGAGCTTGATGAACTCTCCGCGGCCCCGACACAGATAATAGAAATAGGCCATCGCGCTCTTGCCCACGCCCGGCTCGCCCAACAGGCCGATACGCGCCACATGGTTTTCTGCCAGTTCCGCGACATAGCTCATCGCTGCCTGCCACGCCGGGCTCAGGCAGAAGAAATAGCGCTCGTGAGCGCCTTGTGCCTGCGCGGCGCCCGGCACGGCAATCACGCTGGGCTCATGCACGGCCTCGAGATAATCACCGAGCTGGGACACCAGCACGTTGGGATCGCGATCGACGATCAGACGCAGACCGTCGATCTCGCCACCGGCGGCCGCGCGCATGAGCCAGCCGCCAAACAGCGTGAGACGGTCCGGCGACAGGCCCACCACCAGCACCGGCCGGCCGTCGCCGCGCCGTGCGCGCGCATCGCGGACCTGCCGCGCCAGCGCTTCGAGCGCGTCCACCTCGGGATAGAGTGCAAAAACCGCGGCCACCTCCGGCAGCTCATCCAGCGCATCAGCCAGCATCAGGCCTTGCCGGGGGGCGATGGCTTGCTCGATACGCTCACGCAGCGCACGGTTATCCTTGATACGCGCATCTACATGCACGGCCACACGCGCCTGGCCCGTCGGCCCGGCGTGTACGCCCTCGTTCCTACGGGCTTCGAACATGAGCTGTTCTCCGGCAACTGCGCGATGGCCCCGATCGTATCGTGACTCATGAGTACAGGCGATTGTCGTTCCTGCGACAGGCGAAAACCTACCGCGCGAGCCGGCCTGGTGGCGATACTGCTGGTCGCGGCCCTGGCCGGCTGTCGCGCCGCAGACAGCCCCCAGGCGCGCTTTGACGACTATCTTACCCGGCTGGCGCGTACGCTCGAGCGCGATCTGCCAGCGGCAACGGCCACGCCGCGCAGCCTGTATCCGCCCCGGCGCGCACTCGCACAACCCGTACAGACCCCGCGTACCGGCTGGATCGGTTTTTTCCAGCTGCATCGTTGTGGCCTGGTGAACCTGATTTCCGAGCGCAACAGCATTCTCGGCCGGGTCGCCCCGCCCCAGGCGCGTCTGGCCTATGAATCCCGGCTACTGGCTGGCCTCATCCGCTGCCGTGCCGGCTTCGATGGCGATACCGAACACGACGCACGCGAATTCGTCGCCCGTCTGGATCGGCTGATCGCGCTCAAGCGCCAGGCACGCGGCGCCATCATCTGGAATCAGACGATGGCCAGCGCGCCCATGGCGCATCTGTTCAGTATCGCCGGCGACAATGCCGGGCTCGAACCGAGCCTGGCCGGGCGCAGCGCTCGCGCGGCACTCACCCGACTCACGGCAGCCATGGCCGACATGCAGGCCGAACGCGTGGTCAGCGAAGACACGCTCGTGGGCGTGTATGAAACCCTGGATGCCAGCGAATACGGCGGCGCCCTGCAGATCGCCGCACTGCAGGCCGCGGCGGCCCTCGAACGCGCCAGCCAGCTGATCGAAACCCGGCTGAACGAACGGCCGCTATGCTTCAACCATCGCCCGAACCGCCGAGCCCGGGTGCTGCATACGATCCTGGTGGAGATCTACGGTCCACGGGTTCAGGCTTATCTGGCCGATCTGGTGCGGGCCGGCCGCCTCTGGCGCGAGACGGTCAATGCGCTGATCGATCGGCAACGCGTGACCTTACCGCCCGAATTCACGCGCTATCGCGCGCGTACGCTGAGCACGCAGACCGGCATATGGGCGCGCCTGGATCAGGCCATCGAAAACCATACCGAGCACTGGCAACAGGCAATGCGCCAGTGCGATCTGATGCCCGCACGCTAGGGCCTGTGGTCGCGGGATATGTCATCGCATGCCCGTGCCGGGCGTGGCGGGCAAGGCGCGGGGCGCCGATGCGAGGGCTTATCTCGCGGCGATAAGCCCTAGTCCAGCAGCCGCTGGGCCGGCTCGATCGTACGCTGAGCCGGCTCGACAGCACGTCGTGCGGGTTGAACCGTACGCCCGTTGTCGCGCCGCGTATGTGCGTCGTAGCCGGGGCGCGGATCACGGTGCGGGTGATGGTCGCGATCACCACGCCCCGATCCCCAGCCGTAAACACCCGGTGCCGCCGGCGCGCCGTTATGCTCGAACACCCGGCCCCGTCCGCCATAGCCGGGCCCATAGCCATAGCCGCCATGACGCCCGTATCCATAGCGCGGATAGACCGGCTGTATCGGGGTTTCGTATTCCTCGTAGCGAAAACCGCTCGACGGGCCGTAAACTTCGGTGCGCCGCTGGCTGTTATAACTGCCGAACGGCGTCGAACGCTGCTGCTGATCGATAATGACGATGCCGGAATTATCGGCCGCAGCCGCCGTGCCGGCGATCGCCAGCATCAGCACACTGGCGGGCGTGATAAAGCGTGGCCAACCCATGTCGAACCTCCTGGCCGCAAAAAACGGCACTTTGTCCATACGAGCATGCGCGCGCGGGCGTGAATCGGCCATGAATACCTGCCACCGGCAGCTATGCAGACCGGCCCGGCCAAGTCAGAATTAAGCATGCGTTCAGCGCCTGAAGCCTAAGTTCAGCACGACGCTAGGGGACATGCATCATGACACCGATTATCACGCCGCTCCGAACCCTTGTCGTCGCCGGCCTGGCGGCGGCTTGTCTGTTGGTCGCCGGTTGCGCGAGCAACCCGAAACCGCAGGTCGATCCGATTTTTCAGGCCGTACCCGGCGGCCAATACGACTGCTACTACCAGAACGACGACCGCAACGTCGCCGTCAAGGGCGCCACCAGTACGGCCGGTCAGGCCATCATCGGTGGCACAGCCGGCGGCCTGCTGGGCAACCAGATCGGTAGCGGTTCGGGGCGTGATATCGCCACCGGCCTGGGCGCACTCGCCGGCGCAGGCGCGGGCGCCTGGAACGCGCGTCGGATGGAAAACAACCGCCTCAACGATTGCCTGCAACGCAGCGGTAACCCCGGAAACAATACGTCTTCGGGTTTCCGCAGCAGTTTCTAGCACGGGCTGATCCCGAGCTCTATCGCAATGCGCCACTACGCGATCGACCCCGATACGGCCTGGGCCGGCCTGCGTCTGGCCGTGGCCCTGCTGGTGCTTCTGACCTGCCCGATTGCCCTGGCCCAGTTCGGCAGCGACGCCCTGCGCGCACCGCTGGCCGAAGGCGCTGGCCCGGGCCGCAGTGCCGCGCGCGATGTCGCGGGCGATGAATCACGCCCGCCGCCCAATGTGGCGCCGGCGGAGGCCGCCCGACGTGCAGCGCGCGAATATGGCGGACGCGTACTCAACGTGGTGCTGGAAGACGGCCCCGGCGGGCCCTACTATCGGGTAAAACTCCTGGATGGCGGACGTGTACGCATCGTGCATGTCGAGGCCCGCCACTAGCCCACGAACAATACGATTGACCCTATGCGAGCACTGGTTATCGAGGACGATGTCGATCTGCGCGAACAGATCTGTGCGCAGTTGCGCGGCGACGGCTTTGCCGTCGATGCGACCGGCGAAGGCGAAGAAGGCCTGTTCTTTGCGCTGGAGTACCCGGTGGATATCGCCATCGTCGATCTCGGCCTGCCCGGGCCGACCGGGCTGGATATCATTCGCGAGGTTCGTGAAGCCGGCCTCGATTATCCGGTGCTCATTCTCACCGCGCGCAGCCGCTGGCAGGACAAGGTCGAAGGCCTGGAAACCGGCGCCGACGATTATGTGGTCAAGCCTTTCCAGCCGGAAGAACTGACCGCGCGTATCCAGGCGCTGGTACGGCGTTCGCGCGGCTGGGCCCAGCCCAAGCTCGAGTCCGGCGATATCGTGCTGGATACGGCCCGCCAGGAGGTCTTCGTGGCCGGCGAGTCGGTCGAGCTGACCGCCTATGAATATCGCGTACTCGAACATCTGATGCTGCACGCGGGCGAAGTAGTGTCCAAGACCGCGCTGACCGAGCATATCTACGAGGAGAACGCCGAACGCGACTCCAACGTGATCGAGGTCTTCGTACGGCGCCTGCGCGCCAAACTCGACCCCGAGGGCTCGCGCAAGCCCATCGAAACCCTGCGCGGGCGCGGCTATCGCCTGGCACGCGATCCCCGTACGGCGACCAACGACAGCGCGTCGCAACCGTGATGAATTCACTGCGGGCGCGGCTGCTGGCCGCGACCGCGGTACTTCTGCTGGCCTTTATCGTGCTCACCGGCGTGGCGCTGGAAACCGCGGTGAGTGAGCGCGCCGACCAGGCCGAGCACGACCGCCTGCAGGGCTTGAGCTATGCCCTGCTGGGCAGCGCCGAGATCACCGAGGACGGCGGCTTCAAACTCGCGCCGCGGGTGTTGCCGGAATCCGATCTCACCCGGCCCGATTCCGGTCTCTATGCCATGGTGCTGGATGAAAACGGCCAGTCCATCTGGCGCTCGCCCTCGCTGCTGGAGCCGCTGAGCCTGGACAGCCTGCCGGCCGTGGGTGAATGGCAGTTCATGCGCATCTACCCCGACGAACGCGGCACGCTGATCACCCTGTCCTTTGGTTTTCGCTGGGTCACCGATGCCGGCACCGATTATCGCTATACCCTCGTGGTTGCCGAGGATGCGCATACATTCGTCAAGCAGATGCAGCGTTTTCGCGGCGTGCTCTGGACGCTGCTGAGTGCTGCGGCGCTGATCCTGCTGATCGTGGAATTGCTGATCCTGCGCTGGGGGCTGGCGCCGCTGCGTCGGCTGGCGCGCAACCTGGCCAACCTCCAGGCCCACGAAAAACGCCGTATCGAAGGCCGCTACCCGGACGAAATCCAGCCGCTGGTGAGCAACCTCAACACCATGCTCTCCAACGATCAGGCCCGCCTGACACGCTATCGCAACGCGCTGGGCGATCTGGCCCACAGCCTGAAAACGCCGATGGCGGTACTGCGCGGCCTGGCCGAGGACGAGCGCCTGGACGAAAGCCAGCGCCACGGCCTGCGCACCCAGCTGGCGCGCATGAACGACATTCTCGACTACCAGCTGCAAAAGGCGGCCGCGGCCGGCAAGCGCAGCCTGGCGGTGTCGATTGCCATCGCGCCGGTCGCCGAGAAGCTCGCGCGCGCACTCACCAAGGTCTATGCCGAACAAGGCACCCGTTTTCGGGTGCATATCCCGGCCTCGGTCAAGGCGCCCATCGACGAGGGCGATCTGACCGAACTGCTGGGCACGCTCATGGACAATGCTGCCAAGTACGGCGATGGCGAAGTCGACGTACGCGCCGAAACCCAGGGCAGCGATCTCTATCTGCAGATCGACGACAACGGCCGCGGCTTTGGCGACGGCTCGACCGAACGCCTGCTCGAACGCGGCGTACGCGCGGATACCAGCCGTGAAGGCCAGGGCCTGGGACTCGCCGTCGCCGCCGAAATCGTGCGTTCCTATACCGGCGATATCATCCTCACCCGATGCGAAAAAGGCGGCGCGCGCGTAGAGATCGTGCTACCGGCCGAGTGATAGGATGATGGGCTGGCTCAGACCAGCCCCGAACTCCACACGCCGGCGGATATTCCACACCGCGAGCGGCAACCTGGCGCGCCGCAAGGTGCGTTTCGACGACCAACCGATATATTCAGCATGGACAATCCCGATACCGCCCGACGTCTCGACCCCGAGCAGCTTGACCCTGATGCGCTCAACCCGCGCACTTATCATCGTGTGATCGGCCCGGCTCTCAAGATCGCCGCCAATGTCGCCGCCAAGCGCGGCCACCCGACGCTACACGACGATATGCCGGCCATGCTCGCACTGGTCGAAATGGTCACGCGCCTGGCCGATCTGTTCACCGAACACTATCCGGCAGCCGCGAAAGAAGAGCCGATGCTCGAACACGCCGCGACCGGGGCCTGCGTGATGGTATTCCAGCAAGCCAAGATGGCGGCCGATGCGATCGGCCAATGCCTGGCTGCCCTGGAAACCGCCTATCGCCAGCTCTACGAACACGAGGTGCTCGACGAGGCCCGCCCGTTCATTGCCATGGCATGGGAGCATCTCGACGACGAACAGCGCGAGGAGGCCGAAAAATGCCTGACCCAGGCCACCGAGCGCACGATTGCAGCGATCGAGGCCTGGCAGACCCAGGTGCATTAGCGTGGGCGGTCGTGCACGTTCTGCGCTGAAACTGGCGCCGCTGTTCGCGCTCGCGTTTGCGCTCGCCGGCTGCGTAGTTATCTCGCCCTTCGGGGCCAGCGACAACGCCTTGCGCGAAACCACGGTGCAAGGCGAAGGTCGCGCCAAGATTCTGTGGCTGCCGATTTCCGGCTTCATCTCCGATGCACCGGCGAGCCGCGCGCTCGGACTCGTGCAGCAGCCGTCAACGCTGGCCACAGTCAGCCGTGCGCTCGACAAGGCAGCCGACGATGATGAAATCGGCGCCGTCGTATTGCGTATCAACAGCCCCGGCGGAACAGTCGCCGCGGCCGACGAGATTCACTCGCGTATCGCCCGCTATCGTCGCGAAACCGGCGTACCGGTCATTGCCAGCTTCGGCGGCGTGGCCGCCTCGGGCGGTTATTACGTGGCCATGGCTGCCGATACCGTCATCGCGCAACCGACTTCGATCACCGGCTCCATCGGGGTGATCATACCGGGCGTGAACGCCAGCGGCCTGCTCGACAAGCTCGGCGTAGAGAACGCGAGCTATGTCAGCGGCCAGCATAAGGACATCATGTCGCCACTGCGCGAGGCCACGCCTGAAGAACAGGCCATTGTCCAGGATGTGATCGATTCGCTGTTTGCGCGTTTTGTAGCCGTGGTCGAGGCCGGTCGGCCCCAGCTGGATCGTGATCATTTCGACGAGATCACCGACGGCCGGATTCTGGCCGCCGATGATGCGCTACGTCTTGGCCTCGTCGACGAGATTGGCCATATCGATGACGTGCTGGCGCGTGCACGCGACGCGGCGGACGTAACTTCGGCGCGCGTGATTCGCTATTACCAGGGCCGCAGCGCACCGAACTCGATTCTCTCGGAAACCGCCGCTGCCAGCGGACTGCGCATGAGTGCGGCCGGTGTGCCGGTGGATTTATCCTTCGATAGCCAGGCCTCGGCCCAACCGCTCTATCTCTGGCGGCCCGCGCCGCCGCGCTAGGGCTTCAGCGTCGCGCTGCGACTAGTCTGATTTGCTGGCCGGCTCGGCCTGTGCGCTGCTATCGACACCGTCGTCGAGGTGCGGCAACGACGTGAGATGCGCGATCGACTGGCGTAGGTCCGCACCCAGCAGTTGCAGCGCGTGCTCGGCCACGTCGCGCAGTGCCGGGTCGATTTCGAGCTTGCTGCCCTGCTGGTGCAACAAACCGACACGCACGAGCGTTTGCAGATGATTGCGAAACAGCCGGGAATCGAAGAATTCCGGGCTGTTGCGGCCGGTGAGTATCGCCATGCGCTCGGCCATGAGCTGGCATTGACGTTCGAAACGGCCGCGTTCGACGTTACCGGTTTCAAGATTATGGCTGAGCAGCATCACCGTCATGGCATAACGCTCGAGCGCTTCGCGCATGATCCGCGACAGGCTCATCAATGCCGCGAACGCCGCCGTGCCGGCTTCCGGGCGCTGTAGCCGACCGGTTTCGTCGCTCAGCAGCAATCCACACTTGAGCAGCCCATCGATCGCCTCGCCCAGCGCGGCACGCGCCTGCTCGGTCGGCCAGCGCAGGAACAGCTCCGAGGCCAGCAAGGGATAGAGTTCTACCGCATCATCGAGCACACGTTCGCGCTCGCGCGACTCGGCATGCGCAAAGAAATTGGCCACCAGCGACGGCAGCGCGAACAGGTGCATGACATTGTTGCGCGTATAGGTCAGTAATACGGCTTGACGCGATTCCACGGTCAGCACATCGCCCCAGGCGTGGGGCACTCGAATCAGGCGCATCATCGGCTCAGCTTCGGCGAGCAGCGCGTGACCGTCCGTGTGTTCCGGCGCGGTGGCATCACGCGAATACGGACACACGCGCGCCAGTTCGGCCAGCAGCGCCAGGGTCTGGACCATTTCGTCTTCGGCGACGGCTTTTTGCGGGCTGCCGAGCAGGATCAACGAGGCCAGGCCGGTGGCATTGAGCGTGGCCGTGGCATTGATGCGCTCCATCACCCGCTCGGCCAGATTGGCGACGAAATCCTGCAGCCAGCGCGGGCGGGCGTCCATTTCCAGCCCACGCATGCGCTCGCGCCAATCCGGCAGATGGGCATCCGCATAGGCCTGCAGGTCGATCGGCTCGCCGAAGGATACGAACACGCGGCCATACTTGCGCTTCAAGACCTTGGTCGAGCCGCGTACGAGATCGCCCATCGACTCGCCTTTTTTGACCCGCGTGCCGCGCAGTTCGTCGAAATATTTGTTGACCTCCATGACCCGGTCGTAACCGATATACACCGGCACAATCGCCGCGGGCGCGCCTTTGCCGCCGAGCGCGCTGGTGACCGCCATCGACAGCATGCCGGTTTTAGGCGACAACAGCCGCCCGGTACGGCTGCGCCCGCCTTCGGGGTAGAACTTCATCGGCTGGCCGCGCTGGATAAGCGCGTCCACATAGGCACGAAAGACTGCCGTGTAGAGACGATCGCCCTTGAAGCTACGGCGCAGGTAAAACGCGCCGCAGCGCCGCAGCAACGCTCCCACCGGCCAGAAGTTGAGGTTCACGCCGGCCGCGATCTGCGGCAGGGCCAGGCCTTCCTGATAGAGGATGTAGGACACCAGCAGGTAGTCCATATGACTACGATGACTGGGCAGATAGATGACCTCGCGCCGATCGTGCGTGGTCGCGCGCAGGCGAGCGAGATGGCGCACGTCCACGCCGTCGTAGATCCGGTTCCACAGCCAGGTGAGCACCCGCAGCATGAAGCCGATGGCGATATTCGAGTAGTCGGCCGCGATCTCGTTGGCATAGTCGCGCGCCCGCGAGCGCGCGGCCGCCACGCTCACCTTGTCGCGGCGGGCGGAATCCTCGATCGCCTGCTGGACATCGGCATCGGCGAGCAGGGAGTTGATCAGCTGGCTGCGCCGCGAAAGCGCCGGGCCGAGCGTGGCCGTGCGCTGGCGCCGAAAATGAATACGCAGCACACGCACGAGCTTGCGCACCATGACATCCGGCGCGCCGACCTCGGCCTCGTCCAGAAAACCCCGATAATCCAGCGGCTGACCGAAATGCACCAGCGTGTTGCGTCCGTTCGCCAGCACGATCAGCAGTTTACGCAGCCGCCCGCTGCGCTCGCTGTCGGCAAACAGAATTCGAAACAGCGAGGTTTCCTTGACCGGATTACGCCCCCAGAAGACCGACACCGGTACCAGCTGGACGTCGTAATTCTGGTCATGCAGGCCGCGCGCGACAATGCGATGCAGATCCGAGCGTTCGCCGCTACGCCCGACCGGCAAGGCCACGACCACCGACCGCTGCATGCTCGGCATGCTGTTACCTGCCAGGTAGGGGCGTGGCAGGCCCTGTTCGGCACACACCGCTTCCAGTGCCAGCCAGTCCATGACACTGGCGACCGGCAGTACGTAGCACACGGGTTTATCACCGGCCAGCGCGATCTCGGACAGATCCGACGGCGAGGCATGGGTATTGATCCAGGCCCGCAGCGGCCAGCGCAGCAACGGCACGAACAACGACAGAATGCGTAGCAGCCAGCCCATTCAGGAACCCACGAAATAACGCACGAGCGCCCGGGTACGCTCGCCGATGGCCCGTGCCACACGCTCGATGATCCCGCGCTCGTCGAGCAGGGCACGATCGTGGGCGCTGGCCAGACGCGGCGCAAAACGCACACGCAGCTTGGCCAGTGCGCTTTCATCGGCGCCTACGAACTGGCGAAACAACCAGTTCCAGGGGACATTCCAGCGCTGGCCGCGGCACACCCGGGCGACGAAATCCACGATATAGGGCTGACCCTCGTCGTCGACGAGCATATTGCTCGGCGCTCTGAGATCGCAGTGCGCTACGCCGCGGGCATGCATCTGCGCGACGAGTTCGTCGAGCCGATGGTAGGCGGCCTCGCCCGGTTTGGCCTGGGGCCAGGGCGTGGCCGGCAGGTACTCGATCAACACGCCGCGTGCATCCAGCTGACGATACAGCTGGGGCACCCCGACGATCCCATCAAGGCGCTTGAGCGCGCTGGCCTCACGCCAGATGAGCACCGGCGCGACGATGCGGCCGAACCAGCCGGGCGTACGCGCATAGTCCTTGAACACCGCGCAGGCATCCCCGTAGACCACGAGCGCGACCTCCGGCTCGGTCCGCCCGCCGCTTTTGTAGTAGCGCGTGGCATGCGCATGCAGCTGGGCGCGCGTCAAGCTTGCGAGCACCGCCATATCCCTCGAGCCTGCCGACATCTACGGCCCGCGCTAGCCAGCGTCTTCGTCGTCCGCGCCGTCGTCCTGATACAACCGATCGGCCGGCACGTCGCCATCGTAAACCGCCTTGAGACGGTTTTCGAGATAGTAGCCACGCATGAAGGCATAGGGATCGAACTGCTGCTCGAGCGTTTCCTCGAAACCGAGCAGGCTCGCACGCAGGTTGATCAGATCCAGCGCACGCAGGCTCCAGACCACGTAGTCGTAGTCCTCATCCACATAGTTGAGCGGATAGACGAACTGGTCGCCCACCCGGCCGAACACATCGCGGCCGCTGCTCGGGCCCAGGAACGGCAGCACCAGATACGGCCCCTGGCCGAGGCCCCAGTAACCCAGCGTCTGGCCGAAATCCTCGTCGACCTTGTCGACGCCAACCGCACTGGCGACATCGAACAGCCCGCCGACGCCAGCCGTGGTATTGACCATGAAGCGGCCCAGCGAGGTATTGAACGGCCCCCACTTGAGCTGCAAGGCGCTATTGGCCATGTTGACCGGCTCGTCGAGATTGGCGAAGAAGTTGCCAACGCTGGTCTGGACCCGATCGGGGGTGATCTTGTCGTAGCCACGCGCCACCGGCTGGAGCACGTAGCGATCGGCGGTATCGTTGAACTTGTAGACCGCGCGGTTAACCGGCTCGATCGGATCCCAGGGATCGGAGGGCGGACTGTGCACGCAGCCACCCAGCGCGAAAAGACCGAGCAGCCCCGACAGGAGAGTCAGCCGTTGCGGCAAGCGTGTCGTCATGTAATACCTCGAAGCGAAGCCAGCAGCGCGCTCATTTATGGGCGCGATAATGGCCCAGCAGATCGGCCAGTGAATGTTGCGGGGTGAAATCGAAGGTGCGTGCGAACAGCCCGCCGTCGATGATCACCGCGTATTTGAAGAAATCGATCAGATAATCCGGTGGCGCATAACGCCCCAGCGCCCGGACCGATCGGCGCGCCAGCGCCGGCGGCACGGAGGGCAGAAACAGCCGGCGACAGCCGGCCAGCTGCAGCGCATCCTGATAGGCCACATAGTCGTCAGGGGCAACATTATATACGCCTGGATGGTTACGCTCGAATGACCGCACCACGGCATCGGCCATATCCTCTACATGAATGAACTGCATTAACGGCGAGAAACCGAACAGACATGGCACGACCGGCTGCGCCAGCATCCGACTGATCTCGTTGTTGATACCCGGGCCCGCGATATTGCACGGCCGCAGGATCGTGATGTTGAGCTCAGGATTCTTGTAAAGATGAATATTGAACAAATTTTCGAGCTCGACGGCGTCGACCACTTCCGGCATGAGGTTGGCCGCACGCATCGGATATTCCTCGTCGATAAGCGACGGGTTGCGCGCATCCGCACCGTAGACGTGGAAAGTGGACATGGCGACGACCTTTTCCACGCCGTATTTCAATGCCAGCCGCAGTAGCCGTGCGGTACCCACCACATTGGCCGAATAGCGCCGATTGCGCGTCGACTGGGTGAATCGAATCCGCCCCAGATGAATGATTCCCATGAAGCCGTGCTCGCGGAACACGTCCTCGAAGGGCCATTGGTTGAAGTCCACAACGTAATCGACGGTATCCGGATAATCCGTCTGCAAGCCGCGAAACTCGACGCCGATCACGTCGTAGTTCTCCTTGAGCAGCGCAATCACATGCTGGGCCAGCGCGCCCGCTGCGCCGGTCACCAATATCTTGCCGCGCGTGCTGCTACCAATGCCCGATGCCGCTTTCTTGCTCTTGGTCGCTGCAGGTGCTGACTGACGTCGAGCCGGTGTCTTGCGACGCGGAGCGGACTTCGTATCGTTATCCTCTTCTGTGCTGGCCTGTTCGTTCTCGGACGCTGTCTTGCGCTTGCGCTCGTTCGGCTGACTCATCAGAAAATACTCTTGCGCTGAGCAATACCCGTGTCGATGAGATCGCGGATAGCGTCCTTGACCTCTTCAACGCGCCATTCGACATCGCGCTCGTTGCGCGCATCGTTGGCAAAATGCATCGGCTTGCCGAAATTGAGGAACACGCGCGCGGGCAACGGCACCAGCGGTGCGAGCGGGAAATACGGCATCCCCAGCATGCGCGCCAGCGGCTTGATATTGACCAGCGACGGCATGGTTTCCTCACAGCCGACCACGCCCACGGGCACGATCGGGGCGTTGTGCTCCATAGCCAAATGCATGAAACCATGGCCGAAGCGCTGCAGCTGATAGCGCAGCCGATACGGCTTGCCGGAACCCCGAATGCCTTCCGGAAAAACCACAATCGACTCTTCGCGCTCGAGCATCTTGCCGCAGTTCTTGGGGTCGCCGATGACCCCGCCCACCGAGTTCATCCAGTTGCCCAGAAACGGTACGGAAGGAAACCAGCGCTCGATCATGGAACGGGGCAAACGGGCATTTTCCGACTTGTTGGCGACGGCGAAACTCACCATCACGCCATCCATGGGCAATTGACCGCTGTGGTTACCTACGATCAACAGGCGCCCTTCCCCGGGGATATGCTCCAGCCCCTGCGCCTGTACGCGGAAATAGTTCTGATACAGCCACCGCACCGCCGTGAACGTAATCTTGGCGGTATCGGGGTTGAGCCCCCACGGATCGTAGCCCTGGGTGCCGATATTATGTTTCGGCAAGGCATCGACCAACTGGTCGACATCGCGGCCCACGGTCCGCGGTTTAAGAAATTGCCGGGTGCGCATGTTTACTCCTCGCACGAACAGACGCTTTATCAACGACGCGTCTTTGGTCTTACACTGGCGCCAACGCTTTGAGCTTAGCACGCAGATCAGCCGTGCCGAGCCTGTTTCAGGCCTGCTTCGATGACCGATTTTTCCCCCGCCGCCGAAAGCCACGCCCGTCGCGTGGTATCAATCAGTATCGAGCTGATCCGGCCCGGCACGAGCCAGGCGCGTACGGCATTCGAATCCGAGCGTATCGACGAACTCGCCACCTCGATCGCCAGCGCCGGGGTGATCCAGCCGGTGGTGGTATGCGGCGACCATGCGTCGGGCTATCAGCTGCTGGCCGGGGAGCGCCGCTGGCGTGCGGCCCAACGCGCGGGCCTGACCGAACTGCCGGCGATCGTGCGCAACGATCTGGATGCCACCCAGGCTGCGGTGCTGGGGCTGATCGAGAATCTACAGCGTGAATCGCTGGGTGTGATGGATACGGCCCATGGCCTGGCACGCCTGTGCGACGAACACGGCCTCACCCACGACGCCGTCGCCCGCCAGATCGGAAAGTCGCGGGTCTACGTGACCAATTATCTACGCCTGCGCCAGCTCGCGGCTCCGGTCCAGCGTCATATCGAAGCCGGCGAACTCAACCTGGGACACGCCAAGATCCTGGCCGGGCTGAGCGAGGCGCAACAGATTGCGCTCGCGCGCGACGCGGCCAAAAAGCACATGAGCGTACGCCAGCTCGAACAGGCCGCACGCCGTGCGGCCACCCAGGCGGCGCCCACCCGCGACGCCACGGGTCCGGATAACACGATGCGAGAGCTGGAAACCCGGCTGGCCGAGCATGTCGGCAACGCGGTCGCCATCGACTACGACGCCGAGCGGCGGCGCGGCGAATTACGGATCGCTTTTCACGATCTCGACGAATTCGACGGCTTGCTGGCGCGGCTGGGATTCAATACAGAGGCGTAATCCGGCCTTCGGCGGCCGTGATGGGGCGCTTCTTTAGCGCCCGGCCGGGCGACGCGCAGCCGCCGACGGATGTACTAGCGCCGCGGCCCGTTGGAAGGCCCGCGGGTTTTCTTGACTGCGCCCATGAGCCCGAAGCCCAGGATCACCGCCGCGCCCACACCGATCCAGACCGGGGGCACGCTCAAGGCATAGGCACCGTAAGCCAGCGCACCGGCCACAATGACGATACCAATCATGTAGATCGCGAAATTCGACATCGACTATTCCCCCGCAAAGAGCGCCACGGCGCCCGATAGTGTCGTTCAGTCCGCCATGGGCGTATGCAGCGGGCTGTCCTGCTGGCTGTAATAACGCGCCAGCGCCTTGAGCTGGGCGTCGGTCATGCCCTGGACCTGGCCGCCCATGATCGCGTTCTGGCGGTCGCCATCGCGATAGGCTTTCAGGCTGTGCAGCAGATAGTCCTGATACTGCCCGGCGAGCACCGGGAAGTTCGCGGTCTGCGACACGCCATTCTTGCCATGACAGCTGGCACAGGTCTGGGTGGTCTGCGATACCCAGTCGTTACCGGCCGGCTTGTCGCCGCCCTGGTTTTCTTCGGCGAAGCCGCTGACTGCAAAAACGCACAGCGCCAGACAGATCAACCCGCGTGAAACCGTATGTTTCATCGTTCTATGCCCCCGTGCTTAGCGCTGCAACTGCGACAGGTATGCCGCAATGTCCTTGATGTCCTGATCGCTCAGGCTCGACGCCTGGGCATGCATGGTCGAATGCTTGCGCGCGCCGCTGCGATAGGCCTTGAGCGCGGATTCGATATAGGCAGCATGCTGACCAGCCAGCTTGGGCACGTGATAGGTCGGATAGGCATTGTTGTAATCGGGAATGCCGTGACAACCCTCGCAGGTGTAGAAGCGTTCCTTGCCGGCCGCCGCGTCGCCGGCCGTATCGCCGCCCTCGGCCTGGGCGAACGCAGGGCCATACACGAAGGCGCAACAAACCAAGACCGCAAGGGCCTTACGCCAACTTTGAATCATCGAAATCTCCCGAAAACAGCCTGCGCCATGGAGCCCGGCGCAGCGCTATGCTCTTGTAAAACCGCGCGCGAGTCAATTCGCCGGCGGTGTTCAGTCCTGTGATTCGCCCCCGGTCAACGGCTCGACCACCTGCGCGATACTGGCGTTGAGATTGAACGCAGAACGCTCACCTTCGCCTTTAGCGCGCCCGAGATCGTGTTCGTCGAGCTGAAGCAGTACCAGCTGGGCCATACCGCCGGCGCTACCCCCAGCCGGCCCCGACCAGACGCCGATACGCGGCTCACCGGTGCCACTACGCGGCAAACCGCCCCCGTAGATGCCGCGTAACGGTTCGGGCATGAGCGCCTGCGCGCCACCATCGAGCGGCGAGGTGCTCAATTGCACATCCAGCCAGGTGCGCCAGCGGCGCGTTGCAAGCTGTTCCAGCGGCTGTGCAGGCAAGCGCTCTACCACGCCGCGCGCGAGCGCGGCGGCTGCGTTGCGTGAATAGCGGATCAACCCGCCGCGGTCGTCGCTATCGAGCACCAGACGCTGACGTTCGGCACCCGCGCCCGGCAGGCGCAGCGCCCCATCGACATGGGCGCGCAGACGAAGCGACTGGCCCTGACCACGCGGCGTACGGCTGATCGCCACGGTCGCGGTCAGCCAGGGCGCGCCGCCGTAGGGGTTGGGTAGACGCAATTGCACGGTGGTATCGCGCGGTGAAGCGGCCACGGCGTGGTTCGGTTCGATCAAACGACGCACGCGCCGGCGGATGCGGTTGAACATGATTCGAAGCGCGCCAAATAAATATGGAAGCTATATAATGACGCATTAGGACATCGCCATGAACAACGCACGTCAATTCCTTGTAAGCGGCCGCGTGCAGGGCGTGGGCTTTAGAGCCGCCACGCGCGAACGCGCCAACGAACTCGGCCTGGGCGGCTGGGTTCGCAACCTGACCGACGGCCGGGTCGAAGTACAGGCGGCTGGAAACGACGAAGCGCTCGATGCCCTGGCCCACTGGCTCGCCGACGGCCCGTCCGCGGCGAAAGTGGACCATATCGATGCCCAATCCATCGAATCATCGGATGCGCCCACACCATTCGCCATCCGTTGATTCGGGGCCGCCCGCCGGCCCTTACAAACCGTTGTTGCCGACATGACCATCCGATCGACCGATGCCGTGCTGCCCCGCTGGGCCTGGCTTGGCGTGCCCCTGGGCCTTTATCTGGCCCATTTTATGGCCCGCGCGCCGCTCAGCGAGCCGGTCTACGACGCCTGGCTGCGCCACGAATCGGGACTGACCGAAATCGGTACCGTGGCAACCCTCGCGCTTGCCTTTATCGGCGGCGTGTCGGTGACGGTCTGGGCCTTTCGCCGCGGCGATCGTGCGCTGACGGTGTTTTTTGCCCTGTTCAGCCTGGGCTGTCTGTATTTCGGGGGCGAAGAAGCCAGCTGGGGCCAGCACTGGTTCGGCTGGAGCACGCCCGAACAGTGGCGATCGCTCAACAACCAGGGCGAAACCAACCTGCACAATTCGAATTCGGTGGCCGGCTCGCTGCTCGATCAGCTACCGCGTAACTTGCTGGGCGCGGCCATGCTCATTGGCGGCGCGATTCTGCCGATTGCGCGGCGCCTGCGCGGGCGCTTTTATGCGCGTGGCACGTTCGGCTACTGGGTCATGCCGGGCTTCGACTGCGTGGCGATCGGCCTGCTCGCGCCCTTGGCCTCGGTGCCGGAAAAGCTGCTCGAATCCACGCTGGGCGACGTGCCGTTTCCTTTCGATATCGAGGCCGGCGAAGTCAAGGAACTGATGTTCGCGGTGTTTTTGTGTCTGTATATCGTTACGGTATGCCTGCGGATCCGTCGCGACCCGAGCGCCGGCGGACGGACCAGCGCCTGACGCCAGACAAAAGAAAGGCCCGAATCGGGAGGGCAGCCGATCCGGGCCTTGAAGAGCGGCGCCGCTCGGGGGGAAGCGACGCCACCATCACAACGTCATCGCTCGGGTAGGATAGACGCTGCGTTGGCGCAAAAACCGGTGAAGGGGGAACACCGATTCTGCGAAGAGCGGCGAGGTATTGCGCCCCGCCGGCTTCGAAACGAATTATAGGCAATGCACATCGCTATTCATAATTGCATTTCTTAGTACTATGAATAGCGTTGCACTATACACATATTTTTGCCAATCCATACAGCCTTTTATAGTGACCGGGAGCCACCGATGAGCGCGTCACCCGCCCTCGACAACACGCCGACCGCGCGCGAAGCGACCAAGCGTCGGACCTTTGCCATCATCTCGCACCCCGACGCGGGCAAGACCACACTCACCGAAAAGCTGCTGCTGTTCGGCGGTGCCATCCAGCTCGCCGGTACGGTCAAGGGCCGCAAGGCATCGCGTCATGCCACCTCCGACTGGATGGCGATGGAGCAGTCGCGCGGTATTTCGGTGACCACCTCGGTGATGCAGTTTCCCTATAACGAACGCATCGTCAATCTGCTCGACACCCCGGGCCACGAGGACTTCTCCGAAGACACCTATCGCACGCTCACCGCGGTCGACAGCGCGCTCATGGTCATCGACATCGCCAAGGGCGTCGAGCCGCGTACGATCAAGCTCATGGAGGTCTGTCGGCTGCGTACCACGCCGATTTTCACCTTCATCAACAAGATGGACCGCGAGGGCCGCCCGCCGCTGGAAGTGCTCGACGAGGTCGAAGAAGTGCTCGGCATCGCCTGTGCGCCGATCACTTGGCCCATTGGCATGGGCAGCCAGTTCAAGGGCGTCTATCACCTGCTCGAAGACAAGGTGCATCTCTACGAAGGCACCGACAACGAGGCCGGCGGCAAGACGATCACCCTCGACGGCCTCGACGATCCGCGTCTCAAGGAAATCGCCGGCATCTTCTACGACGATCTGCTCGAAGAGATCGAACTGGTCCGCGAGGCCGGCGACGGCTTCGATCTGGACATGTATCTGGCCGGCGAACTCACCCCGGTATTCTTCGGCTCGGCAGTCAACAACTTCGGCATCCGCCCGCTGCTGGATTCCTTCGTGGAATGGGCGCCGGCGCCGCAGCCACGCGAAACCACCTCGCGCGAGGTAGCCCCCGCCGAGGACGGCCTGTCCGGCTTCGTATTCAAGATCCAGGCGAATATGGACCCGCAGCATCGCGACCGGATCGCCTTCATGCGCGTGTGCTCCGGGCACTATGAAAAAGGCATGAAGATGCAGCACCTGCGCGCCGGCAAGGAGATTCGCGTCAACGACGCCATCACCTTCATGGCCAATCGCCGCGAGGCTGCGGAAACCGCCTGGCCGGGCGATATCATCGGCATCCACAACCACGGCACGATCGCCATCGGCGACTGCTTCTCACAGGGCGAGGATCTGCAGTTCACCGGCATCCCCAACTTCGCCCCGGAGCTGTTCCAGCGCGTGGTGTTGCGCGACCCGCTCAAGGCCAAGGCGTTGCACAAGGGCCTCGACTAGCTCTGTGAAGAAGGCGCGACCCAGGTGTTTCGCCCGATCAACAACAACGACGTGATTCTGGGCGCGGTGGGCGTACTGCAGTTCGACGTGGTGGCCGAACGGCTCAAGAACGAATACGGCGTAAAAGCCACCTTCGAGCCCATCAACGTGCATACCGCACGCTGGATCTATGGCGACGAGCGCGAGATCCGGCGCTTTCGCGACCGTATGGACGATGGCGTGGCCGAAGACCACGGCGGCGCGCTGGTATATCTGGCGCCCACCCGGGTCAAACTCCAGCTCACCGAGGAACGCTGGCCGGACATCACCTTCGCGGCCACCCGCGAATACAACGCCAACTAGGGCAGCCCTGACAGATCGACCGCCGCGAGCACGATGTCGTGCTCGCGCGGTTTATCGCGGCTGCGCTGACCCTTACGAGTCGTCGGCGACGGTATGCAGGGTGATATCGGCGCGGGCGAGCAGTTCCGACTCACGGGCCAGATCGGCCTGGGTGAGCGGACGCTCGTCCAGCCAGTCGGCATCGCAGTGCAGACTCAGCGCGTTCTTTTCGACCGCCAGCCAGGCCGGTGGCACGATATCCGGATCGCGACCGCGGTGCAGAATCACCGCCAGACGCAACACCAGCGCCAACCGATAGGCCAGCGCGCGCCAGTCCGCGGGTAGCGCATCCACCAGATCGGCCCGAAAACGCCCGCGATGCAGGCGCACGAGCGTGGCCAGCACGGCCTGGTCGGTACGCGAAAACCCCTGCAGATCGGCATTCCGCAGAATGTATTCGCCGTGCTTGTGATAGCCCTTGTGGGAAATGGCCAGCCCGATTTCGTGCAACAATGCCGCCCAGCGCAGCAGCCGGGGTGCCATGCCGGTGGCGCGTTCGTCGTCGTAGTCGCCCAGCAGGGCGATAGCTGTCGCGGCCACCCGCTCGGCCTGGGCGTGGTCGACGTCATAGCGCTGACTGGCCGCGAGCACGCCGTCCTCGCGGGCATCGTGGTCGTGCAAACGCCCGAGCAGGTCGGCAACCACGCCTTCGCGCAGAGCCTTGTCGGAGACCCGCATCGCCTCGATACCCAAGCTTTCGAACAGGCCGGTGAGTACCGCCAGCCCGCCGGGAAAGATCGCGCGCCGCTCATCGGATACGCCGGGCAGATCCAGCTTGTCGACCTTGCCGGCCTTGAGCAGTGCCCGCGCCAGCGTCTTGAGATCGGCTGGGGTAATGGTTTCGTCGGTCTTTTTGGCGCCGGCGGCCCGCAGAATCGACTTCACACTGCCCGACGCGCCGATGGCCAGATCCCAACCCGCCTTGCGATAGGCGCGTGCGATGGGCTCGACGGTCAACCGCGCATCGGTGACCGCGGCTTGCCAGGCCTTGCGGCTGATCTTGCCGTTGCCGAAAAACCGCTGCATCTGCACGACCGCGCCCAGCGACAGGCTTTCGACCAGTAACGGGCGCGCCAACTCGCCCACGATCACTTCCGTGGAGCCGCCGCCGATATCGATTACCAGCCGCCGAGGGTGGTCCGTGCCCAGATCCTGAATCACGCCGCCATAGATCAGACGTGCCTCTTCGGCGCCGTAAATCACTTCCACCGGATGACCGAGTGCGGCGCTGGCTTCGGCCAGAAACGCATCGGAATCGCGCGCACGGCGCAGCGTATTGGTGCCCACCGCACGTACATGGCCCGCCGGAATACCTTGCAGGCGTTGCCCGAAACGCTCCAGGCAGGCCAGCGCACGTGCGGCGGCATCCGGGTCGAGCCGCCGATCGGCGCTCAGCCCGCCGGCCAGGCGCACCGACTCCTTGAGCCGATCGACCACATGCAACTTGCCGCCATCATCGCGGACCACGATCATGTGAAAACTGTTGGAGCCCAGATCGACCGCCGCAACAGTCTGCGGGCCCGGCGCCGCATCGCCTGTTTCCCTGTTGCGGTTCATTTGTCTATCTTAAGCGGGCCGGCCGGGGCGCCGATAAGGGAATTGATGAACACGGGCAAATACAGGCACGAAGGAATGGCGCAGGCGATTATGTCGCAACAACGCGGGCGCGTGTACCCGCAATGGCTGCTGATGCTGATCGTGGCGGTACTGATCGGCGGCTGTGCGAGCCAACCGAGCTACCGGGGTAGCGCTGGCTATTCGGGCATCGACAAGAGCCGATATCCCGATCACGGCGCGATGGTGGATGCCCTCTACGACTATTATCACCAGTGGCGCGGCGTGCCCTATCGCTATGGCGGCATCGACCGCAACGGCATCGATTGTTCCGCGTTCGTGGCGCGCACGATGAGCGAACTGGAATCGCTGAACCTGCCGCGTACCACCAGCGCCCAGGCCCGGCTGGGCCAGCCGATCAGCGCGGGCGATCTCTCGCCGGGCGATCTGGTGTTCTTCAAGACCGGCTACTCCAGCCGGCATGTCGGCATCTATGTCGGCGCAGGGCGCTTCATGCACGCCTCGACCAGCCAGGGCGTGACCATGTCGCGCCTGGATAATATCTACTGGCGCAGCCATTACTGGCAGTCGCGCCGGCTAACCACGCAGACGTACTGACGCGCTTCGGCGTGATCGCGGCATGAGCGAATCGCAGCCCGCGGATCTGCGCACCCGTGTGCGCGAGATCATCTTCGGTACCGCCACCCCGGCCGGACGCGCCTTCGATATCGCGCTGCTGATCGTCATCGTCGCCAGCGTGCTCAATCTGATGCTGGTATCGGTGGCCGCGATCGAACAACGCATCGGCGGCATTTTGCACGCGTTGGAATGGCTGTTCACCGGCCTGTTCAGTATCGAATACGCCGTGCGTATCTATGCCGCGCGCCGACGCTGGGCCTATATCCGCAGTTTCTACGGCATCATCGACCTGTTATCGATACTGCCGCTGTATCTAGCCCTGATGCTACCCTCGGCGCATTACTTCGTGGCCGTACGCGCACTCCGGGTCATGCGAATCTTCCGCGTGCTCAAGCTCGTGCGCTATGCCAACGATGCCAATGTACTCACCCGCTCGCTGCGTCACGCCCAACGCAAGATGCAGATCTTTCTGGGCGTGCTGGCGCTGGTGACCGTCATCCTCGGCGCGCTGATGTATGTCGTCGAAGGCCCGACCCACGGCTTTACCAGCATTCCGCGCAGCATGTACTGGGCCGTGGTGACCATCACCACCGTGGGCTACGGCGATATCGCGCCCGGCACGCCCATCGGCCAGGCGATCGCCGGGATCGCCATCATGCTGGGCTATGCCTTGCTGGCGGTCACCGGCGGCATCATCACCGCCGAACTCACCAACGAGATCGCCAACGAACGCCAGCTGCGCCAGTGCCCGCACTGTGAACGCAGCGGCCACGAAATCGATGCCCACTACTGCAAGTTCTGTGGCGGCCACCTCGACAAGAACGACGATCAGGACCCGCCCGCCGACAAGGAACAGGCCGCCGACCGCGACAAGCTCGACTAGCGGGCCTGCCCCGATAAGTCGATACCCGCATCCGGCGGCTTCGTTCCTTGAAGAGCCAGTCCGCCAATACACGCCAAAAGCGCAAATGAAGAATGGCGGTTCGCCCCTCACGACCCACGCAAACGCGGGCGCAGGTTGGATTAGCGCAGCGTAATCCAACACCGGACGTAGCCTCCGGTGTCGATTCGACCGGCGTTGTCGAACCCGGCCATGACGGCCATTGCCCGTCTTGATCAAGTACAAAGCTCAGCGTGGCATGAACATCAGATCATCCGGACTTCGAGCGCTTGCTCTGTCGCCTTATTCACGCACCTTCGCGTTCATTTGCGGACAACCTGCTTGCTTGAGTACAGCCAACTAAGCTTCATACAAAATCAAGTTGCTCGTTGGTTTTAAGCCGACGGCCCAGCCGCCCCACACGCCCACTCAACGTGACACGCCAGACATAAAAAAACCCGTCACGAGGACGGGCTTTCAATCAGCAGGCGGTGCGAATCGGTATCAGGCCGGAGCCGGCTCCGAGCGCGCCTGTTCGATCAGGCGATGCGATACCGATCGGCGCAGCATTTCGTGCGCCCGCTCGATCGCACGATCCAGGCCTTCATGGCGGATCTTGAACTTCGCATAGGCCCGCGCCTTGAGCTGCTCGACGCTGGGCAGTTCCGGTAGCTCGATTTCGGCCAGATAGGCTTCGGCGGAATCCCATTTGTCGCGCGCATGGGCACGCAGATCGTCGAGGATATGGCTGCCTTCCCAGCGCGCCCGGATGTTGCGGCTGATCCGATCGGCCGAGAAGCCTTCCGCGATATAGACCGCACATTTGTCGATGATCTTCTGGGTGGGCGCCTTCTCGTTGGCGAGAATGGTCTTGGGCGGCTGACGCAAATCCCAGACCAGACCCAGCTTCTCGAAGCCGAGCAACAGGTAGTAGGTGGTATCGATTTCCCACCAGAAGAAACCGTTGCGCGCGGCCGACGGGTAATAGTGATGGTTGTTGTGCCAACCCTCGCCCATGGTCAGCAGCGCCAGGAACCAGTTGTTACGCGAGTCGTCGCCGGTGAGATAGCGCTGCTTGCCGATGACATGGTTGAGCGAGTTGATGGTGAAGGTGGCGTGATAGACCAGCACGGTCGAGAGCACGAAGCCCGACACCAGACCGGCCCAGCCGCCCACGACAAAGCACAGGCTGGCGACGATGATGGCCGGCAGGAACTGATGCCGTTCGATCCAGCGCATTTCCGGATATTTGGAGAAATCCTTGATCAGGTCCATCTCGGCATGGGAGCGCGCTTCACGATAGACCCAGCCCACGTGGGCATCCAGAAAGCCGTACTGGCGCGGCGAGTGCGAATCGGCCGGCATATCCGAATCGCGATGGTGCTCGCGGTGCTTGGCCGCCCACCAGAGCGGGCCACGCTGCAACGCAGCCGAGCCGACAAAGGCCAGCACGAACTGAAACACGCGGCTGGTCTTGTAGCCACGATGGGAGAAATAGCGGTGATAACCCGCCGTAATGGCGAACACGCGCGCAAAATACAGCCCGACGCACAGCGCAATCGAGGTGGCAGTAAAACCGGTCCACCAGATGCCGATCAAGGCCACATGCAACAGCGCGAACGGTATGAATTCAACCCAATTGAACTTGTCGTCCAGGTGGGGGTTGGCGGGATATTTCCTTTCTGCGGACATCGCCTGATTCGCCTCACGATTTGCGGTAATTTCGTTGCAGTGCACAACTGTTCACTGCAGTCAAAGTATGCGGTAGATAGGAACGATTTTCAATAAAACCGTGTTTCGAATACGAGCAAGGAATGTGCCCATTTCCACGCTTCAGCCGGGCCTGCCCCGAAAACAGACCGCTGGCAACAGCTGGCCATGCCTGCCCGCAAACGCCCTCGACAAGCACCAAAGTGGCTTGTCGACCGACCATACCGAGACAGTGCCGCCGCGCTTTTGTTCTGGATCAATCCAGCGCGGCGAAATCGAACAGCTCGCGATCGGCCATCTGCGAGGGCGCGATGCGCGTCATGGAACGAAAGATACGTTCACTGCGGCCGGGGTCTATGCGCTCCCAGTCGGCCAGCATCCCCTTGATGTTCTGGCGCTGCAGGTTGGCCTGCGAACCACACAGATTGCAGGGAATGATCGGGTACTGATTCAGCCGCGCATAGCGTTCGATATCGCGCTCGCTGCAATAGGCCAGCGGACGGATGACCACATTCTCGCCGTCGTCGGACCTGAGCTTGGGCGGCATGCCGGCCATACGTGCGCCATGGAACATGTTCAGAAACATGGTTTCGACGATGTCGTCGCGATGGTGCCCCAGGGCGATCCGGTTGAAGCCGTTTTCGCGCGCATAACGATAGAGAATGCCGCGGCGCAGCCGCGAGCACAGTCCGCACATGGTCGCGCCTTCGGGCACCTTTTCGGTGACGACACTATAAGTATCACGCTCGAGAATTTCGTAATCCACGCCGAGCCCGTCCAGATAGGCCGGCAGAATATGTTCCGGAAAACCCGGCTGCTTCTGGTCGAGATTGACCGCGCGCAGCTCGAAGCGCACGGGTGCGACTTCCTGCAGATAGCGCAGCATCTCCAGCATGGTGTAACTGTCCTTGCCACCGGACAGGCAAACCATGATGCGATCGCCATCGCGGATCATGTCGTAGTCGGTCACGGCCTGACCGGTCAGACGCTTGAGTCGCTTGGCGAGCTTGTTCGCCGCAACCGAGCCCGGCGTCAGGCCGGCCGGCGGGCGGGTGTCGAGTACCGGAATATCGGACATGGCGGCGTACGCAGGCGTTGGCGTGAATCGAAGACGATGCGCGTCATTGTACGCATGCGCTGAGCTGCGACCAGCATGACCGCGCTCAGGCGTTGGCCAGCAGCTGCTGCATCACGCGCCGGCTTTCGGCCACGTAATGGCCACCGAACAGCCGGGCATGATTGAGCAGATGATAGAGCTGGTAGAGCGGACGCCGGACATGCCGATAGCCCTCGCTCATCGGCCACGCGCCCCAGTAGGCTTCGAAGAACAACGGCGAAAAGCCGCCGAACAGCTCGGCCATGGCGAGATCGGTTTCGCGATCGCCGTAATAGACGGCCGGGTCGAACAATACGGGCGCGCCGTGTTCGTCCATCCCGACATTACCGCCCCATAGATCGCCATGCACCAGCGACGGCTCGGGACGATGACCGGCCAACAGCGTATCGAGCACGGCCAGCAGGGCATCGCCATCCCGTGCCAGCCCCGGATGCCGGGGTGCCAGCGCATCGAGCATCACGGCCAAACGATTCTCGCGCCAGAATTCGAGCCACTCGGCATGCCAGGCATTGGGCTGCATGCTCGAACCGATGGTGTTGTCGCGATCGAAGCCGTAGCGTACGGCCACGATGCCGTGCATATCGGCCAACCCCTCGCCGAGCCGGGTCATTGCCGCCGGCGTGAGCACATCGAGGGCGATATGTTCGAGCACCAGATACGCATGGGCGTCCGTCTGGCCGAGGGTAATCACCCGCGGTACACGCAGCCCCACCGCCTGGCTCAGTTCGGCCAGCCCGGCGGCTTCGGCGGCGAACATGAGACTGCATTCGCGTCGGTTGAGCTTGACGAAATAAGCCTGCACGGCGTTTTCAATCCGGTAGGCGATGTTGATGGAACCGCCGCCCAACCGGGTACGCCGCTCGGCCACGAACGGCCGCCCGCTTGTACTGGCAATGGCGGTATCGATGGCCGCCCAGTCGATCACGAGGCGACGACCCCGAGGCGCTTGCGCAAGCGCTCGCCCACGCCGAGCCGATCGCAGATCGCGGCCAGCGCCGGATAATCCGGTGCGCGCCGGCGAATATCGCGCTGGTCGGCATCGAGTTCGATATCGGTGACGATAGTGGCCAGCCGATAAGACAGCCGGATCTGGTCCGCGTGGGTTTCGAGCTTCGCCGCCAGCGATTTCGCCCCGCGCAGGCCGCTGGCGGCCACGCCGTCGAGATCGCCCAGCAGCGCCTCGATACCGTCGAAGCGCTGCAAAAGCGATGCCGCGGTCTTGGCGCCGATGCCGGGCACGCCGGGGATGTTGTCGACACTATCGCCCACCAGCGCCAGATAATCGGCGATCCGGGCACAGCGCACGCCGAACTTGGCTTCGATCGCGGCCTCGTCGTAAAGGATTTCGCGGGCGTAGTCCCAGAGAATATCGCGCGCGCCCATGATTTGCGCCAGGTCCTTGTCCGAGGTGACGATCTTGACCGGGGTGTCGCTGGCAGCGGCCAGCGTGCCGATCAGATCGTCGGCCTCGTAGACCGGACTGGAGAGCGTGGCCACGCCCAACGCCTCGGTGATTTCGCGACAGGCGCCGATCTGGGCCTCGAGTGCCGCGGGCGGCAGTTCGCGATTGGCCTTGTAATCGGCATAGAATTCGTTGCGAAACGAGCTCGTGAGCGATTCGTCGAACGCCGCCGCGACCTGGCGATCGTCATCGGCTTCGAGCAGCTGCACGAGAAAGGTCGTATAACCATAGACCGCGTTCAGCGGCTGGTCATCGCGTCCGGTCAAACTCGAGGGTAGCGAGTGAAACGCCCGGAATATATAGACACTGGCATCCACGAGCAGCATGACGCTAGTGTACTGCACCCATCATCTGTTGTGCCCGTGTGCCAAGGCACGCGGCATGGCATCGATTCGCCGATCTCTTTGAAAGGACCATGCCCATGATTCGAATCCGCCGTACGGCCGCCGCTTTCGTGCTGGCCGGCCTGAGCGCTGTCGCGGCCATCGCCCACGCCGATACCACCTTGACCTATCAGGGCGCCAGCGGTGCCTTTACCGTGGACATGCGCCCCGGTGCGGTGCGTATCGATGACGCCAGCCCCCAGTGGCAGCTCTATCGCGAAAACGACAAGGCGATCTTCTCGATCGATCCGAAAGAGCGCACCTACACCCGCCTGGACAGCGACTCGGCGAGCGTGATCCGCCAGCGCGTCGATGCGCTGCGCGCCCAGATCGAAAACCGCGTTCAACAGCTACCCGAAGATCAACAGGCCACGGCCCGTGCGGCCATGCTGCAATCCGTGCCCGGCCTGGATACCCGCAATCAGAAGATCGGCCTGGACCGCACCGGCCGCGAAGACCGCGTGGCCGGCGTGAAATGCGAGGTCGTACAGGTGGTACGCGACGGCCGGCCGGCCGAAACCCTGTGTGTGGCCACGCCCAAGGCACTGGGTATTTCCAAGGATACGTTTGCCAGCGTCACCTCCATGTTTTCGCTCATGCAGACGCTGCTCGCCGGCACCGGCTTCGAAACCGCGGGCCTGCCATATCTGAGCCTGTCCGGCATGCCGGTTCGTTTTACCGATACCAACACCGGCGAGCGCCGCCAGCTGGTGGACGTCAGTCACAAACGCGTGTCCGAGCGGCGATTGAGCATCCCCGAGGACTATGTCGAGACGAAAGTGACCCAGCCGGCCAATTGATCGTCTCGACCCCCGTCCATGCTACGAAAGCCTAATAGTTTGGGTTAGACTGATTTCGGGGTTGATCCGGCCTGCGGCCTGACGAGCGCAGCACGCGTCATATCAGTGTGTTCACACGCGCCGATTCGCCGCGCCGGATATTCATTAGAACAAATCAAGGGAAGACATGAGCGTAACTATCGCAGTCCCGAAAGAAACGGCCAGTGGCGAAACCCGTGTCGCCATGGTGCCGAAAGTGGCCGACAAACTGGCCAAGTTGAACGTCGATATCAAGATCGCCAAAGGCGCCGGCGAAGGCAGCCGCATTCCGGACGAATCCTTCAAGGAGCCGGTCCAGATCACCGACAACGCCGACGATGTATTCGGCGCCGATGTGGTGCTGGCGGTCAACGCGCCCGATGCCCAGTCGATCGGCAAGATGAAAAAGGGCGCGGTACTCATCAGCTTCGTCCAGGCCCACAACAACCCGGACACGGTCAAGGCGCTCAACGACGCCGGCGTAACCAGCTTCGCCATGGAACTGGTGCCGCGTATCACCCGTGCCCAGTCGATGGACGCGCTGTCCTCGCAGGCTTCCGCAGCCGGCTACAAGGCCGCGCTCATGGCCGCCAATTCGCTGGAACGCTTCCTGCCCATGCTGACCACCGCGGCCGGCACCATCCGCCCGGCCAAGGTGCTGGTGATCGGCGCGGGCGTGGCCGGCCTGCAGGCCATCGCCACGTCCAAGCGTCTGGGCGCCAAGGTATTCGCCTATGACGTGCGTACCGACACCAAGGAACAGGTCGAGTCGCTGGGTGCGGACTTCCTCATGGCCGAAGGCGTGAAAGCCGAAGCCGAAGGCGGCTACGCACGTGAGCTGACCGACGAGGAAAAGAAGAAGCAGCAGCAGATGCTGGAAAAGAACATGGCCGATGCGGACGCCGTGATCACCACCGCCGCGGTGCCCGGCAAGCCGGCGCCCAAGATCATCTCCAAGGCGATGGTCGATGCCATGAAGCCCGGCTCGGTGCTCATCGACCTGGGCGCGTCCGGCGGCGGCAACTGCGAGCTCACCCAGCCCGATGAAGTGGTCACCCATGGCAGCGTGACCATCTACGGGCCGTCCAACGTACCGGCGCTGCTGGCCGAGCATGCCAGCGAGATGTATGCCCAGAACCTGTTCAACTTCCTGCAGCTGATCGTGATCGAGGAAGAAGGCCAGGAAGACGCCAAGCCGGCCGACAAGACGCGCAAGCTCGAAATCAACTGGGACGACGAAATCCTGGCCAAGTCCGCGCTCACCCACGACGGCGAAACCGTCAACGAAGCCGCCAAGAAAGCCCTCGAAGGCAACGGCTAGCCCTTCGGCGACCGGCTCATCAATTTCTGGGAGAAAAGACAGTGATTACAGGTTTTGTCGCACTCTATATCTTCATGCTCGCGGCCTTCACCGGCTACGAGATCATCGGCCGTGTACCGGCCATTCTGCATACCCCGCTCATGTCGGGTTCCAACTTCGTGCACGGGATCGTGCTCGTCGGCGCCATGGTCGCTTTGGGCCATGCCGACGGTTTCTGGGAGACGCTGATCGGCTTTATCGGCGTGATTCTGGCGGCCGGCAACGCGGTCGGCGGTTATGTCGTGACCGAGCGCATGCTCGAAATGTTCAAGTCCTCCAAGGACTGATCCTCGCTGATCCCATTACAAGAACGAGCACACGAAAAGGTTACCGAATATGAGTTTCTGGGAATTTACCGTAGACGCGAGTTATTTCATCGCGGCCGTACTGTTCATCATCGGCCTCAAGCGCATGGGCTCGCCCAAGACCGCCAAGAGCGGCATCAAGTGGGCCGGCATCGGCATGGCGCTGGCCACCGTGGTCACGCTCTGGCATCCGGCCATGGAAGCGGGCTTCTTCCGCTACGTGCTGATGATTCTCGCCATCGTCATCGGCGGCGCGGGCGCCTGGTATACCGGCAAGAAGGTCGAAATGACCGCCATGCCGCAGATGGTCGCACTCTATAACGGCATGGGCGGCGGCGCGGCTGCGGCCATCGCGCTGGTGGAGATGTATTCCGGCAGCGCCTTCGACCACGGCGCGACCGTGCTCACGCTGGCCGTGATCGGCGCGCTCATTGGTGGCGTGTCCTTCTCCGGTTCGCTGATTGCCTGGGCCAAGCTCGAAGGCAAGATGAAAAAGACCATCCGCCTGCCCGGCCAGCAGCTGATCAATGGCAGCGTTGCCGCGATCACCGTGATTCTGGGTATTGCCATCATCGCCTCCGATGGCAGCGCGCCCGTGCTGGTCACGCTGTTCTTCCTGCTGTCGCTGGCCTTCGGCGTGCTGCTGACCAACCCGATCGGCGGCGCCGACATGCCGGTGGTCATCTCCATGTACAACGCCTTCACCGGCCTAGCCGTGGCGTTCGAGGGCTTCGTGCTCGGCAACGCGGCGATGATCATCGCCGGTACCGTGGTAGGCGCGGCCGGTACGCTGCTCACGCTGCTCATGGCCAACGGCATGAACCGTTCGATCTCGAACGTGCTGTTCGCCGGCTTCGGCGTGGACGACGGCGCCCAGGCCGACGGCCCGGAAGGCGAGATGAAATCGGTCGAGGCTTTCGACGCCGCTGCTTCGTTCGCCTATTCCGACAGCCTGATCATCGTGCCCGGCTACGGTCTGGCCGTGGCCCAGGCCCAGCACAAGCTCTGGGAATTCGTGCAGATGCTGGAAAAAGAGCACGACGTGGACGTCAAGTTCGCCATCCATCCGGTGGCAGGCCGTATGCCGGGCCACATGAACGTGCTGCTGGCCGAGGCCGGCGTGCCCTACGACAAGATCTTCGATCTGGAAGAGATCAACGCCGAGTTCCCGAACGCGGACGCGGCGCTGGTCATCGGCGCGAACGACGTGGTCAACCCGGCCGCGCGTACCGACGAATCCAGCCCGATCTACGGCATGCCGATTCTCGACGTCGACAAGGCCCGCGAGGTCTACGTCGTCAAGCGCGGCAAGGGCACCGGCTTCTCCGGCGTACAGAACGCTCTGTTCTTCGGCGACAACACCCGCATGGTGTTCGGCGACGCGAAGCAGGTCTGTACGGATCTGGCCAACGGCCTCAAGCAGCTCTAGAAGCGCTGCCCGGGTCGCAGGAAAAAGCCGCCTCCGGGCGGCTTTTTTCATGGCCACGATCGGCAGCGGTTAAGCTTGTCGCATGCACGAACTCGCCCCTCTCGCCCACGCCCTGGCCGGCTACACGCCACGCCGTCTGCGTTTTCGCCGCCGGCTCAAGCGCGCTGCGGTCGCCGTGATCCTGCGCGAAAGCCGGCAGGGTGTGGACGTATTGCTTGCCGTGCGTGCGCAACGCGAGGGCGACCCCTGGTCGGGCGATATGGCTTTTCCCGGTGGACGCGTCGACGGCGTGGACGAAGCCAGCGCCTCGCGCGCGGCCTGTCGCGAAACCGCCGAGGAAGTGGGACTGACCATCGGCCGCGACGACGGAATCGGCCGCCTGAACGACCGCCTCACACTCGATCACCGCCGGCGCGCGCCGATGGTGGTGTCGCCGTTCGTCTACCGGCTGGCCCACCCGGACGAGCCAGTCCTCAACCACGAAATCGCCGCCACGCGCTGGCTCGCGCTCGCCTGGCTCGACGAGCCGTCCAATCGCCAGACGATGCACTGGCCGATCGGACATGTGCGCATCCCCATGCCCTGCTACCACTGCGGCGACGGCCAACGCCTTTGGGGCCTGACCCTGGCCATGCTCGACGAACTGCGCACGCTCACGCGATGAGCGCGATCTTCTCCACAGCCCGCGCCTTGCGCAGCCGGCCCGTGCACGCTGGCCTGGCCGCTGCCGAAAAAGGTTTATCCACATATACACAGGACGCAAAAGATCGCGTAATTGATTTTGCTGCAGCGCACATTAACTCGGAATTTCCCCAAACCACTGATATAGAACGAATTAATATCGAAATCTGGGCCGGAACTCGGTATTTGTATAACCTGCGCGCATCCGTTCGAAAAATTCATCCACGATTTTATCCACAGGCTGTAAACCCTTGATGGCCGGCCAGGAAATCGCGCCGATCCTGCGGGTTGCGGTGCCCGTCCCTTTATACGGGGGCTTCGATTATCTCGATCTCGACGCCGACGCCACGACGCCAGTCGGCAGTCGCGTGCTGGTTCGTTTCGGCCGCCGGCGACTGGTCGGCGTGGTCCTCGAAAGCGGGGTGGACAGCGACCTGCCCCGCGCGCGCCTGCGCCCGATCGACGCCCGCCTGGACGACGCGCCCGTGTTCGATGCGTCATTGTTGGGCCTGCTGCGCTGGGCTGCGCGCTATTACCATCACCCGATCGGCGAAGCCCTGGCGACGGCACTGCCGGTCGCGCTGCGGCGGGCCAGAACCGACCAGACGCCCAACCGTCATCGCGGCTGGCAGGCCCTCGCCGCGACGGATGAAAACGCGCCGCCGGCCCATGCCAGACGCCAGCACGAACTGCTCGCGGCCATCCGCGCCGGCGGGCACCCGGTGGCGCATTCGCATCTGCTCGCGCGCTTCGGCGCGATTCATGCGCCGCTCAAGGCTCTCGAACGCCGCGGACTGATCCTGGCCGTGGATCTGCCCGGCGCCCTCGAACAAGGCAGCGCCGGTCCTGCACCGGCATTGACCGCGCTACAGCAGCAGGCCATCGAACGGCTCAACGAACGCAGCCACGGCTTTAATCCGACCCTGCTGGAAGGCGTGACCGGTAGCGGCAAGACCGAAGTCTATTGCCGCCAGATGGCCGATGCCCTGGCTGCCGGCCGGCAGGTGCTGTTTCTTGCCCCCGAGATCGGGCTCACCCCGCAGCTGATCGAGCGCCTGCGCACGCGCTTCGATGCCCGCATTGGCGTGCTGCACTCGCAGCGCAGCGATGGCGAACGCGCCGATGTCTGGCGCGCTGCGCGCGCGGGCGATGCCGATATCGTCATCGGCACGCGCTCGGCGGTATTCACACCCATGCCACGGCTGGGCCTGATCGTGGTCGATGAAGAACACGACGGCTCCTACAAGCAACAGGACGGCTTTCGTTATCACGCCCGCGATGTCGCTCTGCGCCGTGCCCAGCAGGCCGATATTCCGATCGTGCTCGGCAGCGCCACACCCGCGCTGGAAAGCCTGTACAACGCCGATCAGGGCCGGTTCGGCCACGTCACGCTGCCCGAGCGCGCCACCGGCGCGGCGCTACCGCCCGTGCGGGTGATCGATATCCGCTCGCGACCGCTGCTGGGCGGATTGTCCGACCCGATGCTCGCGCATATCGAACGCCACCTCACCGCGGGCAACCAGGTGATGGTGTTCATCAACCGCCGCGGCTATGCGCCGGCGTTGTCCTGCCACGACTGCGGCTGGATTGCGCCCTGTGCGCGCTGCGATGCGCCGCTGACGCTGCATGGCGGCGGCGCGCGCCTGCAATGCCACCACTGCGGTGCCCACGAAAGCACGCCCGCGTGCTGCCCGAGCTGTGGCTCGAAACAGCTGGTCGCGCTCGGCGTGGGTACCGAACGCGTGGCCGGCGCGCTGCGCAGCGGTTTCCCCGACGTGCGCCTGGCCCGCTTCGATCGCGACAGCGTGGCGCGCAAGGGCCAGCTGGAAAGCCAGCTCGCCGACGTTGCCAGTGGCACCACGCAACTGCTGGTGGGCACCCAGATGCTCGCCAAGGGCCACGACTTCGCCCGTCTGACCTGTGTCGCGGTACTCGATGTCGACGGCGGGCTGTTTTCGGCGGATTTCCGGGCCGCCGAGCATATGGCCCAGTTGGTGACCCAGGTCGCCGGGCGCGCCGGACGCGCCGATCTGGCCGGTGAGGTCTGGTTACAGACCCGCCATCCCGAGCATCCGCTGCTGCATCGCCTGCTCACCGACGGTTACGACGGATTTGCCCGGGCAGCCCTGGCCGAACGCCGCGAAGCCGCGTTGCCGCCATTCGGCCATCTTGCCCTGCTGCGCGCCGAGGCCCACGACATGCAGTCCCCGCAGGCGTTTCTGGAACAGGCCGCGGCCACCATCCGCGTCGACGACCAGATCGCCTGCTGGGGTCCGGTGCCCGCGCCCATGCAGCGTCGAGCCGGGCGCTTTCGTGCCCATCTGCTTCTGCATGCCAGCCATCGCGCCCGTCTGCATCCGGCGCTCGACCACTGGCAACGCGTGCTTGGCGAGCTGCCGGGCGCCAAGCGTGTGCGCTGGTCGATCGATGTCGATCCGCAGGATCTGCTCTGACCGGCACCACGGACAATATGCGAAAGTTCATACGATCGGGCCGATAGGACAGCGATATGAACCACGCCGAACACCCCAGCGCCGGCAACCCCCGCGTATCGCTGACCGGCTATGCCACGGCCAGCGCCTGGGCGCATTTCGGCTTCGAATATGCCAACTGGTTCGACAGCCGGCGCGGACGGGCGCTGTTCTTGCCCATGCACTACGGCTGTCGCGCCCTGCGCCCGATCGCGCCGGCCGCAGGAGCGTTCAGCGAAAGCCTGTACTGGCGTCATCGCTGGTTTTCTGCCTGGGCCGAAGCCCAGGCGCCGGATCTGGCGATCGAGATCGGCGCCGGCCTGTCCACACGCGGTATCGCCCACGCACGCAAGCATCCCGACATGCACTGGGTCGACTACGACCTGGCCGATATGGTGGCCGCGCGTCGCGCTCGTCTGGCCAAGCACGACGTGCCGGGCAACTACACACTCGAGGTGGGCGATCTGCTCGACCCTGGGCTGGGTGGTGCGCTGCGCACGAGCGCCGATGCCCGGGTGATCGCGATGACCGAAGGGGTGACCGATTATCTCGATCACGCCGAAAAACGCCGCGCCTGGCGCGCGATCGCCGAACTGCTTGCGCGCCTGGGCGGCGGACGCTATCTGCTGGAGGTGCATCCGCGCGAGCGCATCGACACATTCGGCATGCCGGGCCGGCTGCTGTTCGATGCGCTACGACGTATCAGCGGGCGCGATCTGCGCGAACAGCTGTGTGCGAATACAGACGAAGCCATCGCCATGCTCGAAGACTGCGGGTTTACCCGCGCACGCGTGCTGCCCGAAGACGAGCTGGTGGATGCGGCGCACGCGCCCGCACCCGCGCATCGGGCCTTCGTGCTGATCGAAGCGTGTATCCAGCCGGGGCCAGACGTGGCCCGGCGTGAGCGCGCGCGTTAGACTGCGCGGTCATTCTCGCGACCGCTATCGAAAACACCGTGAAACGTCTCGTTCAGGACCTGCTTGCCGACGCCGTTACCCGCGCCTGGCCCGATATCGACACCCCCGATACGCCCCATGTGGAGCGTACCCGCGACGCCGCCCACGGCGATTTCGCCAGCAATATCGCGATGACGCTCACCAAGACGCTGCGCCGCAACCCGCGCGAGATCGCCCAGACCATCGTCGATACCCTGGCCGACGACGCGCGCATCGCCCAGGTGGAAATCGCCGGCCCGGGCTTCATCAACTTCTTTATTGCCTCGGCGGCGTTTCGGGCGGTAATCGACGACGTACTGGCCGCCGGCGAGCACTACGGCCATAGCGAAGCCGGCGCCGGCCAGCAGGTGCTCATCGAGTTCGTCTCGGCGAATCCGACCGGACCGCTGCATGTCGGCCATGGCCGCCAGGCGGCGATCGGCGATTGTCTGGCCCGGCTGTACGAGGCCTCGGGCTGGCAGGTCACGCGCGAGTTCTATTACAACGATGCCGGCAACCAGATCGAAATGCTGGCCCGCTCGGTCGCGGCCCGCTGTGCCGGTCTGAGCCCGGATGATGCCGACTGGCCCGAGGGCGGTTATCGCGGCGAATACCTGGCGGACCTGGCGGCGGCCTATCTGCGCGGCGATACCGTGGTCGCCGACGACCGCGAAGTCACCGGCGCGGCCGACCCGCAGGATATGGCCGCGATGCGCGAATTCGCCGTGGCCTATCTGCGCCGCGAACAGGATCAGGACCTGCGGGCCTTTGGCGTGGTGTTCGACAACTATGCGCTGGAATCGGCGCTGTATGCCGACGGCCGCGTCGAGGCCACGGTCCAGGCGCTGATCGATGCCGGCCATACCTATGAAGCCGATGGCGCGTTGTGGCTCAAGACCACCGACTACGGTGACGACAAAGACCGCGTGATGCGTAAAAGCGAGGGCGGCTATACGTATTTCGTGCCCGATGTCGCCTATCACCGAGGCAAATGGGAACGCGGCTTTCGGCATGCCATCAATATTCAGGGCGCCGATCACCACGGCACGATCGCACGTGTACGCGCCGGCCTGCAGGCGCTGAATATCGGCATCCCGCAGGGCTGGCCCTCCTATGTGCTGCATCAGATGGTCGCGGTCATGCGCGGCGGCGAAGAGGTCAAGCTTTCCAAGCGCGCCGGCTCCTATGTCACGGTCCGTGATCTGATCGACGAAGTCGGCCGTGATGCCACACGCTACTTCCTGGTTGCGCGCAAGCCGGATGCCCAGCAGACCTTCGATATCGACCTGGCCCGCAGCCAGTCCGAAGACAACCCGGTCTACTACATTCAGTACGCCCATGCGCGTATCTGCAGCGTCAACGGCCAGCTGGCCGAGCGCGGCCTGGCCTACCGCCGCGACGAAGCCGACTTTGCGCGCCTGGATAGCCCCCACGAACAACGCCTGATCACCGCGATTTCGCGCTTTCCCGAGCTCATCGAAAACGCCGCGGCGGATTTCGCGCCGCAGGCCGTGGCTCATTATCTGCGCGATCTGGCCGATGCCTTTCATAGTTACTACAACGCCCAGCAGTTCCTCGTCGACGACGCGGCCCTGCGCAATGCCCGCCTGGCGCTGGTGTTCGCCACCCGACAGGTGCTGGTCAACGGGCTCAAGCTGTTGGGCGTGAGCGCTCCGGAGCAGATGTAATGGCACGCGATTATTCCGGCCGCCCCGGCAACTCCTCGTCGAACGGTGGCAAGCGCAAACCCACCCGTCGCAAGCCGGCCGCCCGGCCGACGCCGACCAAGCGCGCCAAAAGCGGTGGGCCGCCCGGCTGGGTGTGGATGATCTGCGGGCTGTGTATCGGCCTGACCGTCGCTGCGGTGTTCTATATCTTCGCCCGCCCCGGCGGCGATCTCGCCCGCGAACAGATCCAGATCGCCACGCCCGAAAAAGCCCGCAGCGAAGACGTATCGAAACAGACCAAGGCCGCCGAAGCGGCCGCGAGCGAACCCGAGGCCGAAGAGGAAGAACCGCGGTTTTCCTTCTACAAGATGCTGCCGAACTACGAGGTGGTGATTCCGGAAGAAGAATATCCGGAGAAGAAAAAACACGCGGGCTCCTCGGGCCATGGTTCACATAGCGCGGCCGAGGCCGAACAGCCGGCGTCCAAACCGCAGCCCACCACGCCCAAGGTCGAGGAACCGGGCCGTTACATTATCCAGGCCGGCTCGTTCTCGACGCCGGCCGATGCCGAACGACGCAAGGCCGAGCTGGGCCTGCTGGGGCTGGCCGCCAAGACGGTCGAAGTCGACCTGCCCTCGGGCAAGACGGTCTATCGCGTTCAGAGCAATACCATCAGCTCGTCGAGCGAACTCAACAACATGCTCAAACGCCTGCGCGAAAACCGTATCGATACGCTGGTCATGCGCGCCAAGGACTAATCCGCGCGGGCTGGCGCCCTAGGGCTGCTGGCCCAGATATTCGGTCAGCGTGTCGCGCCAGGCATCCGTGGCCAGATATTCGAGAATCGCACGGTTGATCGGCTCGCGCAGATCGCTGCCCTGGGGCAGGGCAAAGGCATAATCCTGGCGATCGAAGATGGATTCGAGCACGGTCAGCGTGCCGGCATATTCGTTCATCACCCGATAGTTGAGTAGCGGCGCATCGTAGACCACGGCGTCGATCTGCCCGTCGGTCAGCGCGGCTAGGCCGTCTTCGAGTTCGGTCCGCGTGCTGAAAGCGATGCCCCGATCGCGCAAGGCATCGGCCGCAGCAGAATTGGCCACCGTGACCACGCGCGCATTGGCCAGATCCTGAACGCTTTTGATGCCCGACGACAGGCGATCCACGGTCAACGAGGTCGCGATCGCAGCCGTGAAGCTGGAAATGATGATGATCGCGGCGAACATCCAGACCAGACCGACCAGCCGGCCGCCGAGCGTTTTGGGCGCCTTGTCGCCATAGCCGACCGTGGTCATGGTGACCGCCGCCCACCAGAAGCCGCTGCCCAGGCCCTGGGCGGTACTGCCACCGAATTCCTCGGCATTGGCCCGGCGCTCGAACAGCCAGATGATCACGCCCACCGCCAACAACACGATGGCGAGTGCGGCAAGCGCGGTGAAGAACTGCCAGGAAAAGAAGCGTCGCATGGTCGCCCAAACGGCGCTGCCGTCGCTGGCCGGCACCGCGATCGCCAGGCCCGTGGAATAGAACGGATAGGAGAAATCGATATGGGCTTCGCGGGGCGCGGTGACCGTGAGCGCGGCCACCGACAGATCCAGCCCGCCATCCTCCAACCCCGTAAACAAGCTCGCCAGATCGCTGGGTACATAGTCGTATTCGATACCCAGGCGCTCGGCAACGGCTTCCCAGAGCACGATACTCACGCCGGAAAACCGCCCGTCGCCACGTTCCACCACGAACGGCGGCGCGGTCTTGGTGCCCACGCGCAGGCGCACGCCGCGCTCGGCGGCCGGCATGGCCGCGGCCGCCAGGTCCGCATCGGCGGACGGCGCATCGGCCGGCTGGGCGAGCGCCGGCGAGGCGGCCAGAAAAAGCCCGACAATACCCAGCCAGACCAGCGCCCGCCACGCCGAAAAATAACGATTATTCATCAATCCCCCACTTGCCGGGGGCGCATCAGAAGGCGTGGCGCAGCCCCAGCAGAAAACTGACATCCGGCGACGCGCCGGTGTTCAGGTCTTCGATAATCGCAAATTCCAGCTGCGAGCGCTCGCTCAGGCGCCAGTCGAAACCCAGTGCACCAGACACGGCGGTGCCGTCGAGGGCCTCGATATCGGTATCGTCATAGAACGCGCTATGGGCATAGGCTTGAACTTCGACCACGAAGGTCGGCGCCAGCGCATAACCGAGCGTGGCCCAGCCGAAGGCAACTTCCTGGACGCGCTGGTCTTCGAGCACGTCGCCTTTGCCCGAATACAGCCCGCCCGCGCCAGCCAGCATGCGCCAACGCGAGGTACCGTTCTGGTTATTGCCCACGGTGGCCCACAACGACACGTCGGCCGCGCCGCTGCCGGTCAAGCGGTCGGCATCACCCGTGGGCAGCTTGAGCTCGCCGGCCACGGCCATGCCCCAGTCGCCCATGCCGGCCAGGCGTTTTTTCAGGCCGAGACGGACATCGCCGATGCCCGAAGGCGAATCGCTGACATCGAGTGCGACACGGCCATCCCGCTGGTAGCGAAACGTCTGGCGATCGTGCGGGGCACCCGAACGCCCGCCATCGGCAAAGCCGAAGACATCATGAAAATCGTCGATGAAGCCGTCGGCAAAGCCGCCGCTGTGATCGACGAAGGGAATTTCGACCGTCGCCTGCCAGTCGTTGGCCAGCCCACGCTCGAAAACGACGGCCGCGCGCGTGGTTTCGCCATCGAACAACAGGCTTTCGTTACCGCTTTGCTGCTCGTTGAAGTGGCTGGTGTAGTCGATGCGCAGCCCGGCATGCCAGGCCCTGGGCTCGGCTACGGTATAGCCGTCGGCACGCGGCAGACCATAAACCGCCACCGTGGGCGATTGATCGGAAAACGCCAGCGGCTGCGGCGCAAACCGGTCGTTATCCTGAGCCATGCCGGGCACAGCCCATGCCGCTGCCGAAGCAGCCATCAGCCAGCTAGCCGCCACGCCCCCAATACGACAACCCCCCATCGCGTTCCCCTATTTATTACACGATTTGTTACACGCTTCGATGCGTGTCTTTTGTTCAGTGCGACCGATTTCCGATCATACCGGGTCGAGTTTGGCATAGCCGGCGATCAGCCACTTGCTACCCACGCCATCGAAATTCACCTGAATACGCGCACGCGCGCCATCGCCCTCGAAGGCCAGCACCGTGCCCTGGCCGAATTTCTTGTGGGATACCCGCTGGCCGAGCGACAGCCCGGCCGCGCGCTGTTCGGATTTGGCAATGCTGCCCGGGCGAAACACCGGCTGGCTGATGCCGGCCTGCGGGCGCACTTCGCGCAGAAAATCCGCCGGAATCTCACGCAGAAAACGCGACGGCGCACACAGATTTTCCGAGCCGTGCAGGCGGCGCACCTCGGCATGCGAGATATGCAGTTTCTCCATTGCCCGGGTCATGCCGACATAGCACAGGCGGCGTTCTTCCTCGAGGCCGTTATCGTCGTCGACCGAGCGCTGGTGTGGAAACAGCCCTTCTTCGAGGCCGACCATGAACACCAGCGGAAACTCCAGGCCCTTGGCCGAGTGCAGGGTCATCAACTGCACGGATTCGTCCCACTCGCCGGCCTGGTTCTCGCCGGCTTCCAGCGAGGCATAGGCCAGAAACTGGGTGATTTCGTCCATGGTGTCGTCGTCATCGGCCGTATAGGCACGCGCGGCCGACACCAGTTCGTCGAGGTTTTCCTTGCGCCCTTCGGCTTTTTCGTCGCCACCCTTGCCGTGGTGCGCCTTGAGGTCGGTGGCCGTGATCACCTTTTCGGCGATTTCGTGCAGGGCCATGCCTTCGATCTCGGCGTCCAGCGTATCGATGAGTTCGATGAACGCCATCACCATCTTGCCGGCCCGGGCCGGCAGCCCGTTCTCGGCCAGATCGAACGCGGCCTGCCACAGGCTCATCGCGCCGGCGCGGGCATGGCTGCGGATCTTGTCGACCGTGGTCGCGCCAATGCCACGCGTCGGCGTGTTGACGATACGCTCGAAGGCGGCATCGTCGGCCCGGGACTGCAGCAGCCGCATATAGGCCAATGCGTCCTTGATCTCGGCGCGCTCGAAGAACTTCTGGCCGCCATAGATGCGATAGGAAATCTCGGCCGCAATCAGCCGTTCCTCGAGCACGCGCGACTGGGCATTGGAGCGATACAGAATCGCGATATCCGAGCGCTTGCCGCCGTCGGCGATCCAGTTCTGGATGCGGGTGACGACATGCTGGGCCTCGTCGTACTCGTTGAAGGCCGCATAGACGTCGATTGGCTCGCCATCGGCGCCGGCGGTCCACAACTCCTTGCCCAGCCGGGTGAGATTGTGGCCAATCAGACCGTTGGCCGCGCCCAGGATCGTGCCGGTGGAGCGATAGTTCTGCTCCAGGCGCACGGTGGCGGTGTCCTTGAAGTCTTCCTCGAAGCGCAGGATGTTATCCACCCGCGCGCCGCGCCAGGAATAGATGGACTGATCGTCGTCGCCGACGATGAACACCTTGCCGCTGTCGCCGGCCAGCAGGCGAATCCACGCATATTGCAGCGCGTTCGTATCCTGGAATTCGTCGACCAGGATATGGCTGAAACGCCGCCGGTAGTGCGCCAGCAGGTCGGCGTTGTCGCGACAGGTCTCATAGGCGCGCAGCAGCAGCTCGGGAAAATCGACCAGGCCGGCGGATTCGCGCGCGTTTTCGTAGGCCTGATAGACCCGAATCATCTGGCTACGTGCGTAGTCGCCGGTATCGGCCAGATCGCGCGGGCGCTCGGCGGCCTCCTTGCAGCTGTTGATGAAGCCCTGCATCTGGCGCGGCGGCCAGCGCTGTTCGTCCATTTCCAGATTCTTGAGCGTACGCCGCACCAGACGGTACTGGTCGTCCGAATCGATGATCTGAAACGCCTGCGGCAGCTTGGCTTCCTTGAAATGCAGCCGCAGCAACCGATGAGCGATGCCATGAAACGTGCCTACCCACAGCGCGCGCGCAGGTACGCGCAGCATCGGCTCGAGGCGGGCGCGCATCTCGCCGGCGGCCTTGTTGGTAAAGGTCACCGCCAGTATCGACTGCGGGGATACGCCCTCGACGCCGATCAGCCAGGCGATACGGTGAATCAGTACCCGGGTCTTGCCGGACCCCGCGCCGGCAAGTACGCGCATATGCCCCGGCGGCGCGCCTACGGCTTCACGCTGGGCTTCGTTGAGAGAGTCGAGAATCGTCGATACATCGTCCATGGCGCGCATTGTAACCAATGCACCGGTGCGCCCGGCCCGGTATTCATGGACGCGCAAGCTCGTCGCGATAGAATCGTCATCTACGGGACACGAGTCATTGGCGCTTTCACGCGCCGCCTTCGGGAGAAAGTCGATCATGCGTCGAATCTATGTCGCTTCACTGCTGCTATTGCTCGCCGCCTGTGCGACATCGCCAACCGGGCGCAACCAGCTCAAGCTCTTTTCGGAAGAAAAGATCGCGCAAATGGGCGTTCAGAGCTACCAGCAGATGAAGCAGGAAGAACCGATCGACACCAGCACCGCCGATAATCGCTATGTGAAATGCGTGGCCAACGCGATCACCCGCGTAACCGGCGGCGACTGGGAAGTCACCGTGTTCAAGGACGACCAGGTCAACGCCTTCGCGCTGCCCGGCGGCAAGATCGGTGTCTATTCCGGCCTGCTCGATGTCGCCAAGACCGACGATCAGCTCGCCGCGGTCATCGGCCACGAAGTCGGCCACGTGCTGGCCGACCACGGTAACGAGCGCGTCTCGCAACAGGCTGCCACCCAGGGCGGTCTGCAGGTGGTATCGGCTTTTCTCGGCGGCTCCGGCAGCGGCGGCAACCAGGCAGTGATGTCCGCGCTCGGCCTGGGCGCCCAGGTCGGTATTCTGCTGCCGTTTTCACGCACCCAGGAAAGCGAGGCCGACACCATCGGGCTGGAACTCATGGCCCGGGCCGGCTTCGATCCACGCGAGTCGGTCGCGCTATGGCAGAACATGGCCGCCGCCGGCGGCGAAAAGCCGGCCGAGTTCATGTCGACCCATCCCTCCAACCAGAGCCGGATCAACAATCTGCAGAGCCATATGAACCAGGCCATGCAGCTGTATCGTCAGGCGCCGAACAAGCCGAATTGCAGCTAAGTCAGCGCACTTTTACGGTGCGGCCACAGCGCTTGAATTTTTTTCCCGCTTGAGCTATTGCAAGCGACGAAAAATATGTAGACTCGGAGTTCATACGGCTTTGGCCGTTCTCCGTTGGTCTTAGTTTGGTGTCGTTGACGAGTCCGTACGGTTTTTCAGAAATAATGACACGGTATCGCTAGGATCAGTCGAGATGAATATTTACGTGGGCAATCTGTCGTGGAACACCAATGACGACGAACTGCGGGGCGCTTTCGAAGCGTTCGGCGAAGTTTCGTCGGCCAAGGTGATCATGGACCGCGAGACGGGCCGTTCGCGCGGCTTCGGTTTCGTGGAAATGCCGGACGACAACGATGCCAAACAGGCCATCGAAGGCATGAACAACAAGGATCTCGGTGGTCGCACCCTGCGTGTGAACGAAGCGCGTCCGCGCGACGATCGCCCCCGCGGTCCGCGTCGCTTCTAGGCCTTAACGCCGCGAACGACAAGAAAAAAGCCGCCTCTATGGGCGGCTTTTTTTTGACCGGTCGTCGGGCCGCCCGGTCGCGGGTTACGCCGACGCCAACGCAGTCTGTGGTGAAGCTTCGCGAACCACGGGCTCGAGGGCGTCGTTGCGTGCCTCGGCGGTACCGATACTTTGCGCCAGATCTGCGGTCGCGGTTTCGCCGGTGCTGGCCGTGCGCTGTTCCTGCAGGCGATTGTCGCCGCTGACGGTCACGAAAGAAGTCGCAAAGCGCTCGCTGGCGTCGCGCTCGGCGATGGTATTTACATACCAGAATTCGCCTTGCAGCCGTTCGGCCGTGATATCGAGCAGTACATAGCCATGATTGGCCAGATCCACATATTTCATATGCGGATTGAGCAGCCGCAACGAATCGCGCAACGGCTGTAGCTCGGGTAAACCAGAAGACGTTACCGACGGCGACACGAACTCCACGGCCCGCGCGCCTTCGCCCGTGATCGGGTTGTAGACGAGCGGATTGTTCGGATCTTCGCTGACATCCTGGGCCCAGGATGTGTGGATATCCCCGGCCAGCACCGCCACATTGTTGAGCCCCTGAATACGAATCTGGTCGATCACCCGGCCACGCGCCGCGGGATAGCCGTCCCATTGATCCACATTGAGCGCGATACCGCCCTCGGTGAGCAGCGACAGCTTGTCGCTGAGCGCGGGCAGTAATTCCAGGTCGATCAGCCTGGGCAAACCCAGGCGTAACGGCATGAACATGACCTGCTGGCCGATGAGCTTCCATTGCGCCACCGAACGGGTGAGTTCGGTCGTCAGCCACGCCTCCTGTTCAAAGCCCAGCAGCGTGCGCCGCTCGTCGTAGATAGTCGAACTGTCGAGCGGGCTCGATGCCTGCTGATCGCGACCGATCAGGCGCGTATCGAGCATGATCAAATCGACCAGATTGCCCCAGCTAAAGCGTCGATAGATCCGCTCGGGGCGTTCCGGCTCGACCGCGCGTATCGGCAGCCATTCGTAATACGCCTGGATCGAACGCGCCTTGCGCGACACCCAGTCCCCCTCCGTATCGGGCTGGTGGTTTTCGGCCCCGTCTTTCCAGCTGTCGTTGGTCGATTCGTGATCGTCCCAGACCACGATCATCGGATGCGCGCCGTGCAACGCCTGCAGGTCCGGGTCGCGCTTGTACTGGGCATGGCGCATGCGGTAATCAGCGAGCGTCACAATCTCGTGATCCGGCGCGTGCGCCCGACCCAGCTCGCCAGCACTGCCGTATTCGTAAATATAGTCGCCCAGGTGCAGTACGAGGTCGATATCCGCGTGCGTGGCCATGGCCGCGTAGACGTTGAAATATCCGTCCGGATACTGCGAACAGGAGGTAAAGGCGATTCGGGCGCGTTCGATCGGGCCGACCGGCGCGGTGCGGGTACGCCCGACCGGAGACACCGTGCCGTTGGCGATAAAACGATAGAAATAGGTCGTGCCCGGCACGAGTCGGTTGCGATCGATCTTGACCGTATAATCGCGGCGGGCGTCGGTTCGGAAGTCGTCTTCAACGACGATATCGGAAAGCGATTCATCACGGGCCACGACATAACGCCCGCCGATCGGCAGGTCATCGCTTTTGTCTTGCGGCGTCACCCGGGTCCAGAGTACGACCGCATCGGTGAGCGGGTCGCCGCTGGCCACGCCATGTTCGAAACGAACCACCGCGTCGCTGATCGCCGGCATGCCGGGATCGGCGCTGCCCTCATCGTTCCTGTCGTCCTTGTCGTCGCTTGTGTTGCGCAGATCGACGCTGCCGTCGTCGTGGCAAGCGGCCAGCCACGGCGTAATCGCCAGGCTGGAACCGGCCAGGCCGGCCCGGCGCAGAAACCCACGGCGCGACGCCGAATGCCCGGCGGGCTTGCGTGGGCCACTCATGTCGAGGTCTGCGGGTCGAAAAAACGCTGGCCGTCGATGCCGCGTATTTCGTAGGTGATACCGAAACCGCCATCGCTATCGTCGCCATCGACATTACGACGCCCGCGCTGGCTGGAAAAATACAAACGACTGCCATCGGGCGAGAAAGCCGGCCCGGTGATCTCGGAATCCGGCTGATTGACCACTTGCACCAGCGGCAGAATGTCGCGCTCGGCGGTAATCGCCACGATCTGCATATCGCCGCCATCTTCGGCAACCAGAATATCGCCAAGCGGCGAAATGGTGACGTTATCCACCCCCGTGAGCACGGGCTCGTCGAACAGGGCGTCGTCGTAGATGATTTCGATGAAACCGTCGGCCGTATCGTAGGCCCAGACACGGTTATCACCCTTGGTGGTGAAGAACACGATCCCGTCGTGATACCAGATGCCTTCGCCGCCATCGAAGACACTGGCCTGTTCGACCTGCTGGCGGGTCGGCGTATTGCCCGGAATGATCGTGAAGGCGGTATTGACCACGGCATCGATCAGCCCGCCAACGAGCGGCAGCTCGCCCAGCTCGCCAGCCAGGTTTTCGACTTCGGTGAGCAGCGCGGTCGGTGGATTGGGTTGTGGCACGTCGTGCCACACGATCGCACGGCGGGTCATGGGGTCATCGCCCACGAGTTCCGCGATCTGTAGCGTGCCTGAATCCAGCGACGGATAGGCATCGCAGACGAACCGATAGAAACCGCCCTGCGGATCGTCCTCGGTCATATAGACGATGCCGGCGTTGGGGTCGATGGTCGCGGCTTCATGATTGAACGTACCCAGCGCCGGTTTCTTGTTGGACAGTGCGTCGGTCGCGCCCGCCCCGGTCGGGTCGCATTCATAGACACTACCGGCTTCGTACTCCTCGCAGGTCAGCCATGGGCCCCAGGGCGTCGGACCGCCGGCGCAATTGAGGATGGTGCCGATCTGGATCGCATAGGCATCCACGATCTCGCCGTTGGCATCGAAACGAAGCGCCCCCACGCCGCCCGGCACGAACTCGCTGTTGGAGACATAGACCCAGCCGCCATCGTCCATGCGAAAGGTCGCACCGCCGTCGGGATAGGTATGCCAGAGATAGGGCGAACCGGCATAGGGGCGTTGTCCCGCCGTGGCGACCACCCGGGAAACAAAGCCCGGTGGCAGGCGTACCCCGTTTTCGTCAGCCGCGCCGAGCGCCCCAAGCCGACTGATCGGCGAGCCCGTGCTATCGCCGCCGTCCGGCATGCCGGGGCGCACGGTTCCCCCACCGCCCGAGCCCTGGCCGGAACTGAGAGAAACCGACGCGTCGCCGTCGTTACACCCACTCAACAAGCTCCCGGTGACCAGTAATCCGGCACCGCTGAGGCTTTGCAACAACAACCGCCGACGCACGGGATCGTGCGCGCGCGGCGCAGAACGCTTGACCATGTCGTACCCCCAACAAACGCAAGAGTGCGTTCTCGAAGGCTAGTCTCGAACCATGACCGTATTGTGAAACACGATCTTTTCCCGCCGGCGACCGGATGCGCAGCGATTAGCCGGTGGCCACCGCCGCTTGTGGGTCTTGCGGCGCCAGCACCGGCGCGTCGGCGACGGGCTGACTTTGGCCGCTGGCGGCCACGACATGATTTTCGCCTGCACGTACCTGCCAGGCGCTGGCAAAGCGCTGCTGGTTGTTACGGCTTTTGATGTCGTCGACATACCACCATTCGGCCTGCATGCGCTCGCGGGTGATATCCAGCAGCAGATAGCCGCGCTGGGTCAGCTCGGCGTATTTCATATGCGGGTTCTGGCTGAGAATCGTATCGCGCAGATCGTTGCTGTCGAAGCCCGGTGAGGTCACCGACGTGGTCACGAATTCCACGCCCATCGAGCCCAGGCCGGTGGCCGGGTCGTAGGCTGCGGCATTGTTCGGATCCTCGGTGATATCCATGGCCCAGGAGGTATGAATATCGCCGGTGAGTACCACCACGTTGTCGATCGCCACATTCGGCGCGGCCTGGCCGCCACGAATGATCTCCCACACCCGTTCGCGGGCCCGCGGATAGCCATCCCACTGATCGGAATTGAAAAAAACGCCGCCCTGGCCGCCCGGGTTGGTGGCGTTGCTGGCATTGGGCGCGCCCACGGACTTGAGCTGGCCAAACATGACCTGCTGACCGATGAGTTTCCAGATCGCCGGCGATTGTTCGAGCCGGTCGGCCAGCCATTGCCGTTGATTGTCGTCGATCAGGGTCCGATCGGCGTTCGCATAATCGCCGGTATCGGTAAACCCCTGCTCGGCATTGTTTTCGAGCTGCTGGTCGCGCCCGATCAGGCGCGTATCCAGCATCGACAGCGACACCAGGTCGCCGATCTCGAAGCCGCGATAGATCCGCTCGCGATTATCCGGGTCGGTTTCACGGATCGGCAGCCATTCGTAATAGGCCTGGATCGAAACCGCTTCGCGCTTGCTCCACGGCCCCTCGCCGCGATCGGGGTCGTGGTTCTGGGCGCCGCCGCGCCAGCTGTCGTTGGTCGATTCGTGGTCGTCCACCAGACCATCCGATCAGCTCCGCAGCGGTCCGCGCCAGCGCCTTTGTGCTCGACTGGCAAGGAATAAGGAGGGCCGTGTGCTGTTTGCACACAACCGACGAATAACGCCGCCAGCCGAGCACAAAGGCCTGGCCCAACGGGTTTGGCCCAAGCCGCCCGTCTGCGGCGTTGCTCGCCTAGATCGTGAGTACCCACGATGCGGCGGCGCGCGCCTTGCAGCCGAACGGTTTGGGACTCAAACGCGGATCGCTGGGGAGCTGATCGGATGGTCCCAGATCATCGGATGCTGACGATGCAGCTCCTGCAGGTCGACATCGGTCTTGTAACAGGCATGGCGGGTCCGGTAGTCGTCGAGGCTGACGATTTCGTAGGGCGGTTCAGGGGCACGGCCGAGCGGTCGCCCGTCGCCGTATTCATCCGGGTTCTCGGCCTCGGATACGCCGCGCCCCGGGTATTCGTAGATGTAATCGCCCAGATGCAACACCAGATCCAGATCGGCGCGCTCGGCGACCCGACCATAGACATTGAAGAAGCCGAAGGGATAATTCGAGCAGGACAGCACGGCGATCCGCAGCCGCTCGACGCCGCTCGTGGGCAGGGTTTTCGTGCGCCCGACCGGCGAGCGCTCGGTGGCGGTTTCGAAACAGTAGTAATAGGTCGTGTTGGCGACCAGGCCGGTGGCATCCACCTTGACGGTGTAGTCACGCGACGCGCCGGTAATCACGGTGCCGCTACGCAGCACGTTGCGCATGTCCGGCGATTCGGACAGAAACCAGTTGACGCTGATATCGCCCTCGATCGCCGGCGTCACCCGGCTCCAGAGCATGACGCGATCGGTCAACGGGTCGCCGCTGGCCACGCCATGGACGAACTGCGCGGCACTGCTGCCCGGCGCACGCGACACCCGTACCGAACTGCCGCCATCGTCGCTGCAACCGGCCAGGCCGACCAGCGATAACGCGGCGCCGCCGGCGAATCCGGCCCGACGCAGAAAAGAACGACGTGTCTGTGGCGCGAGCACGCTGCGATGATGACGGGTGGGCTGACCCATAGGTTTGTTCCGAACGACAGATCCAATGCCGCGGAGCCTGGGACAACGGTGTTAAGTCTTCATGACTCCGCCCGGCACGCAAACACGCGAGCCGGCAGCTTCAGCCCGGTCGTAGGCAAGCGGACCTGGCGCAGGGTCACGAACATGAACAGCAACGGATTGACATCGTAGATGGCCCGCAGCGGCGCAATCAGCGCCGGGTCGAGAAAGCCGTCATCCGCCAGCGCTTCGAGATCGATCGCGCCCGCGATCGCCGAATGCGGATAGCCACTGGCATAGCACAACCGATCGAAAAACTGTGGATGCTGTAACAGCGGCGCGAGCACCGATTGATCCCGCCGGCCGGCCAGCACGCCGTCGAGCGCGATACGCAGCCGCGCCCGGTAGGCCGGCTGCCGCAACAACGCGAACAGCGATTCCATGACCTCGCGCGCATTGTCTGCGGGCGCGTCGATGGAAACCGTGACCGCGACACCCGCATCGAGGGCGTCGCGTAGCGCCCGCGCATCGATCATCGCCTGGCCTGTTTCGCTGTCACGCCCCGGCCCAATCCGGGTATGCAGGCGCATATCGTGTGCGGCCATCACCGCATAGGCGGCTTGGGCAGATGCACCGGCAAGATCGATCTGCTGTTGCGCCGGCCACCAGGCCACATCGCGCACACCGCGCTCGGCCCAGCGCCTGAGCACTGCGACAGCATCCGGTCGCGCCGGGTGCACCGACACCACGGGAATGAGGTGCCCATCGCTACGTGCGGCAAGCGCTACGACATCGGCATTGGCCACGAAGGCCGTGGTAGCGCCGGCATCGAGCGCACCCGCCCGGCTATAAACCGCGTCCCGGGCGAATACATAGGCTCGATAGTCACCCGGCATGGCATCGATCTGGCGCAGCAACCGCGAGGCCTGAAGCTCGAAGGCCTGCAAGACATCGTCCACGCCGGCGGCATGACGTAGAAACTGCCATTCGAGCCAGGCCCGCGGGGCCGTCGGCACGGATACATTGACCCGCGGCTGATCCGGTTCGCCGGGCGCGCGCGCACCGATAGCGCGACTCGACAGCAGCGCGACCTGATGATCGACGACACCGGCGTCGAGATCCGCCATGCTGTCGGCGATCAGTTGCCGTGCGCTATCGGCCAGCAGCCAGTCGGCGTCCTCGGGCTGGTGCGACCAGGCGCCGGCATAGGTGTTGAGTAGCGTATGCCAACCGGCCACGCCGGCCACCACCACCAGGGCAACGAACAACGCGAGTACGCCGAGGCGGTTGAACAGGCGCTCGTAGCTCACGCGTCAGCCGGTCGCGGCGAGCCGATCCCTGGCCACGGCTTCGGCATGCAGGCAGGCCACATGGCTCTCGCCGCCAAATGCCCGCAGCGCGGGCGTTTGTGCCGCGCAATCCACCTGTGCCCAGGGGCAGCGGGTACGAAACACGCAGCCGGAGGGCGGATCGGCCGGCGACGGCAACTCGCCGGACAAGGCGATTCGACGCCGACGACGTTCGAGTTCCGGATCCGGGCGCGGTACGGCCGACAACAACGCCCGCGTATACGGATGTGCCGGGCGCTCGAACAGCGTGTTCGACGGCGCGCGTTCCATGACCCGGCCCAGATACATCACCATCACTTCATCGCTGATCTGGCGTACCACGGCCAGGTCGTGAGCGATGAACAGAATGGCGATGCCGAACTCGGCCTGGAGCTGTTGCAGCAGTTCCACGATCTTCGCCTGGATCGAGACATCCAGCGCCGATACCGGCTCGTCGCAGATCAGCACCTTCGGCTCGACCACCAGCGCGCGCGCGATACCGATCCGCTGGCACTGCCCACCCGAGAATTCGTGTGGATAACGATTGATCTGGCTCTGCGACAACCCGACCCGCTCGATCATCGCCGCCACGCGCCGGCGTCGATCCGCGCGACCCAGGTCGGGGCGAAGATGCCGCAACGGCTCGGCCACGATCTGGCCCACCGTCATGCGCGGATCGAGACTGGCGAGCGGGTCCTGGAAGATCATCTGCACATCACGCCGCAGGGCTTTCCAGCTGGCTGACCGGTCGTGGCGTATCGTGTTGTCTTCGAACACAATTTCGCCCGATGTGACGGACACCATGCCGGTCAGCGCACGCGCCAGCGTCGACTTGCCACAGCCGGATTCGCCCACCAGCCCGAGCGTGCGCCCGGGGGCCAGGTTCAGGCTCACGCCGTCAACCGCCTTGAGCACGCCCGCGTCGGCGGCGAACAGACCACCGCCCAGCGGAAAATGCACCTTGAGATTGTCTACCCGTAGCAACGTTTCGCTCATCGACTGGCCGTTTTCGTAAGGCATCACTCACCCGGTAACGATGGTACGCTGACCCTGTGAATTCGCCCACTGCACCCGGCGCTCTGACGCGTCCCAGCCAAGCGGGGCCGAGCCTGTCGTTGTTGAGTTTCAACATGCAGGTCGGCGTCGGCACCAAGCGTTATCGCGAATACGTAACCCGTGGCTGGCGTCATCTGCTGCCCAGCCAGCAGGTGCGCGACAACCTCGACCGTATCGGCGAACTGCTGGTCGGCCACGACATCATCGGCCTGCAGGAAATCGATGCCGGCAGCCGGCGCAGCCAGTACCGCAACCAGATCGAGCATCTGGCCGAAGCCGCCGGCTTCGAATACTGGCGGGTCCAGGTCAATCGCGATCTCGGGCGCGTCGCCCAGCACGGGCTCGGGCTGATCAGCCGCTATACGCCGTTCGCGGTGAGCGAACACAAGCTGCCGGGGCGCCTGCCCGGGCGCGGCGCGTTGATCGCGCGCTTCGGCACGCCGGAAGACCCGCTTGCCGTGGTGATCACGCACCTGGCACTCGGCGCCGGTAGCCGGGCACGCCAGCTGGCCGCGATCTGCGACCTCGTGGCCCGGGATCGCCATGTGGTGATCATGGGCGATACCAACTGCACGGCTTCGGCGCTGATCGCCGACCCGGCGCTGGCGGCCAGCGGGCTGCGTGTCTACGACCGGCCGCTGCCGACCTTTCCCAGCTGGCGTCCGCGGCGCGGCATCGATCATATCCTCACCTCGCCGACGCTCAATATCGGCGAAGCGCGGGTGATCGATACCGTGCTCTCCGACCATCTGCCGGTGCATATGCGTATCGAAATGCCCGCTACCCTGGCTCATTCGCTCGACGCCAGCCACCGGCAACGATAGTCCTAGAGATAAGGCGAGAATAACCAGAAAAAGGAATCGCGCAGGCGCGTCGGCCAGCGCCGGCTGTGCAGCTCGGTCAGCGAATAGGCCCGACTCATGGCAATGCTCTCGCGAATATGCGTGGCCAGGCTTTCCACGCCGGCCGGGTCGAATATCTCGACGGCCAGCTCGAAGTTCAGGCGCAGACTGCGCGGGTCGAGATTGGGCGAGCCGACCAGCGCATAGTCCTCGTCGAGCACGAGCAGTTTGGTATGGGCAAACGGCGGCGGCTGATAGTAGATATGCACGCCGCGCATCATCAGTTCGCCCAGCGCATGCCGCGATGCCCAGTGCACAAACGGCAGATTGTTCTTGGCCGGCAGCACGATCTTGACTTCCAGCCCCCGTAACGCGGCCGATTGCAGCGCGCCTACCAGCGCCGGTCCGGGCAGAAAATACGGTGTCATGATCAGCACACTGCGCCGGGCACTGGCGATTGCGGTCTGAATGAGTGTGGTCAGGCGCTCGGTGTCGCGGGTCGGCCCGTTCTCGATACTGCGACAGGCCGCGTCACCCGCCGGCGCGATCTCACCGCGCGACACGCCGGTCTGACGTCCGGTGGCAAACGCCCAGTCGGACAGAAACACGGCCTCGATCTGGCGCACCACCGGGCCGGCAAAACGAAAATGCAGATCGGACACGCCACGGCTGCCCTCCACCAGATGCCGGTCGCCAATATTCATGCCGCCGGTAAACGCCACGCCGGCATCGGTCACCAGGATCTTGCGGTGGTTGCGCAGGTTGAGCTGCAGCGAGGGCGGAATCAGCCGTGGCGGCAGAAAACGCGCCGACTTGACCCCCTGTTTGTGCAACAGACGCACGGCGCGCCGGCCCGGCCAGGCATAGTATTCGCCCACCCCGTCGATGAGCACGCGTACATCCACGCCGCGTTCGGCGGCGCGCGCCAGGGCATCGATAAAGCGCTTGCCGGTACGGTTGGTCTCGAAGATATAGGTGGTCAGATAGACGAAACGACGGGCTTTTTCGATCGCCTTGAGCATCGGCGGATAGGCCTGCTCGCCGTCGTGCAACACCTCCACGCCATTGTCGGCGACCACCGGCCAGGCCGACAGCCGGTCGCCGGCCGCGGCCAGGCCCAGCCGGCGGCGATCGAGTATGTCGCTGTAGTCGCGCAACTCGGCGTTGGCGCCGGGCTGATGCGCGCCCAGGCCGTGGCGCGACTGGCGGTCCAGGCGACGCGCCCGAATGCGTACGCGATTGACGCCGAACATGTAATACAACAACGGGCCGATCGGTGGAAACAATACCGACACGCCGATCCAGCCAAAGGCGCTGCTGGGTGTTTCACGGGTGAGCAGCGCATGCACGCTGGCCGCGATCGCGCTGCCGGCCAGCACGACGATCGTGGTCCAGAACTTGAGCAGTGCGATCAGCTCGGGGTCGGTCAGATAATCCGGCAGATTCATGGCCGCCCGCGCGTGCGATGCGGCGTTTCCAGACGCGGTACGGCCGCCAGCAACGCACGGGTATAGTCGTGCGCTGGGGCGGCAAAGATGTCGTCGATCGCACCGCGCTCCACCACTTCGCCGGCACGCATGACCAGCAACCGCTCGCACTGGCCGGCGACCACGCCCAGATCGTGGGTGATGAGCAGCAACGCGACCTGCGTGCGCTCGCGCAGCTCGGCCATCAGATCGAGAATATCGGCCTGTACGGTCACATCGAGGGCAGTGGTGGGTTCGTCGGCAATCAGGATATCCGGTTCGCAAGCCAGCGCCATGGCAATCATCACGCGCTGGCGCATACCACCGGAAAACTGGTGCGGGTAATAGCGAATCCGACGCGCGGCATCGGGAATCTTGACCGCCTCGAGCATCTCGATCGCGGCCTTCGTCGCGGCCCGGCCGCGCAAACCGCGATGGCGCGTGATCACTTCCTTGATCTGGGTGGCGATGCGCAGATGCGGGTTGAGCGTGGTCATCGGATCCTGAAAGATCATGGCGATCCGCGCGCCGCGAATCCGTTCGAGCGTGCGCCGTTTCGCGCCGATCAGCTCCAGCCGGCCGCGATCGGTTTGCAGGCTCGCGCTGCCCGAGACACGCGCGTTGTCCGCCAGCAGCCCCATGAGGGCCAGCACGCTCTGACTCTTGCCCGAGCCGGATTCGCCCACGATGCCGACCGATTCACCGGCGGTGAGCTGCAGATCGAGCCCGCGTACGGCCTCCACCACGCCGTCGGGCGTGTCGAAACGTACTTTCAGATCGCGAACGTCGAGCAGCATGCACCCAGTGTAAGCCACCAACCGGCCAAACGAAGCCCGCGGCGTCGATTCGACCTGCGTCGTTCCTGCCCGACACAGGGGCTCGTTCCTTGGAAAGACATCCGCAAATACATGCCAAAAGCGCAAATCCGCAACTGCGCATGTACAAAGCTCAGCTCGAAGCGTAAAGGGCCGACGCCTCGCCGCTCGACCGATCGTCTTTTTGCCTTATTCGCGTTTCTTCGCGTTCATTGGCGGACAAAATACTTGCCTGATCGCAGCGCGTAGAACGCGATCCGCGGTGCCGATTTAATGCGCGTCGTTTGACACCGCCACGATCAGATACACGACCCGCTTGATTTCGGGCGTCATGCTGACTCGCGAGCCTAGCGATCCTTCGGATCGAGCGCGTCGCGCAAACCGTCGCCGATGAAGTTAAAGCAGAATAGCGTGGCAGCGAGAAACACCGCCGGCACGATCAACAGCCAGGGCGCGCGATTCATTTCATCGGCGCCGTCCTTGATGAGCGCGCCCCAGGACGTAGCGGGTTCGGCCACGCCGAGGCCGAGAAAGCTCAGAAACGATTCGAACAGGATGACCTGCGGAATGGTGAGGGTGATATACACCGCCACCACGCCGAGCAGGTTGGGCACGATATGGCGGGCGATGATCGACACCGCCGGCGCGCCGGACATGCGCGCGGCTTCGATAAAGGGCTGCTGTTTGAGCGCGAGTGTTTGCCCGCGCACGATACGCGCCATATCCAGCCAGTTGATGGCCCCGATGGCCACGAATATCAGCAGGATATTACGGCCGAAAAACACCATCAGCAGGATCACGAAGAACAGAAACGGCATCGCATAGAGAATATCGACGATGCGCATCATCACCGCGTCCACGCGCCCGCCCGCATAGCCGGCCGTCGCGCCATAGGCCACGCCAATAACCAGGCTGACCAGCGTGGCGACGAAACCGATCATCAGCGAAATCCGCCCGCCTTCGAGCGCGCGCACGAACAGATCGCGCCCCACCGAGTCGGTACCGAACCAGTGGGCATCCGTCAGGGTCGGCGCCACCCAGATCGCCCCGTAGTCCTGGTCGAAGTAGTTATGCGGTGACAGCCACGGCCCCACCACGACCGCGACGACGATGACGCCCAATACGCCCATCGAGGTCAGCGCGGCCTTGTTGGCACGCAGCCGCCGCAACGCATCGGAGAACAGGCTGCGCCCATGCGCGGCCTGCTGCATGTGTTTTCGACGTCCGAAGATCATGCAGTGCCCACCACCGCGACGGCGAAACGAACGGGCTGGCGCCTGACTTGCCGCATCAATAGCTCACCCTAGGGTCGAGCCAGCCGTAGAGCAGGTCCACGACGAGATTGAAAGCCACAATGAGGATGCCGTAGAACAGCACCACGCCCATCACCAGCGTGTAGTCGCGGTTGAGCGCCCCCTGGACGAAAAACTGCCCCAGCCCGGGAATGCCGAAAATCGTCTCGATGACCACCGAACCGGTAATGATGCCGGCCGCCGCCGGGCCCAGATAAGACACGATCGGCGTAAGCGCGGCCGGCAGCGCATGCACCCAGACCACGCGCGCAGCGGACAGCCCCTTGGCACGGGCGGTGCGTACATAGTTCGAGCGCATGACCTCGATGGTCGAGGCGCGGGCCAGGCGCGCGACATAGGCCATCATCGCGGTACCCAGTGCGAGCACCGGCATCACATAGTTCTGCCAACCATCCAGACCACCGGCCGGCAGCCAGTCGTTATAGACCGCGAACATCAGAATCATCAGCGGCGCGAGCACGAAATTGGGGATGGAGATACCCAGCATGGCGAGCGTCATCGCGCCGTAGTCGGCTGGGCGGTTCTGGCGCAGCGCAGCGAGCATGCCCAACGGCACACCCAAGAGCAGCGCGAACGCCAGCGAGGCCGCACCGAGCTTGAGCGATACCGGAAAGCCCGAGGCGATGAGGTCGTTGACACTGGTATCGCGATACTGGAAAGACGGGCCGAAATCGAAGTGGGCGATATCCCACAGATAACGCCCGTACTGCTGATAGATCGGTTCGTCGAGGTGATACTTGGCTTCGAGGTTGGCCCGGACCTGGGCCGGCAGTTCGCGATCGGCATCGAATGGCCCGCCCGGGGCCGCGCGCATCATCACGAACGCCAGGGTCAGCAGAATGAACAGCGTCGGGATCGCGCCCAGCAGCCGGCGCAGCGCATAGGCCAGCATGGCTAGGCGTCGCCCGTTCGCAAACGTCTGATCAGGGCGCTCACGGTTCGATCGACAGATCCTTGCTGTAGTAGGAGTCCAGCGGGTTGCCCTCGAAGCCCTTCACATAATCCTTGATCAGGTATTTGCTGACATAGAAATAGATCGGAATGATCGGACTGTCGGCCAGCAATACGGACTCGGCCTTCTTCATGATCTTCATGCGCTCGGGGCCGTCCGGCATATGCGCCTGTTTTTCCTGCAGGCGGTCGTATTCGGCGCTGGCATAACCGGTGCCGTTGAGGCCGAACTTGGAATTCATCAGTTCGAAGAAGGTGTTCGGGTCGTCGTAGTCGCCAATCCAGGCCAGCCGGTAGGCCTCGGTATTACCCTGGCGCACGTTGTCGAGAAAGACCTTCCATTCCTCGTTGCGCAAGGTGACATCGGCACCGAGCACGCTGCGCCACATCGCAGCGATCACCGAGGCGATCTTCTTGTTGCCCTCGCCGCTGTTGTAGCGGATTTCGATCTGTAACGGCTTGCTCTCGGAATAGCCGGCTTTTTCGTATAGCTCGCGCGCCTTGGCCTCGCGCTTGCTGTCCGAGAGCTTGGTCCACGAGAACTGCGCGCCTGCATAGCCTTCTACCACCGGCGGAATCCAGCCATAGGCGGGGATTTCGTCGCCCCGGGTAATCTTGTCGACGATGGTGCGCCGGTCGATCGCCATCGACAAGGCACGCCGCAACTCGGGCGCATCCTTGAACGGCGGGCGTTTGACGTTCAGGCCGTAGTAGTAGACGCCCAGCGTGGGCTGGGTATGCAGCTGTGCGGGAATATATTTCTTGATGGCCTCCAGGCGCGGGATCGGCACCGAGGTGGCCCAATCCAGCTCACCGGCCTGATAGCGCGACAACGCCGAGTTCTGGTTGGTGATCGGGTAGTACTCGACGCGGCCGATCGCGGTCTGGGCATCGTCCCAGTATTGGCGATTGCGCTCGAGCGCAATCATCGAATTCACCCGCCAGCTTTCGATCTTGTAAGCGCCGTTGGTCACCGCGTTGCCGGGCTGACTGAAGGCCGCGCCGTGGGCCTCGACCGCCGGCTTGTAGACCGGATAGCTGATGCTGTGCGCCAGCGTGCCCAGAAAATACGGCGTGGGCGCGGTGAGCGTGATTTCGAGGCTGTGATCGTCGAGCGCACGTACGCCCAGGGCTGCGGGCGGTTTGTCACCCGCGATGATCGCCTTGGCATTGGCGATCGGCGCATGCAGCTGGGCATAAGGCGAGCCGGTGGCCGGATCGACACTGCGCCGCAGGCTGTACACATAGTCCTGCGCGGTCAGCGGTTCGCCGTTGGACCAGTGCAGATCCTTGCGCAGTTTGAAGGTATAGACGAGCCCGTTATCGGTCATTTCCCAGGACTCGGCGTCGGCGGGCTCGATTTCGCCAGCCGGCGAAATCTGAACCAGGCCCGAATACAGATCGCGCAGGATATTGGCCGCCGGCACGCTACGGGCCTGATGCGGATCCAGGCTTTCCGGCTCGGCGCCGTTACCCCGGCGCAGCACCGTGGTGCCGTCGTCCCGAATCTCGGGCGTGTTCTCGACCGGGAACTTGGCCGACTCCTCGCTACTGCAGGCTGCCAGCAGCAGTGCAGCAAACAGGACACACCCTAGCGCTCGAAGCTTGTTCAATTTGGCCCCGCGAAACCGCAACTATTCGAAAATACTAGGTTACACGAATGTTTTGCGCGCGATGCAAGCCTGTCGCCCCACCCGTCGCGGTTCACGGGTGACTCGGCGGGCGCGGTTATCGACCGGTGCTCAGGCGGTTTTTGCCAGTTTCAGTCCGAGTTTCTTCAAGTGCACCAGCAATAACGAGATTGCGGCCGGGGTCATGCCCGGAATACGCGACGCCTGCCCGATACTCGTCGGGCGTACGTCCTCGAGCTTGCCACGCAGTTCGTTGGACAGCCCGGATACCGCCGCGTAATCCAGATCGGCCGGCAGGGCGGTGGCCTCGTGCTGGCGCGTCTTTTCGATCTCGGCGCTCTGCCGGGTGATATAGCCCGCGTACTTGGCCTGGATTTCGACCTGCTCGCCGACCGCCTCCGCAGCCTCGGCGTTGAGCTGCGACAGATCGGGCGCGCCCACGCTTTCGATGGCCACCAAGCAGGCATGATCCACGCCCGGACGCTTGAGCAGTTCGGCCACGGGCGTGGCCTGCTTGAGCACGCTGCCCAGAACGCGTTCGCCGCGATCGGCGCCGAAGTCTTCCGGCTTGACCACGATCGCCGATAATCGCGCCTGTTCGGCGGCCACCGCGTCGCGCGCCGCCTCGAACGCCGCCCAGCGCGTATCGTCAACCAGCCCCAGCGCCCGGCCGATGGGCGTCAGGCGCGTATCGGCATTGTCTTCGCGCAGCAGCAGGCGATGCTCGGCGCGCGAGGTGAACATGCGATAGGGCTCGATCGTGCCGCGGGTGATCAGATCGTCCACGAGCACGCCCAGATAGGCTTCGTCGCGGCGCGGCCACCAGGCGCTTTCGCCGGCCACCGCACGCGCGGCGTTGAGCCCGGCCAGAAGGCCCTGGGCGGCGGCTTCTTCATAGCCGGTGGTGCCGTTGATCTGGCCGGCGAAATACAGCCCGGCAATGGCCTTGGTTTCCAGCGTGTAGGAAAGCGCCCGCGGATCGAAATAATCGTATTCGATGGCATAGCCCGGCCGCGTGATATGCGCGTTCTCGAAGCCGGCGATCGAGCGTACGACCTTCTGCTGGGTTTCGAACGACAGGCTGGTGGAAATACCGTTGGGGTAGACCTCGGCCGAGGTCAAGCCCTCCGGCTCGATGAAGATCTGATGCGAGGCCTTGTCGGCGAAGCGCACCACCTTGTCCTCGATCGAGGGGCAATAGCGCGGGCCCACCGAATCGATCTGGCCGGAATACATGGCCGATTCGCCGATATTGTCGGCAATGATCCGATGGGTCGTTTCGTTGGTATAGGTGATATGACAGCTCACCTGGCGCGGATGCTCGCCGCGCTCACCCATGAACGAAAACACCGGCGCGGGCTCGTCGCCCGGCTGTTCGGCCAGCTGCGAGTAGTCGATGCTCTTGGCATCGATACGCGGCGGCGTGCCGGTCTTGAGCCGGCCTACCGGCAGGTCCAGCGCGCGCAGGCGCTCGGATAACGCATTCGAGGGCGCATCCCCCGCGCGACCGCCGCCGAAGCGCTTGTGGCCGATATGAATGGTGCCGCCCAGAAACGTGCCTACCGTCAGCACCACCGTGGGTGCATGAAAGGCCAGGCCCATGGTGGTCATCACGCCGGCCACGCGATCGCCCTCGACGATCAGATCGGCCACCGACTGCTGGAACAGGGCCAGATTGGGTGTGTTCTCGACCATCGAACGCACGGCGGCCTTGTAGAGCGCCCGATCGGCCTGGGCACGGGTCGCGCGTACCGCCGGGCCCTTGCGGGCGTTGAGCGTGCGAAACTGAATGCCACCGCGATCGGCCGCCCGGGCCATGACGCCGCCCAGGGCATCGATTTCGCGCACCAGATGACCCTTGCCAATCCCGCCGATGGCCGGATTGCAGGACATCTGGCCGATGGTTTCGATGTTGTCGGTCAAAAGCAGCGTACGCGCGCCCATACGGGCAGCGGCGGTGGCCGCTTCGGTGCCGGCATGGCCGCCACCGACCACGATGACGTCGAAATCGGTCTGGGTATTCATTGCGCGCTCCCGCGATATGGCCGCGGTCGAATTCAAAAACACGGCATTTTAACGTGTTTGCGGTTGCATTTGCGCCACGCGCAGAGTTTGCCGCCGCACAGACGAAGCCGACACGTAGCCAGGAACTCGGTCAGGTCCGCTGATCGCCACGCCGGCGCGAGCGCCGCGACAGGTCGGCCACCGCCACCCCCATCAGGCGACGAAAGGTGGAGCACTCCAGGTGGCTGGGCGCACTACAGACCGCCGCATGGCGCAAACCGTCGCGCATGGCCGTGAGCTCGCGGATTCTGCGATCCAGTTCGTCGGCCTTGTCGCTCAACGCCTGACGATCGATTTCACGCGGGCCCGAATCGCCCAGCATCGGCCGAATCTGTGCGAGCGAAAACCCGGCCGACCGCCCCAGGGCGATGAGCGCCAGCCGATCGAGAACCCCAGGGCTGAATTGGCGCCGCAACCCGCGCCGACCGATCGAGCGAATCAGCCCCTTTTCCTCGTAAAAACGCAGCGTGGACGCAGGCACACCCGCGCGTTTGGCGACCTCGGCGATATCCATTGATCGCGCTGTACTTCAATTGAACTTGAAGTACTAACCTAACGCGCCACTCTCACAAGCGCTACGTATTGACCATGAAAATCCTGCTACTGACCCTCGCGACCGGCATCGGCGCCACCGTCGCAATGGATATCTGGAGCCTGCTAGCCAAGGCGCTGTTCGGCCTGTCGGCGCCGCGGTTCGACTGGGTCGGGCGCTGGCTGGCCCATATGCGATATGGCCGGTTTTGGCACATCCGTATTGCCGATGCCGCGCCGATCCGTGGCGAACAGCCGCTGGGCTGGAGTGTGCATTACCTGACCGGCGTCCTTTTCGCCGGTCTGTTGCCACTGCTTGCCGGCCCCGGCTGGTTCGACCGGCCGACCCTCGGCCCGGCGCTGCTGATCGGTGTGGCAACGGTGGCCGCGCCTTTTCTGATCATGCAGCCCGCCATGGGCGCCGGCCTGGCCGCGCGCCACACCGCGAATCCCGGTAACGCACGCTGGCAGAGCCTACTGAACCACACGGTATTCGGCATTGGCTTGTTCGTATCGGCCTGGATCGCGAAGACGCTGACCGGTTATTAACCCGGCACACATAGATGAATTATCGGGTTAATAACGCGAGTGCGCGACAGCGTACTCGCCGCGGCCAACGGCCGCGAAGCTATTGAAAACGGCTGACAGAGTCAGCTGTTTTGGTGCCGGGTTAGTAGCCGGCGGCGCTCAAAGCCGCTCGCGTGCCGCTTCGAACTGGTCGATCATGGCTTTCCAACCGATTTGATTACGCCCGTTGAGCGTGAGCCGTCCGGCCTCGATCGTGAGCCGCAAACGATAGGCCACGCCGTCGTCGACCGATTCGATCAGGTTCTGTTGCACCAGTTCGGCCAGCGCCTGATCGATATCGCGTTCTTCGATGGCATAGGGCGAGCGACCGCTGGCGAGCATGACCTGTACGGTCAGATCGCGGGCGAGACCTGCGGGCAGTCGGGCTTCGAAGTTCATATCCAGCTGCGAAACCACATCCGCCAGCAGACGCGCCTCGCGCATTGTTTGCGGCGCCTGGATATGCAGTTTCAGGCGAACATCGCCCTGCGGCGTGGTGAGCTGCAGGCGGGGCACATCGATACGCGGAGCACCGGCGAGCAAGGCGGGCAGTGTTTCGCGGTAGAGCGTCGCCCGCGCGCTGTCGTCGAGCTTGCCGGTTTCGATATCGCGCAACAGCCCAAGCTGGGCGAACAACGCCCGCCAGGCGCGGATATCCAGATCCGCGGTTTCGGCCTCGACCCATAACGGGCCGTACGCATTGTTGTTGATCACTGCGCGGGCGATACGCCCATCCACACGGGCGCTGATCCGCGCCGGCGCGCTCGGCAGCATCTGCCATTGCCAGGCCAGAGACTGCAATAGTGCTGACTGGCCCAGCCCATCAGCGATACGCAACGAATGCGCGCGCAGCGAACCGCCCTCGCCGGCTGCGCCCAGACGCGCCTCGAGTTCGCGCCAGGCGAGCTGACCACCGTCGGCACCGACGATCTCGAACTGTGGCGACGCCATATCAAGCGCGATCGGCCCACCCGCCAGCGGAATACGGGCATGGGCTGAAATCGGCGCGGTTTCGATATGCGCCACGACGCGATCACGGGCAATATCCAGCGCGCGCCCGTCAAAGTGCAGATGCGACCGTGCCAGGCCGTCGAAACCCACCCGCGTGATCACGCGCAGCGGCGCGAGGCTCGGCTCGAACACATGTCGCGGCCACAGCGAGGCGGCATCGATTCGGGTCACACCGACGCCGAGCCCGGGCTCGAAGCCTTCGCTGTTCTCGGGCGGCGCACCGAACGGCAACGGGCCGTGATAGACGGTGGTATCCAGCGTGGTGCCGACACAGGGCGGCGCGCTGCATATCGGCGCGGCAAGCTCGACGCGAATCGTGGCATGCGAGCTGAACCAGCCGCGCTCGAAATGCGCATGGGTCACCTGCGTCAGGCCCGGTCGCGCCAGCCGGGCGACCATGTCGTCGAACTCGCGCTCGAGATAGAAGCCCACCAGCGCCGGCGCGGCCACGGCCAGCCCGATCAGGGTCAAAACGCCCCAGAACAGTGTCTTGCGGATCATACCGGCGTCAACCGCCGGTCTCGGATCGTGCCCCGTCAAAGCAGACGACATCCGCTGCCGGCGGCCACCAGCACGGCGTTTCGGCAACGAACGCCTGACTTGCGATACGCGCATGCACCGGCGCGTCGAGCGTGCCCGCACGCACCCGCGCGGCATCGGGGGCGTCGTCGCGACGGCTGATCAACGGCGAACCGCAACGACCGCAGAACAGCCGATGCTTGCCGGGCGAGGATTCATAATCGCAAATCTCGGCCTGGCCGCGGCGCCATTCGAAACAATCACGGGCGACCGGGATATTGGTTGCAAACGCGGTGCCCTGGGCCTTCTGGCAACTTCGACAGTGGCAGACCTGGATATCGGCCAGCGCGCCGGCAATCGCATAGCGCACCGCACCGCAAAGACAGCCGCCTTCGATCATGACCACGCCTCGCGCTCGTTTCGAACCCGGCGCCAATCATAGAACCGATACCGGCATAATGCATGCTGGCACAAACCTTGTTTCCGCAAACGCATGCCTGATGCAAGCTCTACCCAGCCGGCGCCCCGCCAGACCCTGATCGACTGGCTCGATCCGCTCTACGGCCAAGCCGCCGCCAGCGACTGTCTGGACCGGGCAGCCGATGCCGCCACGCGCCACGGCCTGCCGATCGAATCCACCACGCCGATCGATCAAGCCTTCAATGTCATGATCACCTACGGCGATATCGTCCAGCGCCCGAGCGAGGCGCCGCTGGCCACGCTGAAGGCGTTCATGGCCGAGCATCTGGCCGATTCGATCGCGGCGATCCATATCCTGCCGTTCTATCCGCACAGTTCGGATGACGGCTTCTCGGTGATGGACTACCGCGCGGTGGACCCGCAGCTGGGCAACTGGGACGACGTGGCGGCGCTTGGCGACGATCACCCGCTGATGTTCGATCTCGTGCTCAACCACGCTTCGCGCAAGGGCCAGTGGTTTGCGAACTATCTGGGCGATGTCGATCCCGGCCGTGACTACTTCATCGAAGTCGACCCGGCCACCGACCTGCGCGCGGTGGTACGCCCGCGCAGCACGCCGCTGCTTGCCGAGGTGGCCACCGCCCGCGGCACCCGCCATCTGTGGGCGACGTTTTCTGAAGACCAGATCGATCTGAACTTCGCCAATCCGGACGTGTTGTCGGAATTCATCGACATTATCTTCGAGTATGTCGCCCGCGGCGCGCGGCTGTTGCGCCTAGATGCGGTGGCGTTTTTATGGAAGGAAATCGGCGGGCCCTGTATTCATCTGCCCCAGACCCATCGCCTGATCAAGTTCCTGCGCGCGCTACTGGCCTACTACGCGCCGGGCGTACAGCTGATCACCGAAACCAATGTTCCGCATGTGGAGAACATCTCCTATCTCGTCGACGGCGACGAGGCCCATGTGGCCTATCAGTTCGCCCTGCCGCCGTTGGTTGCCGACGCGCTGCTGACCGGCGATGCCAGCACGCTCAGCCACTGGGCACGCAGCCTGCCGGCCCTGCCCGAGGGCTGTCATTTTCTGAATTTCACCGCCAGCCATGACGGCATCGGCCTGCGCGCGGTGGAATCGATTCTGGATGGCGAGGCGATCGAACATCTGGTGGATACCGTACGGGCGCGCGGCGGTTTCGTGTCCACGCGCGCGGTGGCGGATGGCTCGCACAAGCCTTACGAGCTCAATATTTCCTATTACGATCTGCTGGCGGCAGCCGAAGAGCGCGATACGCCGCTGCATATCGAACGCTTTATCTGCAGCCAGGCGATCGCCATGGCCCTGGCCGGCATTCCAGCGTTGTATTTTCATAGCCTGACCGCGACCCACAACGATCTGTCACGGGTCGAGCAAAGCGGGCGCTATCGCACCATCAATCGCCGTAAATGGGATGTCGGCGAGCTGGAATATCAGCTCGCCAGCCAGAGCCACCATGCCACGGTATTCGCCCGGCTCAAGCATCTGCTGGCCGTGCGTGCGCGCCAGCCCGCCCTGCACCCGGATGCTGCCCAGACCCTGGTCGACCTGGGACCGCATCTGTTCGCGATCCAGCGCCGTGGCGGCGGCCAGACGCTGTTGGCACTGCATAACGTCACCGACCGGCCGGTCAAGGTGGCCGCCCATGTGCTGCCCGAGGCACGCCTGCGCCGCAACGTGGTCGCGGCTACCGAAATCAGTGGTTCGAGCCGTTCGATTACGCTCGCGCCCTACGAAGTCGCCTGGATCAGCGGTTAGCCGGCGGCCTGAGCGCGTCGGGCGTGCGGTTGCGCATCGGCGGCATTGCGATCGAATCGCCCGATGGCGACCCGATTGCGGCCCGCGGCCTTGGCCTCGTAGAGCAGGGCATCGGCACAGGCGAGCACTGCCGACAGCGAATCATGTTCCTGCGGCTGTTTGACGTGGCATAGACCGATACTCACGGTCACCACCGAAGCCACCTTCGAGGTGGCGTGCGCAATCGCGGCATCCTCGATCGCGGCGCGCAGCGCTTCGGCATGGTCCTCGATCTCGTTTTCGCGCCCTTCGATCCAGAACACCACGAATTCCTCACCGCCGTAGCGCCCGCACACATCCAGCGGCCGCCGGGCGTGGGCTTCGATCACGCTGGCGACCTGACGCAATGCTTCATCGCCGGCCGGGTGGCCGTAATGATTGTTGTAAGCGCCGAACTGGTCGATATCCACCATCGCCAGACCGTAGTTGCTGCGCTGGCGCACGGCGTGGCCATGGGCGGTGGCCAGCGCATTTTCCAGCGCGTGTCGATTAAGCAGGCCAGTCAGGCCATCGTGGCGCGCCACCAGCTGCAACAGCTTGCGGTCGAGCCAGCTGCGCCGCAGCACATACTCGTTCGCGGCCTGCAGATAGATCGCGAACAGCGCCAGCACGCCCGCTGCGGCGAGATGGTAGTAATCGGTCGGACTGGCGTTCACGAGCCAGATTTCCGTGATCAGCGTCAGCAGCGCGATCAGCACAGCCACGGGCAATATCAACCACGAGCGCACGCGTCCAAGTGCGACCACGGCGACCATCGACACGCCGACGAATTCCACCGGGAATTCCGCGCCATACCGATTGAGCAGAATGTGATTGAACAGCAGCCCGAAGCTGACGATCGTGAACTGGCCGGCGATGACGTACTCGGTCGCGGATGAGGCACCACAACGAGCGCACCATATTAGTGCAACGACGGTTACCGGCCCGAGCACACCGATCAGCAGAACCCGCGACCACCAGGCCGCCATCGGCGGCACACCGAAAAAGGCGGTATCGAACAGCGGGCTGATCAGTAGCACGGTCAATGCGATGGCCAGCAACGCAATACGATTGGCTACACCGGCAGCATCGTTATGGGCACGAAACTCGCGTTCGAGCACCGGTTCGAAACGCAGCCAGCGAAAGCCGGCGTCCAGCTGCTGGCGGATCAGGCCGACCATTTCCGGCGCCGATTGCGCCTTTTCGATCTCGCGGGCGTCTTCGTAGGCGTTGGTATTCGACGGCTTCGCCATACGATGCATCCTCGTACACTGCTTGCGAGCCTTCATAACATGGCCGGGTATTCAGCGGCTGAACGGGCGCATCGCAAACGCCCCGCCTGCGGCGCTAGTTTTTTGCGGCCTGGGCCTGTTCGTGGTCCGCCTCGACCGCCGCATGAAAATCCGCAAGGAAATTGGGGAAGGCAGCGCGTACGCGATTCCAGGTGGGGATGAAGGGCACCTCCATGGGGTTGGCCACGTACTGCTCACCCGCCTTGATGATCGCCTCGACGAAGACTTCCACGGTTTTTTCTTCTTTGTGCCGATCATAGCCCAGGCCATTGATCTGCGCATCGAAATAGAATCGCTCCACGCTATCGAGTGCGTTGCGAAGATAGACCGCCTTGATGGTACGAATGGTTTCCGGCGGCAGCACCACACCGTAGGTGGCCAGCTTGCGATACAGCGCCTTGGCGATATCGGCGCTCATCTTGGCCAGGCCGGTATCGGCTTCGTGATCGGAGACGGGCTGATGCTTGTGGTCGTAGGCATCGGCGATATCGACCTGGCAGATCGCGTTGGGCGTGTAGTTGCGATGCACCTCGGCGAGAATGCCGATTTCCAGCCCCCAGTCGCTGGGAATACGAATGGATTCGGCCACCGAGGCGCTCATGGCGCATTCGCCGGATAAGGGATAGCGAAAGCTGTCCATATAGCGCAGATATTCCATATCGCCGACCACGGTCATCAGCGCGCGCACCAGCGGGGTGACGAACAGCCGCGCCACACGGCCGTTGATACCGCCATCGGCCACCCGGGCGTAGTAGCCCTTGGCGAACTTGTAGCTGAAGTTCGGGTGCACCATCGGGTAGAACAGGCGGGCCAGCAGGTCGCGATCGTAGGTCTTGATATCGCAATCGTGCATGGCCAGCACACGCCCGCGCCCCGAGGCCAGGAAGTAGCCCATGCAGTTCCAGACGTTGGCGCCCTTGCCGGGGCGTTCAGGGGCCAGGCCTTCGGCGTCGAGCTGATCGTAGAGTGCCTGCAAACGCGGACCATCGTTCCACAGTAGCCGGTAACGCTGACCCAGGCGTTCGAAGAACGCATGGGCATGGAGAAACTGCTGCTCGTTGGCGGCATCCAGGCCGATGATGATCTCGTCGAGATAATCGACCTTGGCGATTTCTTCGACGATATGCGGCAACGCATCGCCTTCGAGCTCGGAATACAGACAGGGCAGGATCAACGACATCGGCCGGCGCTCGCCGAAGGCGCGCAGCTCGGACTCGAGCGCCTCGATCGACCGATGGCCCAGCCGATGCAACGTCGTGATCAGGCCGTTCTGATGAAAATCCGCCATGCCGTGTCCTCTTGTTCTAGATTTCGTGATTGGCGATCAACGCCTCGATGGCATCGGCCCAGCCGGCCGGGCCGATACCGCGCGCATGCCGGATATGCCCGGTTGCAGCGCCGTAATAGCTGCCATCGGGGCGCGCGACCCAGTAACCGATATCGGCCGCGTCGAGCATATCGGTGTCGTTGCCGCTGTCGCCCAACGCTATAGCAAGAATCGGACCGTGCGCACGCTCATAGCGCGCACGCAGCCAGTTGAGGGCATCGCCCTTGTGCGCGTTGCCCAGCACATGCACGAACCGCCCGCCCACACGTACGCACAGACCCTCGTCTTCGACGGCCTCGCGAAAGGCCTCGAGCGCAGCCTCGCTGTCCTGCCAGAGCAGCGGCTCCGACGCCTGGCGCTCCAGCGCCTGGGCCGCGCCGTCGCGATCCAGACCGGTGGCATCGACCACATCCGCGATATCCATATCGCCGAAACCGGTAAAGCGAAAACCATGCTGCGCGCGCAGGCGTTCGACCAGCGCGCGCAAGCGCGCGCGCTCGGCGCCGAGCGTGACCAGCTCCAGCGGCGTATCGGCATCGCAACGCGCGCCCTCGAAATAGCCGCGCGGCAGCGCGACCGCGCCGCCGTTTTCCACCGCGAAGGGATGGCCGTTGCCCAGTTCGACACGCAGGCGCGCGACCTCGGCCGCGGTCTTGCTGGTAACGATACAAACCGGCACATCGTGGGCGGCCAGCATCGCCAGCGCCTGCGCGGCGGGCTGCCAGTCGTAGTCGTGGTGATCGAGCAGCGTGGCATCGAGATCGGTGAACACCACCGCCGAGGAGCGCGCCATTCTCATAGCCCACCCCGCGAGCGCGTCCCGCTGCGACGGGCCGCTACAAACGCATCGGTCGTTGTCATGAACAAATCCGGCAGACAAGGTGCCACGGCAGGTACGCGCCGCCGCGGGGCACGCCAGTGTATGCGAGCATGCGTCACACCGGAGCGCGTGCGAATACGGATAAAATGCCCCGGGCGATACGCGCGGCATTCAGCACGCGGGCCTTTCGACAACACGAGGCGGGCGGGCCATTCGACTATGCGCATACTGGTGATCGAGGACAATGAAGATCTCGCGGCCAATATCATCGATTTTCTGTGCGCTCGCCAGCATGTCATGGACAGCGCCAGTGACGGTGTGACCGGCCTGCATCTGGCCGTGGTCAACGACTACGATGCCATCGTGCTGGATCTGATGCTGCCGGGCATCGACGGCTTCGACCTGTGTGCGCGCCTGCGCGGCGAAGCCGATCGCCAGACACCGATTCTCATGCTCACCGCCCGCGATACGCTCGACGACAAGCTCGCCGGGTTTGCCTGCGGCGCCGACGATTACCTGATCAAGCCCTTTTCGTTGCTCGAACTCGATGCCCGCCTGACCGCTCTTGGCAGCCGCGGCCCGCGCCAGAGCCAACATGTATTGCGGGTGGCCGATCTGGTGCTCAACCTGGACACTTGGCAGGTCGCGCGCGACGACCAGCGCGTGAATCTCACGCCCACCGCGCTGCGCCTGCTGGAAGTGCTCATGCGGGCGTCCCCCCGGCTGGTGCGCCGCGGCGAGCTGGAAACCGCCATCTGGGGCGATCACCCGCCGGACTCGGAAGCCTTGCGCACGCATATCCATGCCCTGCGCGCCGCCATCGACAAACCCTTCGGCACGCCGTTGCTGCATACGGTCCCCACCATGGGTTATCGCCTGATCGCGCCCGAATAGCACGCCGTGTTGCGTCCGCTCGACAGCCTGCAGTTCCGGGTCACCGCCGCCCTGGCCCTGTTCGTGGCCGTGATGGCCGTACTCATGGTGCTTGCGTTGTTCGCCATCAACGAACGCCTGGAGCACGACCTGCTGGACGGTATCGTCGCCCACGAACTCGGCGAACTGGAAACCGAATATCCCGTGGATGGCCCGGCCGCGCTGCCCAACTCGGCCACGATCAAGGCCTTCGTGGTCGCGCCCGACGAACTGGAACGCCTGCCCGCCGCGCTGCGCCCGCTGCCGCGCCACACCAGCGGGGTGAATTTGAGCTACGCCGGGCGCAATTATCGCGTGGCCACCACCATGATCGAGGGCAAACGCGCCTTTCTGACCTACGACATCACGGCCATCGAGGCGCGCGAGTCGGTGTTTCGTATCGCCCTGATCGTGGCCGTCATCATCGTCTTCGCGCTGGCGTTGCCGCTGGGGGTGTGGATCGCGCGTATCAGCCTCAAGCCGATCAATCGGCTGGCCGAGCATGTCGCACGGCTGGAGCCCGGCGCGCCCGGTCAGGCCATGGCCGAGCGTTTCGACGGCTATGAAGTGGGCACGATCGCCCGCGCCTTCGATCGCTTCATGCAGCGCCTGGACGGCTTCGTCGAGCGCGAACGCAGCTTCACCGCCGATGCCAGCCACGAACTGCGTACCCCCCTGGCGGTGATCCAGGGCGCGCTTGAAGTCCTGCGCCAGGACCCGCGCTTTGCCGACAGCGCACCACTCACCCGTGTCGAGCGGGCCTCGCGCCAGATGGCGGATCTGATCGAATCGCTGCTGTTTCTGGCCCGCGACGAACATCGCAATATCTCCAGCGAACAGCACTGCCGAGCCGATATCGTGGTCGGCGAACTGCTCGATGCCTACAAACCAATGCTCGGTGCCAGTCGCGTTCAGGTGCCCGCTCTGGATGTATCGCCAGTCGCCGCGCCGCGGATCGCGCTGGTCATTGTCTTTGGTAACCTGCTGCGCAATGCCCTGCGCCACGGCGGGCCGAATATCCGGGTAACCCTGGCCGATGGCGTACTCAGCGTTGCCGACGACGGCCCCGGCATGACCGCCAAACAGCGCCGTCGGGCATTCGAGCGCGGTTACCGGCACGGCCGCGGCGCCGGGCTCGGACTCGGCCTGTATCTGGTCCAACGCGTGGCCCAGCGTTACGACTGGCAACTGCGGCTCACCAGCCGGCCGGGCGAAGGTACGCGTGTGGAAGTCCGGTTCGCGCCGTTGCAGGCATTTGCCGACTAGCTCGGCACGACCTGCCCCGGCGCGATTCGCGGGTCCGCTCTTAACGTCATCTTGATATCGAGTTGACGGATTACGCAGCCCGATATCGGCATGATGAGTCCGGTTTTTTTGCAATGCAGGAGCCTCCGTGGCCCGAAGCAAGCAAGTCAACGCGACGGGCTTCAAGGCCTGGATCAAACGCCTGCGGCGCGGCAACCGCCAGCGCTTCAATCGTTTGCTGACCCGGCTGTTCGGTACCGCCGAGCCGCGCCGGCGCGCGCTGACGGCCGATACCCGCCGTATTCTCGTGGTGCGCCTGAACAAACGCCTGGGCAATATCCTGTTTCTTACGCCCATGCTGCGCAGCCTGGCCGCGTCGCTGCCGGCGGCAACCATCGATGTCGTCATCCAGGACCCTCGCCAGAAGCCGCTGCTCGAAGGCCTGCCCGGCATTGGCCAGGTCTGGGTACAGGAAAAATCGATCCGCGCGAGCCTGCGCCTGCTACGCCGACTGCGGGCGATGCGTTACGACCTGGCGATCGATCCCAGCGGCAACTCCACCAGCAACCGGCTGGCACTGGCCTTCGCCCGGGCCAAGCAGCGCATGGGGTTTGCCGCGCGCGATCAGTGGCTCGCGCTCACCCATGCCGCCCCACGTCCGAACAGTCGCCATCAGGCGATCCAGGGCGTCGAGCTGCTGACCACGAGCGTCGACGATTTCCACTGGACCACCTTCGAGTCGCTGGCCGTGTTTCCGGGCGAGGCCTCGCATGCAGCCGCGCAACGCCACTGGCAGGCCGCGTTTACTGCGCCGGTGCGCGCAAATACGCCGATCGTCGGCTTTTTCACCCGCGCAACCGGACGCAAGCAACTCGATCACGCCTGGTGGCAGGCCTTTGTTGAATTGTTCAAGCAACGCCTGCCCAATGCCCGGCTGCTGCAGGTGCGCGCCCCGGATCAGCCCGAGCCGATCGCCGCCGATATCGCCAGCGTCGCGATCGCGGAACTCGACGTGCTCGCCGCCCTTTTGAGCCGGCTCGACGGCTTCGTCGCCGCCGACAGCGGGCCGATGCATCTGGCCGCCGCCGCGGGCGTGCCCGTGGTGGGGCTGTTCAAGGCCACGGCCCCGGCTTCGTATGCGCCGCTCGGGCCCGGCTGCACTGCCCTCGAAGCATCCGAACTGGCCGCCGAACGGGTGCTCGCCGCGGTCGCCGAGCGCGCCTGTAACACAGAAACACGCGTGGCCTGAGTTTTGTGGGCGGCTGCCTCGCCGGGCTAAACTGCCGGCTCGTTCGACCGCCCTGCGATCTCTATGCCCGACGCGCCCACTCCGGTGGCCACGGTACGCTGGCGCGCCCACCTCGGCAGTGACGCGCCCCGCGAACCCGGCCTGATCCATGTCCGCCATGCGGCCGAGGCCAATGTCTTTGCCTGCCCGCTGCCCTCGCTGGGCGGTGACTTCGACCGCGAAAGCTGGCGGATCACCGGCCCGCTCGAACAGGGCCATGCCGAAGGCTGGGGTTATGTCGCCGGGCGCGGCATGGCGTTTGCCGCACTGCATATCGACGACGGCGAGCACATCGACCGGCCCGAGCAGATCCAGCAGGCCGCGTTCGATACCTACAACCAGCTGTTTCGTCTGCAACGCAGCCTCGGCCTGGGTCAGGTGCAGCGTATCTGGCACTGGCTGTCCAACGTGACTGCCGGCGAAGGCGACGACGAGCGCTATCGGCGTTTCTGCCGCGGCCGGGCCGAGGCCCTGGACGGCCACGATCACGGCATGCCGGTGTTGCCGCCGGCCACGCTGGTCAGCAGCCACCGCCGCGGGCTGCGCATGCACGCGCTACTGGCCGACACCGCCGTCGTGCCGATCGAAAACCCGCGCCAGGTCAGCGCCTATGCCTACCCGCGCGACTACGGTGAACGCCCGCCAGCCTTTGCCCGCGGCGGACGGGTACAGCTCGGCGCCACCTCGTATCTGCTTATTTCCGGTACCGCCAGCATCGTCGGCCACGAAAGCCGGCACGTCGGCGATGTCTCAGCCCAGGCCCGGGAAGCGCTCGATAACGTGCGCGCGGTGATGCGCAACGCCGATTGCTGGCAAGCCGATCGCGACCTGGGCGCGCTGGAATGCCTGAAAGCCTATATTCGCGATCCCGATCACGCCGGCGTGGTCGCCGAAATCGCCGCAGCCGAAGCGCCGGGCGTACCGCTGGCGCTGTTGCACGCGCCCTTGTGCCGACCCGAACTGCTGGTGGAATTCGAAGCGCAGATGCCGTTGCCATAACGTCTGTGCGACGAAGCGCCTGCGCACAGGCGCCTCGTCATACGTTCGTCATGCCCAGGACCGATACTTGCGACGTCATGTGAATCGGATGATGTCATGCGAATCGCTTACGCGGTAATGGGTTACGGGCGTGGCCATGCCATGCGCACCGCGGCCGTACTGCCGGCACTCGAACGCCGCCATCAAGTGCGCGTATTTGCCGGCCGCGATGCCCATGAAATGCTGCGTGCCGAACACGATAGCGTCGAAATTCCGGTGATCGGTTATCAGTACGGCCCGCATGGGCGCATCTGTACGCGGCGTACGCTTCAGCACAACGCGCCCCGGGTGGCCGACCTGCTGGTGGCCGGCCCGCATACCCGCGCGGTCTGGCAGCAGATGGCCGACTTCGAGCCGGATATCGTGATCTCGGACTCGGAAACCTATGGCCACCGTTTTGCCCGCCATCACGGTATTCCCCGAATCGGCTTCGACCATGTCGGCATCATGGCCTATTGCCATTGCGATTTCGCGCCCGGCGATGCCCTGGCCGGGCGCCGCGACGGGCTGGGTTATCGCGCCTTCACGGGCGATCCGGACCGGGTGATCGTGTCCAGCTTCTACCCGGCCACGCCGCGCAACGATCGCGTTCGCACCGTGGGCGCGATTCTGCGCGAACCGGTACGCCAGGCCCGCCCGGTGCGCGGCGACACCGTCCTGGTCTATCTCAACAAGGGCGCGCATCAGTACAACGCCGCCATGGACGCCGCGCTACGCGCCTGCGGCGCGCCGGTGATCGTCTACGGCACGCGCGAACGCGGTCGGCGTGACAATCTGCTATTCAAGGCGCCCTCGCAGGCCGGCTTCATTGCCGATCTGGCCGCCGCACGCGCCGTGGTGTCTACCGCGGGCAACCAGCTGCTTTCGGAAGCCATCCATCTGGGCAAGCCGGTACTCGCCCTGCCCGAGGATGCGGTCGAACAACGCCTCAATGCCGAAGCCGTACGTCGTATGGGCGTGGGCACGCGCGGCGCATTGCATCGACTCACGCCGGGCGTACTTCGGGCCTTTCTGGCACACGACCAGACATACGCCGCCGCCACGCAGGCCCATCGGCGGGATGGCGTGCGCGAGGCGATCGATCTGCTCCAGGACGATATCGCGACGCTGGCCACCGGCGCGCGCAGCACGCCCGGGCCACTCGCCTGGCTGACTGGCGCCTATTGAGCCGCGGGCTGCGCGTCTAATCAGGCGGCCCGAACAGCTGACGACCAGCACGATCACTTAGGGCCTTATTCGCATGTGTTCGCGTGCATTGGCGGACGTCTTGCCGAGGAACGGGACCCGGCCCCGATAAGAACGCCACGGTTCGATGCGACACCGCTGGCTGCATGCTGTGTCGGATTACGTTGCACTCATCCATCGACGCGCTCGACGCTTGTAATAGCGGCGCGGCTCGCCTGTGGACTCGGCGCGGGTTTACACGATGACGTTCGTGGCCTGGTGGCGCAGAATACGACGATTGTGTGCGGCGCGATCGGTATCCGGGTCGTGCCAGGTGGGCACGGCTTCCAGGCGTGCGACATAGTCAGCGGGCAGACCATGCTCGCGCGCGCCGAAGGTGACGAAATCGCGGTACCAGTCGAACGGCACGAGCGCGTCGTCGAGATATTCCGGCCGGCCGCGATAGGTGGCCGCGTGTACGCTGCCGGTGGGTGTACCGACCTCCAGCTCGACAAAGGCATAGGGCGCGCCTTCGGCCGCGTGCAGCCGATCGAGGCGTGCCGCATCCAGTTCGTACAACGCGCCGTGCACCACGTCGTCCGCGTCGCCGGTATGCAGCACATTGCACTTACCCGACTCGTCGCTGCCGTTGAGATGAAAATGCAGCTGATGACCGGTCAGCCAGACCCGACCGACCGGTCGCACGCTGGGTACGCGCTCGGCCAGACGGGCAATCAGCATGTTCGAGCCGTAGGCGAAATAGAACATCGAAAACGCGTGGGTTGCGGCAAAGACGCAGAGCTTACACGCCCTGCATGATCAATCCAGCACCCATGAGCCGATGTGCTCATGCATAAACCCAGCTGGCTGTTCTCAAGCGAGCAGTGGTCCGCCACGCGAAAACATGCGAATACGGCAACAGCGGGGCGCGCGATGGCCGGCGCCATAAAAAAGACCGCCCGAAGGCGGTCAGTTACGAGGTTGTCCGTGTTTCAGGCCGCTTCGCCAAGCAGCGTACGAATCTGACGGATCGCACGCCCGTGCAGCTGGCATACCCGCGATTCGGACACGCCCAGGTGTTCGGCGATCTGGCGCAGGTTGTGGCCGCGTTCGTAATACAAGCGCATGAGCAGCTGCTCGCGCTCGGGCAGCTGGGTAGCCGCGCGCTGGATGGCTTCGCACATATCCTGGTATTCGACGGTTGCCTCCGGGGCGAATTCGATACCCGCCGAGACTTCCAGCGACGGCTGGTCCGAGAGCGTGGCATCGAGGCTGGCTACATGCGCCAGTGCGACGTCGTCGCACAGACGACGATACTCATTGAGCGGCATGCCCATTTCCGCGGCCACATCGGTACTGGGCACGGCCCGGCCGCAGCGGCGCTCCACCTCGGAACGGGCCTGCTTGACCGCCCGCGCGGCCCGGTGCAGCGACCGGGGCGCCCAATCGCCGCGACGAATCTCGTCGAGCATCGCGCCGCGGATACGAATGCCGGCAAAGGTCGAGAAGCTGGCGTCTTCGCCCGGCTGGTAGCGCTCCCAGGCTTCGAGCAGCCCGATCGTGCCGGCCTGGATGAGGTCTTCGATCTGAACGCAATCGGGCAGGCGCTGGTGCAACCGCCAGGCGATACGCTTGACCAGTTCCAGGTTTTCGTCGACGACGAGTCCGATTTCCTGGACCGGGTTATGGGTGTGTAGTGCCGCGTGCATGCTGTCATCCCCTCATGTCAGCGCACCGCCTAAGGCGATACGACGTGCCATTAGCGCGTCTGGCGGCAAAAGCCGAGCGCAGACGCGATTGAATCAGTTCACGGCTGCTTTCTTGCAATCGCCATGCCCAATTCAGGAGACTTTTATTTTCAGATACTTAGAACCAAAGGTGACATAAATCGGCCACTTCCGCCCAAACAGCTGCGCCCGAGCGACAATATTATGACGCTAGGCGTCACTTTTTGACCTAGAAAAACCGGGCAGCGTCAGCGTCACGTCACGATGGCGTTCAGTCGGTACGAATCGCGTAGCGGCGCAGCTTTTCGGTGAGCGTAGTCCGGCGCAGACCCAGGGTACGCGCCGCATGGGCAACCACGCGATCGTGGCGCGCAAGCGCCTGTTCGATAAAATGTTTTTCCAAAAGCTCCGACAACGCGCGCAAATCGACCCCGGCCTCGGGCAGGGCCATGGCCGCGATCTGATCCGTTGGCCGGCCAGCGCCGGCAACGCTGGCCGGCGACGATGCTGCGTGCTGCGGTGGCGCCGTGTCGATGTCGAGATGGGCTTCCAGCGTGGCGCGGTCGATGGATGTGCGCGGGAAGAGAATCGCCAGCCGCTCGATCAGATTGGATAGTTCCTGGACATTGCCCGGCCAGGCATGGCGCCGGAGTTCGATCATCGCCTGGGCATCGAAACGCGGCGTACCGCCCGGCAGACCGGCCCCCAGCGTATCCACCAGCGCTTCGATATCGTCGCGACGCTCGCGTAGCGGCGGCAGCCGGATCGGAAACACGGCCAGTTCGTAATACAGATCCGGGCGCAGCGCGCTGTCCACCATTGTGTGCAATGGCTGGCGGGTCGTGGCGATGATGCGTGCATTGACTGGTTGCGACTGCGCTTGCCCGGCTGGCGTGTAGTGCCCGGTCTTGAGCAATTCCAGCAACCGTGCCTGAAATGTCGGCGTCATATCGGTGACTTCATCCAAAACCAGCGTACCCCCGGCAACGGCCGACAGGTAGCCGCCCTGGGTCTCGGGGCTGCCGAACAGCGCCGTATCCACATCGGCTTCGGCAATCGCGGCACACTGAACAGTCACCAGTGGGCCGCGCCGGCCCGAACCACGGTGAATCTCGCGCGCCGCGACGGCCTTGCCCACGCCGACCTCGCCGGACAGCAATACCGGTGTGGCCTTGGGCGCGACCCGTTCGATCAGCCAGCGCGCCTGGCGTATCGCCGGCGTATCGCCGGTCAGCGCCTTGCCGGCACCGCGCTCACCCAACAGGCTTTGCATGGTGGCGAACAATTCATTCGGCGAGGTATCGGTATGCAGCACCGCGCGAAAATCGTCGCGCCGCGTCAACGGCCCGTCGCTGACCAGCACGCAGGGCAACTGGCGCGCAAGCAACTGGGCCGAATCGCGTATCCGTGTATCGATCTCCAGATCGAGCACCACGGCCATGCGATAACAGGCCTTGAGCGCGACCGCGGCCAGACTCAGATCCGCGGGCCGACTGAACACGAAAGCCACGCCCTGATCGAACAGGTGGTCGAGCACCGGCGCCGCGACTTCGCGATTGGCGGCAACCACCAGCACCGACGCGTTATGATCGACGAATGCGAGTGCCATCGCCCTTTATCCCGTTACCCGGTATCGACATCATTGAAAACCCGTTCCTGCGCATGATTCAAAAAAACGTTTTCCGTTCGCGCTATTCGGCCGACGCACGCTCATGAACACGCGCACGCCGCATATCGTGATCGCGCCCGACAGCTACAAGGGCAGCGCCACGGCGCTCGAAATCGCCCATGCCCTGGCCGAAGGCCTGCAAACCGTGCTGCCCCACGCCCGTCTGACCCTGGCGCCCATGGCCGACGGCGGCGAAGGTACGCTCGACTGTCTGGCCGCGGGCCGCGCGGTGCACTGGCAGCACACGTCGCTGGTGGCCATCCACGGCGAGCGCATCGACGCACGCTGGTTCTGCGACGACGCCACCGCGGTACTCGAGTCTGCACAGGTGCTGGGCCTGCCCCTGATCGAAGCCCAGCCCGACGCACCGGCTTTGCAGGCGCGCGGCAGCTACGCCCTGGGCGAACTCATTACAGCAGCGCTGGATCGCGATATTCACGATCTCGTTATCGGCCTGGGTGGCAGCGCCTGTAACGATGCCGGCCTGGGTCTGCTAAGCGCGCTCGGCGCGCGCGCCAGCGCGGTCGATGGCAGCGCGGTGGAGCCGACGATGGCGGGGCTGCTCGCGCTCGATCGGATCGATCTCACCGATCTCGACCCGCGCTTGCAACACACCCGTATTCGCGTGCTCTGCGATGTCGACAACCCACTGCTGGGCGAGCGCGGCGCCAGTCGTGTCTACGGCCCGCAGAAAGGCTTGAGCGCGGCCGACATCGAAGCCGTGGAAGCGGCCTTCACTCGCCTGGCCGAAAGCGCGGCCCCGTCCGGTCTGGCGCATACAGTCGGCAGTGGGGCCGCGGGCGGGCTCGGCTTCGCGCTGGCGCTGATCGGCGGCGAACTCACACCGGGGGCGAATAGCCTCATGGACATGACCGGCCTGCGCGAAACGCTGGCAGGCGCGGATCTGGTGATCACCGGCGAAGGCCGCTCGGATACCCAGACCCTGGCAGGCAAACTGCCACTGGCCATTGCCGATACTGCCAAACCCGCCCCCACGGCCCTGATTTCCGGCGCCATCGCGCAAGAGGCCCGGGCCGAACTGGCCCGCCATTTCGCCGGCTGCTACACCCTGGTCGAGCGGGCCGGCTCGCTGGAAGCGGCGCTGGCCCAGCCCTTGCACTGGGTGCGTCAGGTCGCCGCCGATATCGGCGCCGATCTGCCCGGGCTGATCGGGCGCGCCTAGCTGCCGAGTCGTTCGATCGGCGTCTGGCGCGCTATTCTTCGACCAGCAATGCGCGGTAGTTCATGTAAACCAGCCGCACGAGTGTGTATTCGAACGGCGAACCGGTCTGGTAATAGCGAAAGTTCACGCTATCGCGGCTGTTGATTGCATACAGCGACCAGTACGGCACGCGCGCCCAGGGATTCTCGTCGAACTGGAGCGGATCGAGCACGAAGATCAGGCCCTGATCGCCGGCCAGTCCGATGCTGTCGCGCAGCGACGACGGTCCGAAAAACGGAAGGACCAGATAGGGCCCGGCGCCGACGCCGTAATAGCCGAGTGTCTGGCCGAAATCCTCGTTGCGTTTTTCCAGACCGATGGCGCTGGCCGGATCGAACAGCCCGGCCAGCCCGACCGTGGTATTGAGTGCGAAGCGCGACAGCGTGACCGCCGAGCTGGTCGGCTTGGCCTGCAGGACACTGTTGGCGAAGGTGTTGATCTCGCCCAGATTGGAAAAGAAATTGCGAACACCGGTACGCGCAAAGCCCGGGGTGACGGTGCGGTAGACGTTGACCACGGGCAGCAGCACATAGCGATCGGCCAACGCGTTGAACCGATAGACCCGCCGATTGAAGCCTTCCCAGGGGTCGTGAATCGCCAGCGCATTGGCCGTGGTTTCAACCACCGGCACGTCCGCCGGGGTGTCGTTGCTTATGGTTTGCGGCACCGGCGTACTGGCACAGCCGGCCAGCCACAGGCAGACAAGCAGAATGAAGGCACACTGCGAACGTGCGTACATGCGTGCGACCCCGTTGTTCATGGCGCGCCCCGTGAAAAGAATTGCTGCAGCGCGGCCACGGTATTGGCCGATGCCAGATTGCCCATATGCCCACCGTGCGGGCGAATCCGCGCGCGCTTGCCGAAGGTTTCACGCAGGAAGGCGATTTCGTCGGCGTTGAGGATCGGATCGTCTTCGCTGGTGAACACGCCGATATCGGTATTACCGGCCAGATAATCGGCGATACCGCGCAAATCCGCCTCGGCGATGATCTGCTCGCGCGACACGTCGCGTCCGTCGCGATTCCAGTAGGGCACCAGCAGGCGCTCGAAATAGTCGTCGAACGACATCTCGAAAGAGCGCTTGATATAGGGATCGAGCGAATCATAGGGCCCGAGGTCGACGTTTTCGGGCACGATCACATCGGCATGGGTGATTACGTCCGCCGCAAAGGCCATATTGGCCAGCGACAGCCGAAACGCCAGCCCGACGATGGCCGCGATATCGCCCCGGTGCGGCGACTGGGTGCGATAGGCACGGTAGAGAAAATCCTCGTTGAAGCGGATCGGATCGCCCGAGGAATACAACTGCTTGAGCCCGCCGAGCCCGCGGGCCACGAAGGCCGGTATGCCGTCGATACCGCCTTCGAGATTGTCGGCGAGCAGCCGATCCATGCGCTGCACCGAGGCCCACACATCTACTGCCGGGTTGAGCAGCAGTACGCGCGAAAAGTCGAACACGCCGGCGTCGGCATCGTGGCGGGCGATAAAGGCCGCCTCGGTCGCGCCCAGACTCCAGCCCGTCAGCGCATAACCGGTGACCCGGGTTTTTGCGTCGAGATCGTCGCGCACCGCCTGCATGAGCCGATACAAATCGTCGACATCGGTGCGCATGCGCCCCGGCACCGGGTATTGCGCGGCGCCGAGCATGAACGTCACGCTCGTCGGCGACGGCAGGCAGGCCACGCTGTAGCCGGCCTGATACAACGCGCTCGAGAGCATCACGCACTTGCTCGACAGGGCACTGGCGCCGGTCCCGGCGATCACGAACGCCAACGGCGCCGGCTCGTCGCGGATCACGCGCAGATACTGCAATGGCCGCGCATAGCGCAACGTCGTCGGGGTTGGCCGTTCGACCAGCGGCTCGAGGCTGCGGACCTCGAAATCCAGATTCTCGGGCAGCTCGGCCTTGTATTCGGCGGGCGTGCCGACCACCGTCGCGGCCAGACCGTTATCGATCGGATAGGGGCCCGTGTTGGGCTGGGCGCTGGCAACCAGCGCAACGAGTGGCAACCCCAGCGCAAGACACGCCTGCAACAAACTACGCATGGACAAGACCCGCGCTCGGTAGGCATCGATCACAAAGCGCAGATCATACCGATTTCATCATCGTTTGCGCGCTATCTATCGGCCAAAGACAATAGTGCCATGGCTAAAGTGCTCATCATCGGTGCCGGCGTGGCCGGCGCAAGCGCCGCGCTTGCGCTCGAACAGGCGGGCTGGGACGTGGTCGTGGTCGACAAGGCCCGCCGGCCGGGCGGCCGCTGCGCCACGCGCCGGCTGTCGGCCGACCCGGCCAGCCCCTGGTTCGATTACGGCGCCCAGTATTTCACCGCCCGTACCGCGCCGTTTCGTGACCGCGTGGCGCACGATCTCGAGGCGGGCATACTGGCGCGCTGGACACCCCAGGTCTGTGTTGCCGAGCGTGGCGAGCACGGCTGGCAACTGAACTCGTCGCCGGATGATCGCGAACGTCTGATCAGCCCGAACGGGCTCAATCACTGGGTGCGGTATCTGTTCGAGCAGGCCGATATCGACGTGCGCTGCGGCCAGGGCGTACGCGGGCTGTATCGCACCGCCAAGGGCTGGCGGGCCGATCTGGGCGAACACGGCCGTTTACATGCCGACGCAGTCGTACTCACCGCGCCGGCGGTACAGGCGGCCGCCCTGCTTGGCGAGCGCACCCAGGCATTCCCCGTGCTCGGCGAGGCACGGCATCGGCTCTCGCCCTGCCATTCGCTGGTCGTTGCCGCGCCGGCCGTCCCTGACTGTCAGGCGTTGTTCGTACATCAGGGGCCACTGTCCTGGTGTGCCGATAACAGTCACAAGGCAGGCCAGACCCACAGTGACGCACGCCTGTGGACGCTACATGCCGGCCCGCAATTCAGTGCCGAACACCTGGAAGATACGCCCGAATCGATTGCGACCACGCTGACCCGGGAATTCGCCAATATCACCGCCTTGAGCACGCGCCAGATGCGTCTGGTACGCACCCATCGCTGGCGCTATGCCCGCCCCGGGCCCGTGGCCGAAGCACTCGATCCGCCCTGCCAGGCGGTGCCTGACGAGGGTATCGTGCTCGCCGGCGACTGGCTGGCCGGCGGGCGCGTAGAGGGGGCCTGGCGATCGGGGGCGGCCGCGGCCGCGCAGCTGACTGATTGACTGCGTATCGCGCACTCGCCTTGGCCGGGCGATTTCAGCGCCTGTCGGCGTAAACAGTGCGTACATGGCCTTTTATGTTCATCAGGGCAGCTTAGCGCTTTTGTGTTTATGCACATACGCTTGCATGGTGGGGCGTGAAACTTTATTTCATGCACCACCCAATCAGCCCGTGCGACAAGCGTTCAAGTTATATTGGGTACGCGCGATAACCTTTCCTGAACCTGCGATCTCGCGTTTTGCCTCCGGTAGCCGTCGATGGCTGTACACCTGAAAAAAATCGATACCCGCGATCTACGTATTGGCATGTATGTCGAGGCCCTGGATCGTCCGTGGCTGGAAACGCCGTATCTGCTGGAAGGCGTGGATATCAAGACCGACGCCGATATCGACGAACTCCGCGCGCTGTGTTCGCATGTCTATATCCGCAGCGACGAACCGTGGGACGCCGAGCCCCACGACGGCCATGCGCATACCGCTCATGACGTAATCCCGCCGTTGGGCGATCGCACGCCGCGCTCGTTTCGTCAGGAACTGCCGGTCGCCCGCAAGATCCACGACAACGCCCGCGGTCTGATTCGCACCATCCACGAAGAAATCAGCGAGAACCGGCGCCCGGACACGGCCGCGGTGTCGGAAGTGGTCGAACAGATGATGGATAGCGTCGCCCGTCATCCGGATGCACTGGTCTGGTTCAGCAACCTCAAAAGCCGCGACGAGTACACCGCCATCCATAGCCTGAACGTATGCATGCAGGCGGTATCGCTGGCGACGTTCGTGGGCAACGACGAGCGCGCGATCAAGGAAATGGGCATTGGCGCGCTATTGCACGATGTCGGCAAGATCAAGATACCGCTGGCGATCCTCAACAAGCCCGGCAAGCTTACGGATGCCGAATACGACGAAATCAAGAAACACCCGCAATACGGGGTGGAAATTCTCGAGAAAGCCTCGGGCCTGACGCCCGCCAGTCTCGATATCGTGCGTGACCACCACGAACGACTCAACGGGCGTGGCTACCCGGCCGGACTGCGCGGCTCCGAGATTTCGTATTACACCCAGATCGTGGCGATCGCCGATGTCTACGATGCCATGACCAGCGATCGCGTCTACCAGAAGGGCCGCACGCCCGCCGAAGCGCTCAAACTCATGGCCAGCTTCGAGGGCGATTTCAATGACGAACTGCTGCGCCAGTTCACCGATTATCACGGCGAATATCCGATCGGCACGCTCGTCGAACTCAACACCGGCGAAGTCGGCTTCGTGATTCCCAGCCCCGAGCGCCAGGAAAAGCCCACGGTGCTGCTGGTCCTCGACTTCAAGAAACGCCGTTATTTTCCACAGCGCGTACGCGATCTCATGCGTTTTCCCAAATTCTTCGTCAACCGCATGCTCGCGCCCGGCACCCACGGGGTGGACGTCGAGGATTTCGCCGAAAGCTGGGAAGTCTAGCTAGACGCCGCCCGCCGGGGCCTGTCGTCGCGAACGAGGCCGTGCATTGCCCGGGCCGGGCGTGTCAGGCAAGGCGCGGGCCGCCGGGGCGACGATATGTCTTTCGACGACAGGCGCCAAGACCCGTGCTTTTGCGGATGTTCGTGCTCGGCAACAACGCCTAGGCTGCGCGGCCACGCTATCGGCACCGGGGATCATGTGTCACGAAAATGGCCACTTGCCGCCGGCGGCGCACTCGCTACGGCGGTCGCGTTCGGACCCGCACGCGTGGGATTCGGCTTGTTCCTGCCCGTGTTTCGCGACGAGTTCGCGATGTCCACTTCTGCGGCCGGCCTGATCGCCAGCGCCGCGTTCGCCGGCTTTTTCCTGGCCCTGCTGCTGACCGCCTGGCTGGTAGTGCGTCTGGGCCCCAGACCCGCGGTGGCAGCGGGCTGCTTTGCCGCGCTTGCCGGCATGGCGATCGTGGCCATTGCCCAGAACACCACCATGCTGGCGTTGGGCACGGTACTGGCCGCCACCAGCGCCGGCTTTTGCTGGTCGCCGTTCAACGATGCCGCCGAACGCGGCGTGCCGCTGGGCGAACGCGAACGCGCGCTGTCCGTGATCAGCACCGGCACCGCCGGCGGCATCGTCGGCGCGGGCATTCTCGCGCTGGCGGTCGCCGGGCTCGAGCACGGCTGGCGTACGGTGTGGGTGGCGTTTGCGCTCGCCGCGCTGCTATCCGCAGCGGTCAATCTGTACGCGCTGGCACGCCTGCCACGCCGCGGCGCCCAGGGCGTGGGCCCGGGCGCGCTGAGCGCGCTGTTTTCGCGCCCCACCTGGCCGTTGCTGGGTATCGCCCTGTCGTTCGGGCTGACCAACGGCTTCTATCTATCGTTTGCGGTCGATCATGTCGTGCAGTCCGGCGGGCTGGCAGGCGTAGCCACCCACCTGTCCGGACCCGTGCTCTATATGGCCCTGGGTGCGGGCGGTGTCGCAGGCGTGCTCACCGCCGATGTCAAAGCACGTATCGGCCTGACCGCGCTGGTGCGCGGCATTTTCCTGTGTTCGCTGCTGTCGCTGCTGCTGGTCGGCCTGTGGCCCACCCACTGGAGCGCCTTGCTGGCCTCGGCCGCCCTGCAGGGCGCCTGTATCATGGTCTTGAGCGCGATCTTTTCGTTCTGGAGCAGTCACCTGCATCCGAATCTGCCGACCCTGGGCTTTACCGCCACGCTCACCCTGTTCGCGCTGGGCAATATCCTCGGGCCGGCGCTGGGCGGCTATGCCGCCGCGCCGCTGGGGCTGGCAACCACGTTCGTCGTCAACGCCGGGCTGTCGCTGGCTACTGTGGTGTTGTTTCCAGGCAGCCCGCGGCGTGCGGCCCTGGGAGATGACGCGCGCTAGCCGGGCCCAGGCCGGGCTTCAGGCCAGGCTCAGGCTTCGAACAGCGTCTTGGTGACCCGGGCCTGGGCAACAAGGCGCTCGCGCACGTGCGCACTGACATCGATAAAGGCCACACGCCGACCCACGCGCAGCGGGTTCGATTCGAACACCACCAACTCGCCGGCGCGCGCGGCACGCATGATCGAGACATGGATATCGTGGGTGACCGCCTGGGTGGTGGTCGCCAGCTGGCTCAACAACCCGGCATAGGCACAGACATCGCACAGCAGATAGAGCACTCCGCCATGCAAGACACCGGCCGGGTTGACGGTGTTGTCGCCGACCGTGATCGACAGCCGTGCTCTACCCTCGGCCGAATCGACGCGTTCGATGCCCAGATGCCGGTGCAGCGGGTGGTCAATAACCTGTTGTAGACGTTGATCCATACGCGGTGTCATCCATTGGCAAGCGCGCTGACGGGCCGCCCGCGTTACAGCAGCTTGCCCGGGTTCATGATGTCATTGGGATCGAGCGCGGCCTTGATCGCGCGCATCACATTCAACCCGGCGCCATGTTCGGCCTGTAGGTAGCTACGTTTGCCCAGCCCCACCCCGTGTTCGCCGGTACAGGTGCCCTCGGCGGCCTGGGCGCGGGTAATCAGGCGTTCGTTGAGCGTGTCGAGCGCGGCCAATTCCTGGGGATTGTCGCGATCGATGACCACGACCAGATGAAAATTGCCGTCGCCGACATGGCCAAACAGCGGCGCGGTGAGCCCCAGCTCGGCGACGTCGGCCTGGGCCGCCTCGATGGCACCGGCCAGCCGCGAGATCGGCACACAGACATCGGTGGCATGAAATTCCATACCAGGGCGCAACTGTTTGGCGGCATAGGCGGCGTTGTGGCGCGCCGCCCACAGCGCGCTGCGATCTTCCTCACGCGTGGCCCAGGCGAAACCGCTGCCACCGAACTCCCGACACAGCGCACCCATCTGCTCGGCCTGTTCGGCCACGGCGGCGGCGCTGCCGTGAAACTCCAGAAACAGGGTCGGCCGCTCGGGATGATCGAGCCCGCTATAACGATTGACCGCCCGCATCGACAGGCTATCGAGCAGCTCGATACGCGCCATGGGAATGCCGTACTGAATGGATGCGATTACCGCATCGACCGCGCCGGCCACATCCTCGAAACAGACCGTGGCCGCACTCACCGCCTCCGGCAGGCCATGCAGACGCACGGTCAGCTCGGTGATGATGCCGAGCGTACCTTCGGCACCGATGAGCAGATGGGTGAGATCGTAGCCCGCCGCTGACTTGCGCGCCCGTGCGCCGGTACGCACGATCTCGCCGTCGGGCATGACCACGGTCATCGACAGCACATTCTCGCGGATGGTGCCGTAGCGCACGGTATTGGTTCCGCTGGCGCGCGTGGAGGCCATGCCGCCGAGGGTGGCATCGGCCCCGGGGTCCACCGAAAAGAACAGCCCGGTATCGCGTAGATGTGCATTGAGCTGGCTGCGGGTGATGCCGGCTTCGACGGTGGCGTCCATATCTTCGGCACGCACTGCGTGGATCGCGTTCATCTGCGACAGATCGATACAGATCCCGCCACGTTCGGCGATCACCTGGCCTTCGATCGAGGTCCCCACACCATAGGCCAGCACCGGCACACGATGCGCGTTACACGCCTTGACGATCGCCGCGACCTCGGCGGTGGTGTGCACGAAACACACCGCATCGGGCGCGGCCGGATGATGCCAGGATTCATCGTGACCGTGCTGTTCGCGAACGCTGGCGTTCGTGCTCAGCCGATCACCGAGCAGCGTGCCGATACGCGCGAGTACGGCGGCCAGTGCATCGGGGGAACAGGCAAGGGCGGCATTGGTCGTCATGGGCGTATCCGGTGCAGACAAACACACGACACGAAGCCTGCATGACAAGGCAGTGGCTCATGTCGAGCGCTGCATTCTACAGCGGATATCGCGCCCGCCCAGGGAATATCAAGCCATCGCCTGCGCGGCGACCATCGCGCTCACCAGTTGGCGATGACCGCCTCGGGAATCTGGCCCAGGCGCACCCGTTGCGGATGATTGCCGACCGCCAGATATGCCAGTTCTTCATGGCGGCGGGTATCGAGCACGGCTACGGCATCGGAGCCGCTCAGCGAAATCCAACAGGTATCGTTCGGCCCCTCGGTCGTCCAATAGGGCTTGAGATAGTCGTGGCCGGTCGTGGTCGTGTTGAACAGGCTGTAGGCCATGGTCTGCCGGTCCACCAGGGCCGCATAATCGTCCATGGTGCCGGCCACGCACAGCGTATCGCCTGTCTCGTTGAGCGACAGGCCGTGGTGGGCCGAGTCGTTCACGTATTGCTCGCGCGGCACGTCGGGCACGAAATTGGGCAGCGGCACCACCCGCGATACGGCGCCGAAATCCGGTTCGGCCAGACCTTCATTGACATAGTCCTGCTGGCCGTTCACGTCCGGCGCCTGGGTGTCGAACTCGACCAGACCATGAAAATAGGACACCTGGTAATAGATATAGCGCTCGTCGTGCGAGATCGCCATCGGCCGCACCGCCGGACTCATGCCCGCATAGCCGGCCTCCTCGAGTTCCAGCCCCATGTTCCAGCGCGCGAGGATCTCGAAATCATCGTTGCGCACAATCTGGAACCAGCGATCGCCCTTGATCGCTTCCTGCGCCGGGCCGAGCAGTTCCGGCAATACGTCGGGATAGTCGCCGGGGGTATACACCCGCCCGATCGAGGCATGGTAGATCGTCTCGCCCGCGCTGTTGTAGTTGCTCTCGTGCGGGGTCTCGCCGGAGGCAAACGTCCGTAGCCGATCGCCCATCCTGATCGGCGTGCCGTCGGGGGCGGTTTCATCCACCATCGAAAACTCGATCACCTGGCGCTGGGTGGAATCGGAGACGAGCAATCGCCGACCGTCGGGCGACAACGCCATATGATCGGTACGCTGGCCGTCCATGGGCTGCTCGCGCACGATCGCCTCGACGCCCGCGCCCTGGGTCACCTGGGCGATATCGATCCACACCACATCGGCGAAGCTCGGGCGCGACACCACCAGATAACGACCATCCCGCGTGGTGAACATATCGTCCACATACTGGTCGTTGCCCTCGCCTGGGCCAAACCGGATGAGATAGTAATAGGCCAGATCGACCGGGTTGGCGAAGATATCGGCAATCTCCTGATCCTTGTCCGGAATCAGGTCGATGCCGGTTTTCAGTACTGCGAGCGTCTGGGCATCGACCACAGTGGCCGTGCCATCCCAGTTGTTGCCCACCCACATCACCGCGCGCAGCGCCGGCGCGACGTCGCCCGGGTCGACCACATCCGGGGCTGACGCGGCGTCGGTCACCGTATCGCCGCCGAGTTCGACCTCGGCGTCGTGCTCGTTACAGGCACTGAGCAACAGCCCGGCCGCCACCATCCACACCACCGTACGCCCGACTGCTGTGCCCATTACGCGCTCCCCCTTCTTCTTTTTTCTGCCGGGATCGCGCGCACGGATATCACCGTGCGAGCGATACAAACCGCTGCATCGATGCTAGCACCGGCACAGCGGCGACCGAGACGTCGAAGGTGGGTAAAAACGTACCGAGGTGGCGGTGACCCCGCGGGCCAGCGCGCCGGCAAACACCGGCGCGATCTGGCGGATCAGCCGTATTCGGCGGGGTTGGGCACCGCCGGGAAGCGCGCCGGATAGGCGGCCATATAGGCGTTGGCCGCACGCAGCACACGCACATCGTCGAACTTGCCGCCCGCCAGCTGAAAGCCGACCGGCAAACCGCAGTCGGTGAAACCACAGGGCACGGACGCCGCCGGCTGCTGGCTGAGGTTGAACGGATAGGAGAACGGCGCCCATTCCTCCCAGTCACGCATGCCGCTACCGGGCGGGACTTCGTGGTTCACTTCGAACGGCTGCAACGGAACCGTGGGCGTCATCAGCAGGTGGTAGTCCTGGTTGAACTTTTCCAGCGCCAGCGTGAGTTCCGCACGTTCGGAAAACGCGTCGAACAATTCGAGCGCGTTCCAGTTCTGGGCATGCTTGGCGTTGGCTACCAGGCCCGGGTCCAGCAGCTCGCGGCCCTTTTCATCACAGCGGTCCCAGACCTGCAGCGAGGCGGTGAACCACAGCTTGCGAAAGATATCGATCGGCGATTCGAAGGCCGGGTCCACTTCGACGACTTCGGCCCCGAGTTCTTCGAGCTTCAGCGCCGCTTCCTTGACCCGGGCTGCGATCTGATCATCAACGTCGGCATAACCCAGATCGGGGGAATAGGCGATGCGCAGTCCGCGCAGGTCGCATTCGAGATCCACACCCCAGTCTTCGGGCTGGCCACGGGTGGCATAGGGGTCGCGATAGTCGTAGCGCCCCATCACGTTGAGCATGCGCGCCGCATCGCGCGGATGCCGGGTGAGCGGACCGAGATGCGACAGCGTGGGCATCTTCGCCGGCGGCCACTGCGGCGTCCAGCCAAAGGTCGGCTTGAAACCGAATACGCCGGTAAACGCCGCCGGAATACGAATCGAGCCGCCCGAGTCGCCGCCCTGATGCAGCACGCCCATGTTCAAGGCGGCCGCCGCCGCGGCACCGCCCGACGAGCCGCCCGGCGTGAGTCGTGTGTCCCAGGGGTTGCAGGTCGCACCGAATACGCGGTTGTCGGTCACCGCTTTCCAGCCGAATTCGGGCGTGTTGGTCTTGCCCATCAGCACAGCGCCCGCTTCGCGCAGCATGCGCGCCGGCGGCGCATCGGTATCGCACTTGCCGGTGCCCGTGGTCAGCGAGCCCTCGCGGGCCGGCATGCCCTTGACCTCGGTGAGATCCTTGAGCGAGGTGGGCACGCCGTCGATCGGCGACAGCGGCTTGCCCTGGCCCCAGCGCCGCGCCGAAGCACGGGCAGCGTCTTCGGCGCCTTCGCGATCGATATAGACGTAGGCGTTGACGTCGTCATTGAAGCGATCGATCCGATCCAGCGCCGCGCGCGTGGCTTCCAGCGGCGACGCATCGCCGGACTCGAATAAATCGATCAGCTTGCCGGCATCCATCGTGCCCAGATCGTCGTCTCTACCGCTCATCCTGTCCTCGGCCTGCCTCAAAAAAGGGGCGCGGAGCGTACCGACGATCCGCACTCGTGAACATGGGTACAACTACCCATCGAAAGGCCACGACTGCAACATCCGCCGTGCGATGGGTAACGTATCGACCCTATGCAATCAGATCAAACCGGGCCGGCGGCCAATACGACAGACGACGGCAAGAACCCGGCCCGTACTCAGCCCGACGACGCGCCCCCCGACACCGATACGAATACAACGCCCTCGACCCCAGCCGCGCCCCATCGACGTGCCCGGCCCTGGTTGTTGGCATTGCTGCTGGTGGCATTGATCGCCCTGCTCGTCTATCGACCGGCCTGGCGCGCAGACGCCGCTGCCTGGGCACGCACCAGGGCCATGGAAACCTTCCACATCTCGCCGCGCGATGTGTACGGCGCAAGGCTGCGTATTGCCGGGCTCGCGGACAGCGCCCTGGGCGAGCGCTGGCGCAGTGCGGTGGCGCGGGCCGGCGAGGATCCGGGCCGATTCTCTACCCGCTACGCCACGCGCGGCACGTTCGAACCCGACACCATCGAGGCGCATGTATTTCAGACCGCGCTCGAACGCGGCGAACGTTTCAAGGTGCGGCTGCTGCGCGACGCGCCGGCCTGTACGGACTGTCGCAGCGCGCTTTATGCGGATATCCAGCGCCGCGACGCCGACAGCGACGATCCGAACGCCTGGGCCACCGTGCGCATGCTGCGAACCGATGGCGAGGCGGAAGACTTCGTCGCCGAGCGCGACGGCGACTATCGGGTCGTGCTCCAGCCGGAACTCGCGGCCGCGGTGGGCTATAAGCTGGCCATGGCTCGTGGTGGATCGCTGTCGTTTCCCGTCACCGGCGCAGCCGCGCGCGATATCGGCAGCGGTTTCGGCGCGCCGCGCGACGGCGGCGCGCGCAAACATCACGGCGTGGATATCTTTGCCGCACGCGGCACCCCGGTGATCGCCGTGGCCGACGGGCGCGTGCGTACCGGCACGGGCGGTATCGGCGGCAAACATGTCTGGCTGTCGTCGGGCATGCTCGGCATCGGCGGGGCGCGTTACTACTATGCCCATCTCGATTCGTTCAACGTCGAATCCGGGGATTCGGTTTCGACCGGCGACGTGCTGGGCTATGTCGGCAATACCGGCAATGCCCGTACCACCCCGCCGCATCTGCATTTCGGCATCTACACCCGCTTCGGACCGATTGACCCGGCGCCGTTTCTGCGGCCGGCGCCGGATTTGCCGGAGAGCTGAACACCGCGCCCATTCTGTCGAGCACCAGAACAGCTGGCTTGGTCAGCTGCTTTGATGCCGGATTAGTAACCCCGCCAGGTCACAGGTATATAGGTCGCCGTTGGCTCTGGACACGGGTCATACCTCGGCGGTTTTGCACTGGCGCAGCTGCCCTTTGAGCCAAGGCGTAAAACCAGGGCTGGATGGGCGCCGTGACACGGTTGAAAGACGCGGCAGAACCGGCCCACGGGCTGCGTTTCCTGTGGGATTACGCTTCGCTAATCCACCTACGGCCCACGTTCGCTATGGGGCGTAAATAACCCTCGCCCGCCATCATTTGCGCTTTTCGCGTTTATTTGCGGACTTTGCCACTTCGGAACAGGCAAACAATTCGCGCCGCGGGCACTTCGCCCCATCAATCGAAGTGCAGGCATTCCCGCGGTGCGCCAACGCGCCGTGCCGAGCGCATGGCAACGCCCTCCGTCATGGACGCGCGAATGAGCGGCGCGATCCGGTTAAGGCTTTCAGCCGAGGCACGGTCGATCAGGCGCTGGGCCGAGCTGCGGTGGATCAGCGCCCGGGCCCAGGGCGGCAGCAGCGCAGCCCCGGCGCCAAGGAACATGCGCCGCGATACCCCGGCGACGGGAATCGGCAATTCCATGGCCTCGAGCACGGCCAGGGTATCGCGCGAGCGATGATCGAAGCGCAGCTGCGGCTGCATGGCGGCGAAATAATCATCCATCTCGGCACGCGAGGCCGGTACGTTGGTCGCCCCCAGCGCTTCGGCAACACGCCGGGTTTCGTCGAAATACTGGTCCTGCACCGCAATGCTCAAATCGGGCCGGCGGTAGCGCATATAGCCGGCCAGAAAACTGGCCATTTCGGTGCAGTGCACCCAGGTCAGCAACTCGGGATCGCGGGCCGAATACGGCTCGCCTTCGTCGGTGGTCCCGACCACGCGGGCATGCATGCGATCGACGATATCGATGATGCGCTCGGCATCAGCCGTCGGAGCATAGCTGGTCGCTGCCACGAACATGGTTGTCCGGCGCAGGCGGCCGAGCGGGTCTTCACGAAAGCGGGAATGATTGACTACGCCGGCGAGCGCGCGCGGGTGCAATGTCTGCAGCATGAGTGCGGCGATACCGCCCGACATCATGCCCGGAAAATCGCCGTGGATCTTCCAGGTTACGCTATCCGGGCCGAACAGACCAGCATCGCCCACCGGGGCGTCGTAGTCGATGCCGAAATCCTCTGTGGTCGACACCACGCCCACGATCCAGTCGCGCAGACGCTTGTGCAGCGGCGTAAGCAATTGACTGGGCGCTGGCAGGCGCTGAGCGAAACGATTGATCACCAAAAAACTCAAGTCCGAGGGCTAATCCACTATACCGCGCACGCGGTGCCTGCGGATGCGCCGCGTCGGTGCGAGCCGCCTAGGCGAATTCCCGCAGCGGGCGATGTGCATCGGTCAGCCAGTCGGCGACCGAACGACCGCTGGCCTCGACCGCAGCCAGTACTACCAGGCCGGCCGCGCGCGCGTCTTCACCGGCATCGTGGTGGTCGAATTCGATGGCCAGATATTCGCTCAGACTGGCCAGCCCCCAGCCGCGCCTTGCGAACTGGGCGAAGGCACGCCGGGCCACACGCGCGGAATCCAGCCACTGCGCGCCCAGCAGCGGCCGGTCATAGCGGGCACAGGCGCGGGCGGTGGCGGTGACATCGAATGCGGTATGCGAAACCACGATCCGCCCGGCCAGCAGGACCGCGATTTCGTCGTAGACGTCATCCCAGCTCGGCGCCCCGGCCACATCTGCGGCGCGAATGCCGTGAATGGCGGTGTTGTGGGATGAAAACCAGGTCTGCGGATGGATCAGCCAGGCCCAGTTGTCCACCAGTGCCCCGCCGGCGAAACGCGCAAAGCCGATCTGGCAGATGCTGCCGGGATCATTGTTGGCAGTTTCGACATCGATGGCAATGAAGTCGGTCGCGCCGGCCAGACCGGCCGGCGCACGAATCGCCCTTGCCACGCGTGGCTACCAGAACGTGCTGATGATCAGATACGGGATCAGCGTGGCCAGCACGACGCAGACAACGTTAAGCGCCAGCCCCGCGCGCATCATCGACTGAATCTTCATCCGTCCCGTGGCGAACACGATGGCGTTGGGCGGCGTGGCCACCGGCATCATGAAGGCACAGCTGGCCGCGATCGCCGCCGGCACGGTCAACAGCAGCACATCGACGCCCACCGAGCCGGCCAGCGCGCCCAGCAACGGCATGAATACCGCGGCGGTGGCGGTATTCGAACTGACCTCGGTCAGCGAGATGATCACCAGCACGACCGCGCCGACCAGCAGTACCGCCGGCAAAACGCCGAAGATTTCCATCTGGGTGGCGATCCATTCCGCGAGACCGGTTTTCTTGATCGCGCCGGCCAGGGCCAGACCGCCACCGAACAGCAGCAATACGCCCCAGGGCACGTTGGCCTCGTTCTCCCAGTTCATCAGACGCCCGGTGCTGGCCGGTTCGCGATCCGGGCCGAGCCGGCCACTACCGGCCGGGATCACGAACAGCGCCACGCCGATGAAGATGGCGATCATGGCATCGGAGAGCCAGTCGATGCCGGCATTGTTGAGCAACGGCCGGAAAATCCACAGCCCGGCGGCGAGCAGGAACATGCCGCCGACGCGTTTTTCGGCCGGAGTCAGCGCGCCCAGCTGCTTCATCTCGTCCTTGAGCATGTCGCGCCCGGCCTGGCTGTTATCCAGCTCGAAACCGCCCCAGGTCAGCCACGCCCAGGCCGCGGCCATCATCGCGATCGACACCGGAATGCCCACGACCATCCACTGCGCAAAGCCGATATCGATGTTCTGATCCGAGGACAGATAGCCGGCGAGCAAGGCATTCGGTGGTGTGCCGATGAGCGTGGCCACGCCGCCGATGGACGCCGCATAAGCAATGCCCAGCAGCAAGCGGGTGGCATAGCGATCCACCGCGGGCGAATCCTCTTCGGCCATGAGGCTGATCACCGACATGCCGATCGGCAGCATCATGATCGAGGTGGCGGTATTGGACACCCACATGCTGATGAAGCCGGTAGCGATCATGAAGCCGGCGATCTGGCGTGCCGGGCTCGCCCCCACCGCCAGCAACGTGGCCAGCGCGATACGCCGATGCAGATTCCAGCGCTGCATCGCCAGGCCCAGCAAAAAGCCGCCAAGAAACAGAAAGATGATGTCATCGGCATAGGAGGCGGCAAGATCCTCGATCCCGCCGACGCCGATCGCCGGGCCGATGGCCAACGGCAACAACGACGTCGCTGGAATCGGTATCGCCTCGGTCGCCCACCAGGTCGCCATGAACAAGGCCAGACCGGCACAATGCCAGGCGGCGGCGTCCATACCGGCCGGCGCCGGCAGTATGAGTGCTGCGAGCATGAACAGCGGGCCGAGGACCAGGCCGATCCGTCCGGCACGGCTGGTTGCATGCGCTTCTTGCTGGCTTGAGGACACGCTGTCCTGACTGTGGCTCATGGCGGCTCTCCCTGATTTCAATACGCGGCGCGTGTCAGGCGTCGCGGGTCACACCCATTCTTGCGAGCAATGTACCGGCATCGGGCGCACGCTGGATACGGGCAACCTGCGCGTCGGATAAGAATGCCTCGGTCTGCATGTGGGTCAGACAGTCGGCCAGCGGCTGATAGAAGCCATCGATATCGAGCAACCCACACGGTTTGTCGTGCCAGCCCAGCTGATGCCAGGTGAGCACTTCGAACAGTTCCTCGAGCGTGCCGAAGCCGCCCGGCATGGCGATGAAGCCGTCCGCGGCCTCGATCATGGCCAGCTTGCGCTGGTGCATGGTTTCGACCACGTTGAGTTCGGTCAGACCGGTATGCGCGAGTTCGCGATCGATCATTGAGCGCGGAATCACGCCATACACCTCGCCGCCGGCGGCCAGCGCGGCATCGGCAATCGTGCCCATCAGGCCGACCCGCGCGCCGCCATAGACCAGGCGCACGCCGGCACGGGCGAGGGCATCGCCGAGCGCGGCGGCGCCGTCGCGATAGACGGGACGCGCCCCGTCGCGGGAACCGCAATACACACAAATACTGCGAATCGGCTGGCGGGCGGGCACGGTGTTTTCGGACATGGCAAACGAATACGACGGGCGGGCGCGCATTCTAACCAGTGGCCGTGAATGCGCGCAGCCCGAGCGTGCCAACCGGCGCGTCGCGGCCACCCGCCGCGACGCCGGTGCCGGGCCAGTGGCTAGCCGTCGCGCTCGTTATCGTGCACATCCTTGACGAAGGTTTCGTCGTTCTCGCCCGTGAAGAAGCGCTTGCCATAAATGAGCAGGCACAGCCCGATGCCCACACCGAACGCCCAGGCCGCGCTCTGCGTCACCAGCACGCCGGCGGTGATACCGGCAATGCCCAGATCGCGCTGGCTGCGGGCCTCCATGATGCCGATACGTACCGACACATAGCCCTGAATGAGCAGCGTCAGCGCCAGGGCCACGGCGAGAATCGGCTGGATGATGGACACGATCGGCAACAACAGCAGGCCGGTGTTCGTGCCCCAGCGAAACGACCCGGCGCCGCCGAAGATCGAATCCATCGCCTTGCGCCCTTCCTTGTAGCGCTCGACGATCACCACATGCATGGCCGCCCACAGCGGCCCGCACATGGCGACATCCGGCCCGAGAATACTCATGCCCGCATTACGCGCGCCAAAGATCATGTGCGCACGGTCCGGGCTGTAGTCGATATGTTCATCCGGGCGCGAACCATCGGCCTCGTCGAGCAATGCCTTGGACTGCAGCACGTCACCGAAGAGCACGATATAGGTCGCCGCGACCATCGGCAGCGCCTGGACAAAGAACCACGCCGGCGGCAGGCCCACGCCAAAGACGGTGTACTCGGTCCAGAGGGTGACGAAATCCGGCTTGGAAAAGCCCCACTCCACATTCGGCCAGGGCGCCTCGCCGAACAACGGCGCGATGATGATGGCCAGCGCAATGATCGGGAAAATGCCGAGTTTGCCGATCAGCCCGAACACCGCATTGCGCTGCTTGAGCACGTTGAAACCGCGCGAAAAGATCAACAGAAACGCCAGACCCACCGCGATCGAAATCGTGTACGGGAAGGTCCAGAAGCGCCCGTCATCGGCAAATACGCTGTTCACCGCGGCCAGGCCCGCGCCCATGATGATGCCCGCCTTGAGCGCGGGCGGCACGAAACGCACCACATGTTTGGCCATGCCGGTCACGCCCAGCCCGATCGAGAGCGTGCCAAGCATGAACTGAAAGGCAATCAGCGCATGCACGCGATCCACGCCCTCCGGAAAGCCTTCGCAGTAGGCGATCAGCAACGGAATGGCGGGCGTGATCCAGCCGGGCACGACCGGATCGCCGAGCAGATGATGGGTGAGATAGAACAGGCCGTTGAGCATGACCACGGCCAGTGCGGCCTCGAACGGCATGCCCAGCAGATCGGTCATCAACGGGATCGCGGCCAGATCGACCGCGCACATCAGAAGGCCCTGCAGATAATCCGGCCATTCGAAACGGTAGTGCAAAAACGGCAACCGTATCTTGAACGGCCCCGCGCCCCAGTACGACGCTTCGCCGCCGTCATGCGTTCGGTAGTGCGACATCATCAAGTCCCCCGGTTTGGATGCGCGTAACATACCACCCGGCAGCGCCACCTCGGGAATTTGCGAAATGGCGTTTCAGGCTCGCCTGCCTTGCGACCCTGCGATGAATCGCAGTCTTAACAAGCATTTGATGGCGCAGCGCATATCATGATTACCCTCGGCAGCGGCCACGGCACGCTGGCCGAACCGCGATACCCAGCCGGCGCGAGGACAGTCACATTGGCCGAGCTGGGCCGGCACATAACGACCACCGCCTCGAACAGTGCGCGGGCGGCCGTTTGCCTGCCGCACGAATAATTACGCAAGAGAGAATCAAGCGATGGATGTACCTGTCTGGGTCTGGGGCGCGACGATCGCCGGTATTCTGGCGCTTCTGATATTCGATTTCTTTGCCCACGTACGCACGCCGCACGCGCCGTCTTTCAAGGAGGCCGGCGGCTGGTCGATCTTCTACGTGGTGCTGGCCATCATTTTCGGCATCGGTCTGTGGATGGTCTGGGGCCACGATCACGGCATCGAATACTTCGCCGGCTATATCACCGAAAAGAGTCTGTCGGTCGACAATCTGTTCGTGTTCGTGATCATCATGGCCTCGTTCAACGTGCCAGCCGAATATCAGCAAAAGGTGCTGCTGGTGGGCGTGGTCATTGCGCTCATTCTGCGCACCGTCTTCATCGCCCTCGGCGCGGCCGCGATCGAGAACTTCTCCTGGGTGTTCTACATCTTCGGCCTCTTCCTGCTGTATACCGCCTGGAGTCTGGCACGTACGAAGCATGACGAGGATGAGGAATACGAGCCCAATATCATGGTGCGCCTGGCGCAGAAGTATCTGCCTGCGACCGAGGAATACGATGGCACCCGGTTGACCACGATCAAGAACGGCAAGCGCCTAATCACGCCCATGCTGATCGTGATGATCGCCATCGGCGCCACCGATATCCTGTTCGCGCTGGACTCGATCCCGGCGATCTACGGGCTCACCAAGGAGCCCTATATCGTATTCACTGCCAATGCCTTTGCCCTGCTCGGGCTGATCCAGCTCTACTTCCTGCTCGGCGGGCTGCTCGATCGGCTGGTATATCTGTCGCTGGGCCTGGCGGTGATTCTCGGCTTCATCGGTATCAAGCTGATGATCCACGCCCTGCACACCAACGAACTGCCCTTCATCAACGGCGGCCAGGAAGTGCATCTGGTACCGGAAATCCCGATCTGGCTGTCGCTATCGGTCATCGTGGGGATTCTCGTGGTGACCACCGTGGCCAGCCTGATGAGCAGCAAAAGCAAGTAGGCACACCAACGCTGACACGAAAAAAGCCGGGCGCGTCAGCACGCCCGGCTTTTTTTGGTTAGCTGCTTGCGTTCAGGGCGCCGGGCAGGCAGCGATTCCCTGACGATCGGCCGTGGTGAACTGACAGCCATAGTCTGCATCCGCAACCGCGGTACGCGAGACATCGTCGCCGGCCGGTTTCACGCTGTTCTGTTCCCAGTTGATCATGTCCTCGAAGGCCGCCTGGCGTTCTTCCTGGGTGAAGTCACAGTGGCCTGGGGCACGTACGGCCCGCTGTACGAGCAGATCGTCATTGCCGTTTTCACGCGCACGCTCGCGATAGATCTGTTCGTGCACGAACGGTACGTAGAGATCGCCCAGGCCATGGAGGGTCACCATGGGCACGCTGAACTGGCCGTTGACCCGCGGAATCCAGCGTACGCCATCGCTACGCGCCGGATTGGCGTTCGGATCGGCCGCCACACGCAATATCGACGCGTTGAACTGGGTTTCCTCGACCGTGCTCGACGCCGGATCACCGTCGTAGTCGTATTCATAGCCGATATTGCCGCTCAGATTGCGAGCGAGAATACCGTTGACCGTGCCGTCGCGGCCCCCGGTGCCCATGACCACATCGTAATAGCCGCCCCGGAAGCCCTGCTGGAACACGGGCCGGTCACCGCCGCTGAGCGTACGTACGATATTTTCGAGCTTCTCGCCGGCTGCGGTCGGCACACCCTGCTGGCCAAAGCCGGGTTCGGTCGACCAGAGCACGGCGTCGATTTCCGTCTGGTTGAAATCGGTGGCCGGATAGCGCGTCGGCCCCATATCGGCGGCATGCTGCGCCGCGAAGGTGAAGTTGAGCAGATAGTCGAACTCGTAGGTGCCGCCGACCACACCACAGCGTGCAACCGCGCCGGCGTAGCTCACCTTGTTGGCCGCTTCGAGCTGGGTTTCCTGTTCGATGGCAGCAGCGGTGACATGGCCACCCATGGAATCGCCGGTGATATAGATCTTGGTCGGCGTCATGAGCGTGCGGCCGTTCTGCGCGGCGATATTGACGAAGGCATTCGCCAGGGCGTTGGTGTCTTCCACGCCGGCACGCACGTCGTAATAGTTCTTGCTATAGCTCGAGGCCGCCCAGGCATAGCCGTTGTTGACGTAGTAGTTGCGCAGCGCCGGGTTGCTGACCGTCAGTTCGTTACCTTCGCCACGATAACCGTGCGCATACATGATGAGCATGCCGTTCCAGTTATCCTGCGGCACTTCGACACGATAGGCCGCGCCGTTGGGCATGACGCCCGACCAGCGATCGGTATCCACGGTTGCACCGCTCGAGGCACCGAAGCTCAGGGTATAGCCATCGTCGTTCCGGGTGATCGCCGTGAACTGGCGCGAATCCTGAATTCGGGTCGCCGTTTCGCCGCCGTCCGTATCGACGGAATCGTTGTCGCTGCTTCCACTATCGGAACAGCCCACCACCAAGGCACTCGCGCACGCGAGCGCCAGGACTTGCGTCCAGCGTAAGTCTTTCATGTCTCCTCCTGAGCGGCCTCGCCGGGTACCCGTACAGGGCGAGCGGGCCTTATTTATTTTTGCTTCTATTGCGACCAGCGAACTAAAACGAAACGTCATTTCACTGGAACGCTTAGTAATTCATCGTACCGCGTGCAGCGTCAAGCCCGCCGCGGCTGGCGGGCGGCCCAAACCACCCGTCTGTCGCCACGGCTAGACGTTCAGCAAAGCGAACACGCTCGACTTATCAATCGCTTGCGTCGTGCCCCGAAAGCAGTCGAAGAAAAGCGCAGAACCGAAACCGTCACGAACGCCGACCGCGATACGGCATGGCCATCCGCATGTTCAGCGCGAATCGCTCGTCGCCGGGGCGCCAGATACGCGCCCGGCGACGGTTAGCCGCCGTCGCGAAAGAAGCTGCTGGTACCGCGGGCCTGGGCCGCGTTTTCGAGTTTTTCCAGCGCAATCACATAGGCCGCGGTGCGGTAGTCGATCTCCAGCGATTCGGCGCGCTCGGCCACGCGTTCGGTGGCATCGACCATGCGTTTTTCCAGCCGCTCGGCCACGGTATCGGCGTCCCAGTACCAGGCCTGGCGGTTCTGGACCCACTCGAAATAGCTCACCGTCACGCCACCGGCGTTGGCGAGAATATCGGGCAGGACCTGCACACCGTTGTCGATGAGCGTGGCATCGGCTTCACTGGCCACCGGCCCGTTGGCGATTTCGACAATCACGCCAGCCTGCACATCGGCCGCATTGTCCTCGGTGATCACGTTTTCCAGTGCCGCCGGGGCCAACACGTCGACTTCGAGCGCGATCAGATCCTCGTTCGAAATCTGCTCGCCGTCGGCATCGGTGACCGAGCCGTTTGATTGCTTGGCCTTGGCCACGGCATCGATATCCAGCCCGTTTTCGTCGTAAATACCGCCGCCGGAGTCGCTGACCGCGACCACCGTATAGCCGGCATCCGCACACAGCCGCGCGAACTGCTGGCCGGCATTGCCAAAACCCTGCACGGCGACCGTGGTGCCATCGGCGTCGCGATCCCAGCGCTTCATCATCGTTTCGAGCGTATGAAAGGCACCGTCGCCGGTGGCCGTGGTGCGGCCTTCGGAGCCACCCATTTCCACGGGTTTGCCGGTAATCACGGCACGCTCCTCGGCGCGATTGATGATGCGGTACTGGTCCATCATCCAGCCCATTACGCGCGGGTTGGTGTTCACGTCCGGCGCGGGGATATCGGTATCCGGACCGATGAAATCGGCGATCTTGTCGATATAAGCACGCGCCAGCCGTTCGGTTTCCGCCGGCGAGAGCTGTTTCGGGTCCACGGCAATGCCGCCCTTGCCGCCACCAAACGGCAGGCCGAGCACGGCGCATTTCATCGTCATCCAGAACGACAGCGTGGAGACTTCGTCGGCATTCACATCCGGGTGAAAACGAATCCCGCCCTTGGCCGGGCCAAGGGTGTTGTCGTAGCGCACCCGATAGCCGGGATAGAGCTTCATCTGGCCATCGTCGTGGCGCAGCGGTACCGAGACTTTCAGCGCGGTATCCGGCTGGGCCAGCTGCTGGGCGATGTCGTCGGAGATATCGATATGTTCGAGCGCGGCTTCGATGCGCGCGCTCGCACCGTCGAAAAGACTGGGCATAAGACACAAGAGATTGCGAACAATACCCAGTAGCTGCGTACGACAACGGCCGAATACAAGCGGCGGCTTTACCCGGCCACCGCCACAGGCCGGCATGCGCGCGCTCAGGGCATGGGCGCAGCGCTGTCCTTGTCCAACCAGTGTGCCAATGCGTGATACAGCCCGGCCGGCAGGGCCGCGCCATGATCGGCACCGGGCAATATCTGGTAGTCGATATCGAAGGCCACGCAGCCGCCCAGAATGTCGGCCGCGGCGGCGGCGTTATCCACCATTCGGCGGCGCGCGAGCTTGGCGCGCCGCTCGGGCGGGTCGGTCGGCGTTTGATCCAGCGGCTGTTCTTCACGCCCGACCGTGATCACCACATCCCGGCGCTGGCCGGCTCCGCAATCGTCACGCTGGGCTCGCTGTCGTAGCGGTGCGATCAGATCGCCGTCGTGCCACCACAGCGACGGGCTGGCGGCGAAGTAGGCCGAATAACGCGCCGGATTGCGGGTTAGCGCATAGAGCACGGTCAGCCCGCCCAGCGAATGGCCGAACAGCGCGGTGCGGGCCGGGTCGATACGATAGCGGCGTGCGATACGCGGTTTGACCTGCGTTTCGATGAAATCCAGAAACGCGCCCGCCTGGCCACTGCCCGGATGGTCGGGCGCCGCCGTGGGGGTGAGATCCTGGTAGCGGCGCGCTACATCGAAATCCGCGGTATCCGGATAGCCCAACCCCACCACGAGCACGCGATCGGCCAGATCGTGGGCACGCAGCCAGGCCAATGCCTTGGGCGCGCTGCGATTGCCATCAAACAGATAAACGACCGCATAACCCGCAGCCGGGGCCGGCTTGTCCGGCTGCGACAACAGCAGTTCGTAGACCCGGCCGCTGGCGGGATCCGCGACCTGCACATGCTGCAACGCAGCCGCCGCCTGTGGATGGGGCTCGTCGTGGCGAGCGGGCTGGGCCGTGACTGCGCTCAGCCCGCTCACCGCCCAGAGCACACAAGCGGCGGCCAGGCGCCGCCTGCGCGATCCGATGGCGGCATTCGTGGGCACTAGAAGTCGTAGCGCAGCGAACCGACCACGCTCGTAGGCTCGCCATAGAAGTTGAAGGTGCCGGTACTGCCGACCCGGTTGTAGTACTTCTTGTCGAGGATGTTGTTCACATTGAGCGCACCGGAAAGTCTGTCGGTAAAACGATAGCCGACCATGGCATCGACCACCGCATAACCCGGCGCTTCGACACCCTGGGTCGAGCTGAAGTCGCTGAGTGCGGTCACCCCGGCGCCGATACTCACGCGGTCGAGCACGCCGGAATCGAAGGCGTATTTCGTCCACAGATTGAACATGTGATCGGGCATGAGCACGAAGGTCGCCTCCGGGTCGCCACGCTCGACTTCGGTATCGAGATAGGTATAGCCGGCGATGATATCCAGCTGCTCGATCGGCGAACCATCGATTTCGAATTCCACCCCCTGGATACGCCGCTCGCCGATCGCGGCGTTGTAGTTCTCACCGGGCACGCCGGCCGCGTAGTTGCGATCGTACATCCGAAACAGGCTGGCCCGGGCGTTGAGGTCGCCGTTGAAATAGACGCCTTTCACGCCCGTTTCGTATTGCGTGCCCTCGCGCGGTTCGATGAGCTCGTTATTCGCGTCGTAGGCGGTCTGCGGCTTGAACACCTTGGAATAGCTGGCATAGAGCGCGTGGTGGCGATCCACGTCGAGCACCAGCCCGGCATAGGGGGTGAGCTTGCCGTTGTCGTCGCGGGTGCCGGTGGTGCCGCTGTCGTTATCGGTGAGTTCTACCTTGTAATCGCTCACGCGTGCGCCGCCGATCAGGGCCAGGCGCTTGATCGGACGAAACGTCAGCTTCGAATACAGCCCGATTTCCTCGAGCTTTTGCGTGGTATCCGACACCGAGCCGCTTTCGAGCACATCTACATAGGCCAGATCAGCGAAATCGTCGGCATTGGTACGGCCCAGGCGTGCACGCCCGCGAATGGTGTCGGTGTCGTAGTGCTTGTAATCACTACCGGCAACGAATTCGCTGACATTGCCGAAGGTGTCGAACGGCTGGCTGTAGCTGGCGTCCATCGAAAGCGTGTTCTGGTCGATATCGCCGCCCGTGCCGGCAACGCCGATGGTGCCATCGTCGGCCAGCGCACTGCCGCCGAAGGCATAGTTGTAGTCGGCATTGCGGTTGGAATAGCGCGCCGCGACACGCCCGAAGCCGCCAGAGGCGAACCGGTGGGTCAGTTCGAACAGAAAATCGTCGGTCGTGGAGGTGAAATCGTTCCAGTCGGCGCCGAAGAAGGTCGAACGGGCCACGTCGAGCAGATCGCCATCGGCATCGGTGGCCAGGCCGTTGTTGACGGTGATATCGCGTTCCTGGCGCAGATAGGCCACTGCCACCATCGTGTCCGGGTCGATCGCGTATTCGAGCGTGCCGTAAAAGGTCTGGGCGTTATTGTCGTTGTGATCGACAAAGCCATCGGTATCGCTGTCGGCGATTACCGCGCGCCCGCGCAGCCGGCCGTCATCGGTGAGCGGGCCACCGACATCGCCTTCCAGATAATACTGGTTGAAGCTGCCATAACGGCCGGTGACATGGCCCTGAAAATCCTCCGTGGGGCGCTTGCGCACGAGATTGACGATGCCGCCGAGTTCGCTGGTGCTGTTGAACAGCCCCGAGGGCCCGCGCATGACCTCCACGCGATCAAACGCCGCGAGGCTGGGCAACGTGCCGTTGATGCTGGCCATGGGCGCGGGCAGACCATCGATATTGAACTTGTCGTATTCGTAGCCGCGCGAAAAGATCGACGAACGCCCGGCATCGTTGGTGAGCACGCGCAGGCCCGGCGTACGCCGCGCCAGTTCGTCGAGCGTATCGACATTGCGGTCGTCGATGGACTCGCGCGTAATCACGCTTATCGACTGCGGAATATCCTTGAGCGCGGCCGGCGTCTTGGTCCCCACCGTGGCTGCGTCCACCGCATAACCGCCGGTCTGCTCCGACGGCTGCATGTCGTAGAGCTGATTGCCTTCGACCGTGACCATCTCCAGCGCCAGCGGCGCATCGTCGGCAGACGCAGCACTCTGCGCCCAGCCGGGCATGGCAGCGGCCAGCGTCACCATGCCCAGTAAACAACGCGCGCGAAGCGACGGCCGTGTATCGATACAGCGGTTCATATATTTCCCCAAAAACAACGCGCGGCCCAACCGGCGTCTAAAAACACCCCTTTGCAAATGCGAATCTTTTGCATTTGCAACTAGAGCTGCGCATTATTCCAGACCCCCGCATCCGAAACCTTTGCGAAACGCTCAAATGTCTTTGCATTCGACCGCCGCGCCCGATTCGGCCCGCTTCATCGACACCGCGCAGCTGGACCGTCTGTCCGCCCATCTCGGCTCCGACTACGAAACCCGGGTTACCGATGCCTCGCCGCCGCTGGACGGGCGTTTTGGCGTCGAAACCCTGACCGGCGGGCTGGTGCTACGCCATGCCAGCGTGCGCAATCGCCAGGACATGTGCGCACGTGCCCAGCTGCGGCCCGGACTGAAGCTGATCATCGTGCTCGATGGCGAAGTCGACATACGTTTCGGCGGGCGTGCCCTGCCGGTCGCTGCCGATGGCCCCTGTGCCTACGCACTGCACCTGCACGAAAACACCGCTTTCGAACGGCGCGCACGGGCGAACACCCATGAGCAAAGCCTGACCCTGACCGTGCCCTACGCCTGGCTGCGCGCGCGTCTGGTCGACCACGACGCGTCCCGTAACGGCGCTCGGCTGATCGAGGCCCCGCATCTGAGCTTGCAGCCCTGGCAACCGGGGGCCGCGCTGATCGCCAGTGCACGATCGCTGGTCGTATCGGAAAGCGTTGGCCTGGCGCACCGCCTGCAATGTGAAAGTCTGGCGCTGGCCATCGTCGCCGACGCGCTGCCGGTGTTGCTCGACAACCCGACCACCGACGCGCTGCCCAAGCCGATCGACGCCCGCCGGCTGCGACGCATGCGCGAATTGGTGGATCGGCCGGCGTCCGCTTTGCTCAGCGTGGATGCGCTGGCACGCGAAGCCGGCATGAGCCGCAGCAGCCTGCAGCGCCATTTTCGTATCTGCTATGGCATGAGCGTGCAGAAATTCATGCGCGCACGGCGCCTGCAGGCGGCCGATCGCGCACTGCGCGAGGACGGCGCCAGCGTGGCCCATGCCGCCGAACTGGCCGGTTACAGCAGCGCTGCGAACTTTGCGACCGCCTATCGTCGCGTCTATGGCATCGCGCCGAGCGAACGCTCTCAGCGGGGCGCCGCGCCGACACCATAATCCCCTGCCGCGGTGAGCGCGGGCGACCGGTAACATTATTCCAACGTATGACTAACGCTTTGCTCTGTCGATTGCGCTAGGCTGGTCCAAAATTACAGGTTGAGACGTACCGGTCGCGCCAGCATCTGACTGATTGCGAACGTAATCGGACGCCCGACAACCGACATTGCGACAACACAATCGGTACGCCAATAGGGGGCTCCGCATGGATACTCGGGTCATGGATCACGCCCACGGCTATGGACTGGTCAGCCGGTTCTTTCACTGGGCGATGGCGCTACTGCTGGTCTGGCAGGTGATCTCGGCAGCGTTGCATTATTTTTTCGACGATACACCGATCACCGATTTCTTCTTCAGCCTGCATTTCTCCAACGGTTTGTTGATTCTGATTCTGGCTGTCTTGCGCGGCCTTTGGGGGCTGATCAACCTCTCCCGGCGGCCTGCGCACACGGGTGCGCTGGAACGCGTGGCCGCGCTGGGACATGTTGCGATGTATGCCTTGCTGATCGCAGTGCCAGTCGTCGCCATCATCCGGGCCTATGGCAGCACCCACGGCTTTTCCGCGTTCGGCGTGGAGATCTTTGCCGGCATGGAAAACAAGATCGAATGGATGTCGAATCTGGGTAACCAGTGGCACGGCTTGCTGGGCTGGATTCTGTTCGCCCTGATCGGCGGCCATATCGCCATGGCCTTCGTGCATACCCAGGGTTTTCAGCAGAACCTGATCGCACGCATGACCAAGGGCGACGACCGGCTGTAAGCGCAGCCGGCTGGACCGATCGGCCGGCCGCTGACCGGCAGATCAAGCCGCGCGCGTTTGTAGCGCCCGCCGGTCGGGCGTGCGATGTGCGCGGGCGATCGCCGCCACTGCCTGGATGCCAAGCGCAGGTTGCGTCGATAATGCCGCAGCGGGTCCCCAGGCGTGGAGACGATCTTGGATATCGCTATGCTTTTCGTTGCCGCACTCGCGGCTGGCGCGATCAATGCGCTGGCTGGCGGTGGCAGCTTCATCACCCTGCCGGCCCTGCTGTTTCACGGCTTGCCCCCCACCGTGGCCAATGCCACCAGCGCAACGGCCGTGCTGCCCGGCTATGCGACCACGCTGTTTCGCTTTCGGCGCGATGTCGCACCGCCAGCCACATTGTCGCTGCTGGCGATGGTGGCGATTGCCGCGGCCGGCGGTGTTACCGGCGCGTCGCTTTTGTTGCTCACGGGCGATCGCGCGTTTTCGGCGATCGTACCCTGGCTGATGGGCGTGGCCACGCTCATTTTCGCGGCCGCGCCCTGGCTCAAGCAACACATGGCCGAGCGCGAAGCCAGCACGCCGGTCGCCGCCGTCGCGCTCTATATCGCCTGCACATACGGCGGTTATTTCAACGGCGGCGTGGGCATCATCGTCATCGCCCTGCTTGGGCTGCTGGGCCAGACACGGCTGCTGACCTCGGTGGCGATGAAGGCGGTGATGTCGGCCACGCTGACCACGATCTCGGTATCGGTGTATGCGATTTTCGGCCTCATCGACTGGCCGCTGGCAGCGCTCATGGCCAGCGGCGCCATGCTCGGCGGCTGGATCGGCGCGGCGTTTGGCTATCGTATCGCCCCGCGCTGGCACCGAATCGGCATCGTGGTCATCGGCTCGATCATGACCGTGCTCATGTTCCTGCGTGGGTGACTGATTCTTTCGCGTGTAACGCACCGCATTGGGGCCAGGCGTTACCCTGTGGCCATCGTTCTCTTTCAGCGTGAAAATCATGGATAAAGTCATGCTCGTCACCGGCGGCAGCCGAGGCATCGGTGCGGCCACCTGTCTGATGGCCGCGAAATACGGCTATGCCGTGGCGGTGAACTATCACAGCAACCAGGACGCCGCGGATGCAATCGTCAAGGCGATCGAGAAAGACGGCGGCAAGGCGATCGCCGTTCAGGCCGACGTGGCCAACGAACAGGACGTGGTGCGCCTGTTCGCCACTGTCGACGACGAACTGGGCCGGATCACCGCGCTCGTGAACAACGCCGGTATCGTCGACCAGCCGTCGAAGGTGGCCGATATGTCGGCCGAGCGCGTGGCGCGGATGATGTCGGTGAACGTGGTCGGCCCGTTTCTTTGTGCCCGCGAGGCGATCCGGCGCATGGGCACGTCCTACGGCGGTCCCGGTGGTGCGATCGTCAATGTGTCGTCGGCGGCCAGCCATGCCGCCGGTGGCGGCGGTGCCGGCACGTATATCGACTACGGCGCGTCCAAGGGCGCTATCGATACGCTCACCGAAGGGCTGGCCAAGGAAGTCGCGGCCGAGCAAATTCGCGTGAACGCGGTACGCCCCGGCGTGGTGGATACCGAAATTCATGCCAGCGGCGGCCTGCCGGACAAGCCCGAGCAGGCGAAATCATCGATCCCGCTCGGCCGGGTCGGCCAGCCGGAGGATATCGCCGAGGCGATTCTCTATCTCGCCGAAGCCCAGTTCACCACCGGCGCGTTCCTGGACGTGGACGGCGGCGTCTGAGCGCGCGCCTGCGCAGCCCATGAGCGGCCCCGGTGTCGCGGGCACGTACCTGCCCGTGGCGCCGGGTTCTGCCAGCCTATTTACTGCGCGTGGCCTTGCGCCAGAAGCGTATGCGCGGCAAATCCTGGTGAATATCTTCGGCCTGGCCGGCAATGCTTTCGATCTGCCCGCCAAGCGCTTCCAGAAAGAAGGCAATCCGGAACACGGTGAGCACGAACTCCAGCAGCACGCGAATACTCACCACCAGCGCCACGAACATCGCCGGGCCCAGCAGACACAGCCATACCAGCCCGCTGACCCAGGACTGTTGAAAAGCCCAGAAGATCACGTACACGGTCGCCAGCCCCGACAAAAGCTGGCCGAGCGTATAGATGGTAGGCACCATCTGGGTGGTGATCACCGTGGTGAACTGGCGATCGAACAGCCCGGATAGCAGGCTGCCCCCATCGTTGCGCATTTCGTGAAGTCGTTTCATAACCTGCCTTGTGAGGGCCTGTCGTCGCGAGATAAGCCATTGCATTGCCCGTGACGACAGGCCCCAAACCTCGTGCCGCGTGCGGTGGCCGCACGCGTGCGTATGAGACCGATGCTAGCCCTGTTTGTTGCATCGCAGCAAACTTGACGGGTCGCTGTTCGCCCCGTCCCCGCAACCGATCAGCTAGACTGACCGCGCGGCCAGCTGGCCACCCATTCGTTGAGGAGCTTTCATGCGACGCCTTGCCCGCCCTGTAGTCGCCGTCGGCCTGTTGCTGGCCACATTGCCTTTGGCGCTTGCCGCGGCTGCCCAGCAATGGCCGGCCCCGATTCGCAATATCCAGGACAAGGGCGTGACCATCGTCGAAGCCTTCGACGCCCCCGGCGGCATGACCGGCTATGCCGCCCGTGCCGGTAATCGCCCGCTCACGCTCTATCTCACCCCCGATGGCAACCACGTGATCATCGGCCCGATGCTGGATGCCGAGGGCCACAACCTCAGCCAGGACATCCTCGACGCCACCATTACCCAGCCCGATATCCAGAGCGCCTGGCCGGCCCTCGAAGATGCCAACTGGGTGGCCGACGGCGACGACGACGCCAAGCGCGTGATCTACGTGTTCACCGACCCAAACTGCCCCTACTGCCACAAGTTCTACGAAATCGCCCGGCCGTGGGTAGAAGCCGGCACGGTGCAGTTGCGCCATATCCCGGTGGGCATTCTCAAGCCCAGCAGCACCGGCAAGGCCGCCGCGATTCTGGGCGCGGATGATCCCAGCGCCGCCCTGGCGCGCCACGAAGACAACTACAGCCGCGGCGGTATCGAGCCGTTGGACGACATGCCGGGCGAGCTGCGCCAGCAGGTCGCGGCGAACAACATGCTGATGTCGTCACTGGGCATCCAGGGCACGCCCGGGCTGGTCTATCGCAATAGCGACGGCAAGATCGGGATCAAGCAGGGCGTACCCCAGGGCGCGCTGCGCGAAGACATCCTCGGCCCGAAAAAGTAGCCTGAAAACCCGCGGCTACCCAGCGGGTTTCCGACGCACGAGCGGCACTCTCGCGGCAAACGGTTGTCTGTAGCCTGCAACCAACTGCCAGCATAAAGAACGAGGGTCCCATGCCGCATGTACGCCAACTGCTGCTCCTGTGTCTTTTTGCGGTCGTCGCGCCCGCAATGGCCGCGCCCGCCGCGCAGGACAATGCCGTACGCCGGGCTACGCTCGACAACGGCCTGCAGGTGATCGTGGTGCCCGATCGGCTCGCGCCGACAGTCACCACGATGATGAATTACGACGTGGGCTCGCGCGACGCGCCAGACGACTTTCCGGGCATGGCCCATGCACAGGAACACATGATGTTTCGCGGCACGGACGATCTGTCGGCCGCACAGATTTCGGCGATCGCCGCGGCCATGGGCGGCCAATTCAATGCCGATACCCAGGATGAAGTCACCCGCTACTACTTCACCGTACCCGCGCAGTATCTCGACGTAGCACTGCACCTGCACGCCGATCGCATGCGCTCGGTGGCCGACGAACAAAGCGCCTGGGAAAAAGAGCGCGGGGCGATCGAACAGGAAGTCGCCCGCGATCTGTCCAGCCCGGACTATGTCGCCTATACCCGCCTGCGCCAGCAACTGTTCGCGGGCACGCCCTACGCCCACGACGCACTCGGCACCAAGGCCTCGTTCGACAAGACCACCGGCGCCATGCTCAAGGCCTTTCACGAGCGCTGGTATACGCCGTCCAATGCCACGCTGATCATCACCGGCGATATCGACGCCAAGCAAACACTGGCCACCGTACGCCGGCTGTTCGGCGATATTCCGTCGCACGACGTACCCGACACCGCGCCCGTGGATTTATCCCCGGTCGACGCCAAGCCCATCCGGATGGCCACCGATGCCGGCTATGGTCTGGCCTATCTGGCATTTCGCACGCCGGGCACGAACCAGCCGCAGGACTACGCCGCCGCGCGCGTGCTCGCCGCGATTCTCAACAATCCGCGCGGCGCGCTGTATAGCCAGCTGGTGCCCACCGGCAAGAGCCTGGGCACCCAGTTCGCCCTGGATGGTCTGCGCGACGCCGGTATTGGCTATGCCGCTGCGGCCTTCCCCAAGGGCGCCGACAGCGATGCGCTGGCCAAGCAGATGCAAAAGATTCTTGCCGATATCGCCAGGAACGGGGTAAGCGCCGAACAGGTCGAAGCCGCCAAGCGTGGGCTGGCCACCGAAAACGCGGCCGCGCGCGACTCCATTCCCGGTCTGGCACAGCAATGGTCGCAGGCCGTGGCGATCCAGGGCCTGGCCTCGCCGGATGCCGAACTGGCCGCGATTCGCGGCGTGGATGCCAAGGCGGTCAACCGTATCGCCCGGCAGATGCTTCCCCCCGACCAGAGCGTGCTGACCATACTCACCCCCGAAGGCTCGGGCGCGCCCTCGTCCGGCGGCGGTTTCGGCGGCGGCGAATCCTTCGCGCCCAGCCATGCGGCCGACGTGAAACTGCCCGACTGGGCCGCCAAACCCCTGGCCACGATCGAAGCGCCGACGCCCCGCGTCGCGCCGCAACAAAGCACGCTGGCCAACGGCATGCGCCTGATCGTGGTACCGACCGCGGCCACCCATGCCGTGCATGTCTACGGCCGGATTCGTAACGAACCCGCCCTGCAGACGCCGGCCGGCAAGGAAGGCGTGGATGCGGTGCTGTCCAGTCTGCTCGATTACGGCACGGACAAACACGATCGCCTGGCCTATGAAGCCGCGCTGGATGATATCGGCGCCCAGGCCAGCGCCGGCACCAATTTCTCGCTGACCGTACTGCCGCAGCATTTCGACCGTGGCCTGGAACTGCTGGCCGAAAACGAACTCGCCCCGGCCCTGCCCAAGGATGCGTTCAAGGTCGTCCAGGCTCAGACCGCCGGCGCGGTGGCAGGCCAGATCGCCAGCCCGGATTTCGCTGCCGGCCAGGCGCTCAAGGGCGCGCTCTATCCGAAAAAGGACCCGAGCCTGCGCCATGCCACGCCGCAATCGGTGAACAGCCTTTCGTATGGCGATGTCACCGATTACTACCAAAAGACCTTTCGGCCCGATCTGACCACGCTGGTGGTGGTCGGCGATGTGGACCCGGCCCAGGTTCGCAAGGCCGTCGAACAACGGTTCGGCGCCTGGCAGGCCAAGGGCGACACACCGAATGTGGATTTGCCGCCGGTGCCCGCGAATAAGGCCGCGACCATCCACGTGCCCGACAGCGCGCGTGTGCAGGACACGGTACAGCTGGCCGAAACGCTCGATCTGCATCCCAGCGATACGGCCTATCACGCCCTCGAGCTGGGCAACCAGGTACTTACCGGCGGCTTTTATGCCAGCCGGCTCTATCGCGAACTGCGGGCCGAGCGGGGCCTGGTGTACTACATTCATTCCGGCCTGCACGCCGACCGCACACGCAGCCAGCTGGCGTTCGAATACGGCAGCCAGCCGGACAAGGTCGCCGAAGCCAATCGGCTGATTGCCGATGCGCTGGCCGATATGGCCAAGGCGCCGATCTCCGCCACCGAACTGCACCGCGCGCGCGCCGGGCTTATCCGCCAGGTGCCGCTGGGCGAAGCCGGCGCGGATGCCATCGGCATGGGCCTGCTCTCGCGTATCGAACAGGGCGTGCCGCTGGACGAACCCTATCGCGCCGCCCAGGCCTATCAGTCGCTGGATGCGAAAGCCGTGCAGGCCGCCTTCAAACGCTGGATACGCCCCGACGCGCTGGTACACGTCATTCAGGGGCCGGCGCCGAAGTCGTAACAAGCCCGTTTTTTAAAGCCTCGGCAACCGAAGACGAACCGCGGTTGCCGGCTTGTGCGGCGCGGTTTGGGTATCATCCGTGCTGCCATATGTATACGCCAGCGACCACGCCCGGCAGGACGGCGGTGGTCACGTTAAACTGAGGTCAGTACCGCCAGCCTCGGGACTTACCCGCTCACGACCTTTCGGAGAGTGCATGCGAATCGGACTGTTCGTCCCCTGTTTCATCGATGCCTTCTATCCCGGCGTGGGTGTGGCCACGCTGGAACTGCTGGAACGCTTCGATTGCGATGTCGATTACCCGTTCGACCAGACCTGTTGCGGCCAGCCGATGGTCAACTCCGGCTGCCACGACGAAGCACGGGCCACCGAAGCGCTGTTCGTGAAGAACTTCGCGAAATACGACCTGATCGTCGCGCCCTCCGGCTCCTGCGTGCACCAGATCCGCGACAACCTCACCGCCATCGAACAGACGCCCGAGGTAAAACACGTGCGCGAAAACACGCTCGAACTGGTGGAATTCCTGCACGACGTGCTCAAGGTGGAGGCCTTTCCCTGGGCGCGTTTCGAGCATCGCGTGGGCTATCACGACTCCTGCAACACGCTGCGCAACCTCGGCCACGGCAAGCCCAGCGAACTGCACGGCGAATATTTCTCCAAGCCGCGGGCGCTGCTGCAAAAGGTCGCCGGCATCGAGCTGGTCTCCATCGACCGGCCGGACGAATGCTGCGGCTTTGGCGGCACCTTTTCGGTGACCGAGCCGGAAGTCTCTACCCGGATGGGCCAGGACAAGATCGCCGATCACGGGCGTAACGGCGCGGAATATATCGTCTCCGCCGATTCGTCCTGTCTGATGCACCAGTCCGGCTGTGCCGCCCGCATCGGCGCGCCGATCCGCTTCAAGCACATCGCCGAAATTCTCAACGGGGCAAGCCAATGAGCGGCAACGAACCCAATCCCGCGGCCACCATGGCACGCGCCACACCCGAACCCCAGCCACGCCCGGCGAAGGCCGCCGACGGCAAGCGTGTGGACCATGCGCGCTCGGCCAAGCAGTTTCTGAACGCGCCGGAACACGCCAAATCGCACGACACCCGCGTATGGGCCATGCGCAGCAAGCGCGACAAGCAGGCGCACACCATCGAAGAGTGGGAAGAGCTGCGCCAGCTGGCCAGCGACATCAAAACGCATACGCTCACCAACCTCGACACCTATCTCGAGCAGTTCGAAGCCAACGCCAAGGCCAACGGCGTGCACGTGCACTGGGCGAAAGACGGCGCCGAGCACAACCGCATCATCCACGAGATCTTCACCGATCACGGCGTGAAGAGCGTGATCAAGGCGAAGTCCATGCTCATGGAAGAGTGCGGCTTTCGACATTACATGGACGGCGTGGGCATCGAGATCGTGGAAACCGATCTGGGCGAGCGTATCCAGCAGCTCGACGGCGAAGACCCGAGCCATATCGTGGTGCCGCCCGTACACAAGATGCGTTCGGACGTGGCGCGCCTGTTCGCCGACAAGCTCGGTTCCGATCCCGAGAACGACGATGCCCACTATCTGGCCGGCGCCCAGCGCGATGCCACCCGCCCGCTGATTCTGGACGCCGATGCCGGCATGACCGGCGCGAACTTCGCCGTGGCCGAAACCGGCGGCTTCGTGGTCTGTACCAACGAAGGCAACGCCGATCTGTCGGCCAACGTGCCCAACCTGCATGTGGCCTCTATCGGCATCGAAAAACTCGTGCCGCGCGTGGAAGACATGGGCGTATTCATCCGCCTGCTGTCGCGCTCGGCCCTGGGCTCGCCCATCACCCAGTACACCTCGCATTTCCGCGGCCCCAAGCAGGGCGGCGAGATGCATGTTGTGCTGGTCGACAACGGCCGCTCCAAGCGGTTGGGCATGGAGAAGTTCTGGTCGTCGCTCAAGTGCATTCGCTGCGGCGCCTGCATGAACACCTGCCCGGTGTACCGGCGCTCCGGCGGGCTGAGCTACGGCGCGACCTATGCCGGCCCGCTGGGGCTGATCCTCAACCCCACCTTCGACGCCCACCGCTATTCCAACCTGCCGTTTGCCTCCACGCTCAACGGCAGCTGCACGAATGTGTGCCCGGTCAAGATCAATATCCACGAACAGATCTTTGGCTGGCGCCAGGTGCTGGCCGAGAACGGCCACCTGCCGTGGACCAAGAAAACCGGGCTCGCCGCGGCCGGCAAGGTACTGGCCAGCCCGAAGGGCTATCGGGCCGCCATCAAGACCACCAACTCCGCGCTAAAGCATTTGCCGCGCTGGGCGATCTACAACCGCATGAACGCCTGGGGTGAGGGCCGCGAAATGCCCAGCCCGCCCGACAACGGCACCTTCCACGACTGGTACAAGCGCCATCGTCTCAACCGGGATGGCGCAAGCCGCAGCACCCCGGAGAACTAACGCCATGGCCCACGACACCCAGAGATTGCCCGCCGAAAACGCCATTCTGGAAGCGTGGCACGACAACGCCGCCGCCTGGGTGCATGCCATTCATCAGCACGGCATCGCCAGCCGCCGCACCACCGACCGCGCCATCGTGGATACCGTGCTCGCCTGCGAGCCCGAGCGCGTGCTCGATATCGGCTGCGGCGAAGGCTGGCTGCTGCGCGCACTGGCCGCCGAAGACATCGCCTGCACCGGCATCGATGCCGTGCCCGAGCTCATCGAAGCCGCACGCGAGAAGGGCGTCAACCCCAACGTCGAACTCAAGGTCTGTGCCTACGAAGACCTGGCCGACGCCGAGTTCGACGAACCCTTCGATATGGCCGTCTGCAATTTCTCCCTGCTCGGCGAAGACAGCGTGGACGATGCCCTGGACGGCGCAGCACGTGCGGTGGTACCCGGCGGGCTGCTGGTCATCCAGACGCTACACCCGCTCACCGCCTGCGGCGACCGGCCCTATATCGACGGCTGGCGCAGTGCCAGCGGGGCCTGTCTGGGCAGCGGCTTCCAGGACGACGCGCCCTGGTATTTCCGAACCCTCGGGCGTTGGCTGGAACTCGTCAACAGCGGCGACTGGCATCTGGCCGCCGTTGAGGAACCGCTCGACGACAACCACTATCTGCCGGCCTCGCTGATACTCATCGCCACCCGACGGCCTGACGACGACGACCCGGAGCTTTAACCCATGAGCAGCCGCGACGACATCCTCGGCGCCGTTCGCAGCGCCAAACCCGGCCTCGACGCCCCCGCGCCCACGGTGCCGAACTACGACGACAACTACCCGCAGGAACGCGCCGGCCTCGCCGACCTGTTCGCCGAACGCCTCACCACGATGGGCGGCACCTGGCATGCGCTCAGCGACGGCCAGGGCATTGACGACGCGATGCAGCAGGCGCTGGCCGAAAAGCTCGGCAAACCGTTCGCCGACGCGGTGATCGTATCCAACGTGGCTGAAGTCGCCGGCAACCGGACGATCAACGAAAACGACGACCCCGCCAGCGTCCACGACGTGGACATCGCCGTGCTGCGCGCACGCTTCGGCGTGGCCGAAACCGGCAGCGTGTGCTTCACCGAAGACGAACTCACGGTGAACGCGATCGCCTACCTCGCCCAGCATCTAGTCGTTTTGATCGACCCGGCCGAAATCGTCACCAACCTGCACCGCGCCTACCAACGCGACGATTTCGTCAACGCAAACTACACCGTCTTCCATACCGGCCCCTCGGCCACCGCGGATATCGAAGGCGTGCTTGTGCGCGGGGCGCAGGGGGTGCGGTCTTTGACGATTATTCCAGTGTCAGCGAAACCGGCCTGAGCCCGAGCGGCACGGCATCCGAATCGTCACCGCATGATGTACGATTGAGCCATCTGCCGAATGGATGTCGCTCATGCGTACGACGATCAATCTCGATGATGCATTACTCGCCGAGGCGCAACGCCTGACCGGCCTTTCAGAGCGCACCGCACTCGTACGCGAAGCGCTCTCGGCGTTGATCCAACGGGAAAGTGCGCAGCGCTTGGCACGTCTCGGCGGCAGCGAACCGCAATTGAATAACCCGCCACGCCGCCGCTCTGAACCCGCGTGATTCTTGTCGATACTTCAATCTGGATCGATCATTTCCGACATGGCGACGCGGCCCTGGCCTCGCGTCTGAACAGCAACGAAGTCTGTAGCCACCCGATGGTGCTCGGCGAACTGGCCTGCGGGCACTTCAAGGCACGCCGCGAAATATTCGCGCTGCTCGATGCACTACCCTCGGCACCAGTCGCCACGCACACCGAAGCGCGCGACTTCATTGAGCGGCACGCGCTAATGGGCCGGGGCATCGGCTTCGTGGACGTACACCTGCTCGCGGCGGCGGCACTCATGGGCGATGGTCGCTTATGGACGAGAGACAAACGCCTCGCGCGAACGGCAGACGAACTGAACCTTGCGATAGATCCCGCTGGCGGTTGGTGAGCGCTGCTGCGTACTCAACGCAGCCCTGAGCGCGCTTATCGCCGGGAGTTCGACACGCGCGGCCAGCTATTCATATCGAGGCCTCTGCGCGCGCCTCTTGCAACGCCTTCAGCGTGCGCCCGCGCTCATCCTTCCAGCAGATCCGGCCATTCGCACTGCCCCCGACCAGCACCCCGGCCGCCAGCGACGGCGAATTGAAGCGAAAATCCTGGGTGAATCGAAGCCCCTGGCCGTCACGCACCAGCACACCGCGATCCTGCGATTGCTGACGCAAATCCCGCATGTGCTCGTGGATCGAGCCGGTTTCGTCGATACGCGCAGTCGAACCTTCCATTACGACGAACCCATCGGCCACTTCGCGACCACGTGCCTGGGCGCCGCGTTCGTTCAAGTAAAGCGCCACCGGCTCAGGCTGACTGGGCGTTGGTTCGGCCCGTGCCTGCCCCGCGGCAGACTCGAACGCATCGATACCCAGCACCGGAAAGATCACCAGCATTTCGTCCAGAAACCATTCCGCATCGGCGCGATCGGCTTCGGAGAGCGGCGGCACGCCCGGCGTCGTGCCATTTTCCACCGCCCATTGATTGGCACGCTTGGCCAACTCGATCAAACGGGATTCCAGATAACGCACATGCGCCTTGTTCAAACCCTCGTTGGTGCTGGTGAACGCCACCACGCGGGTCCAGAACTCCTTGCCGGCCACATGCTGCTTGAGCCGCTCGCCCAGCACATCGGCCTCGCCCACATACAAACGTGGCGTGCCGTCCTCTGCTGGACCGGTGAGTACATAAACACCCGGCCGTCGCAGCTCATCACGCGCAAGCGCATGACCGATCTCCGAGCGGCTCACCACGACGGCCCAGCCGGTCCAGTTGGATTTTTCCACCACGCGCAGGCCGTCCGGCGTGCCGTCGGCCAGAAAGATACGGATTGAGGTTGGTCGCGACTGTGTCATGGCGTCCTGGTATCGATGCACGAGGCGATGCCCAGCCTAGCGCGAACCCCTATCAACGCGCGCGCGAATCGCTGACCGCGGACAGGATATCGGACGTAGAGGCTTTCGTTTTCACACCGGGCACGTCGAACGGCGACATCTTTTCGACGGGCTCAGCGAGCAGAGACACGAAGCCATCGCGCAGACGAACCATTTCGTGTTTCACCAGCCTCCAACACCCGCTCATCTTTCGCCATGTCGAATTCATGAACAGCCTTTCCACTCTCCACGCTTTGTTCAAGCCAGCGAACAGCGCATCATCCGCCAGCGCTTTGAGACCGCTCAAATAGTCGACACATCGATCGTCAGAGCGGCTTCATTCGCAGATCGCACGAAATAATCCTGACCTCAGACGTTTGGCGCCTCGCGCTCGATGCGTCAGATTACTAGACTAGCCGACCATTCTTTAGCGACCAACCGCGTAGCAGACGCGCGGTCGGTTATTTGCGTCCCAATACGAGGGCACCGCGGTTGAATATTCAGGCGCACGATCAACTCAAGAGCGCGATCTGGGAGATCGCGAACCGTCTACGCGGCCCGTACCGGCCGCCGCAGTACCGGCTGGTCATGTTGCCGATGGTGGTGCTGCGACGGCTCGACTGCGTTGTAGAAGAGCGCAAAGCGCACGTACTGGCCGCCCACGAACGACTCAAGGGCCAGAATCACGATCACGATACGCTGGTTAAACTGCTCGGGCGCGCGGCGGACCCCAAGCGCAAACAAGCGCTTTACAACATCAGCCCGTATACCTTCGAAAAGCTCCTCGGCGATCCGGACAATATCGCGTCGAACCTGGTCGCCTATATCAACGGCTTCTCCCCGATCGCGCGCGACATTTTCGAACGGTTCGGTTTTACCGAGCAGATCGAAAAGCTCGACAACAGCAATCGCCTGTTCACCATCGTGAAAGAGATGGCGGCCCTCGACCTGCACCCAGAGCGCATCGACAGCCTGCAAATGGGCTATCTGTTCGAGCACTTGGTGATGCGCTTCAACGAGCAGGCCAACGAAGAAGCCGGCGACCATTTTACGCCGCGCGAAGTTATCCGCCTCATGGCGAATCTCGTGTATACCGGCGAGCAGGACGTCTACACGCCGGGCATCTATCGCACCATCTACGATCCTGCCTGCGGTACGGGCGGCATGCTCTCGGAATCCGAGAAATTCATCTACGCCCAGAACGAGGACGCGAACCTCGCGCTCTTCGGCCAGGAGTACAACCCGGAATCCTGGGCGATCTGCTGTGCCGACATGCTCATCAAGGATGAGGAAACAAGCAATATCGTCCTCGGCGATACGCTCGGCGACGGCAAGACCAAAGACGGCTTTGAAGGCGAACAATTCCACTACATGCTCGCCAACCCGCCGTTCGGCGTGGAATGGAAAGACCAGAAAAGCGGCGTCGAACGCGAGCACAAGACGCATGGCTTCAACGGCCGCTTTGGTGCGGGCCTGCCGCCGATTAACGACGGCTCGCTGCTGTTTCTTCAGCACATGATTTCGAAGATGCACGCGGCGCCCAAGGACGGCGGCGAAGGCTCGCGCATCGCGGTCGTATTCAACGGCTCGCCGTTGTTCTCCGGCGATGCCGGCTCGGGTCCGTCCAACATCCGCCGCTGGATCATCGAAAACGACTGGCTGGATGCGATCGTCGCACTGCCCGATCAGCTGTTCTACAACACCGGCATCTATACCTATATTTGGCTGGTCTCGAACCGCAAGCCGGAAGAACGCCGTGGCGAGGTACAGCTCATCGACGGCACGCGTTTTTTCCAGCGCATGAAGAAAAGCCTGAACAACAAGCGCCACGAAATCGGCGACGACCAGATCGACGACCTTACGCGCATCTATGGGCGCTATCAGGACGGCGAAACGGCCGACGTCATAATCGGCGGCGAAACCGAAAACCGCGTCGTCTCGCGGATATTCAAGAACCACGAATTCGGCTTTCTGAAGGTCACCGTCGAACGGCCTTTGCGAATGAACTTCGAGGCCACACCCGAGCGCATCGCCCGGCTCGACGAACAGACCGCCTTCGCCAACCTGGCGCAATCCAAGAAACGCAAGGATAAAGCCGCCGCAGCCCAGGAGATCGCCGCCGGTGAAGCGTTGCAGGCCGATATTCGCGCCCTCCTTACTGGCCTCGAAGCAGACGGTCGATATATGGATCGCGCGGTATTCGAGCACGACTTGAAACAGGCAGCGCAAAAAGCCGACGTGAAACTAGCCGCCCCGATCAAGAAAGCGATCTTCAGCGCGCTCGGCGAACGCGATCCGGACGCCGAAATCTGCCACGACGGCAAGGGGCGTCCGGAGCCGGATAGCGAACTCCGGGATACCGAAAACATTCCGCTGCCGCGTGACACGACGCTACCGCTGCCGATGGGCTTCGGGCCGGACAAGCCGAATGACGAACTAGTCGAGGCCTTTAAGGGCGATATCGACGCCTACATGGCGCGCGAAGTCTTGCCGCACGTACCGGACGCCTGGGTGGATTACGGAAAAACGAAAGTTGGTTACGAGATTCCGATCAACCGGCATTTCTATGTGTACAAGCCGCCGCGGCCGCTCGATGAAATCGAAGCCGACATCACGAAACTGGAAGACGAGATCTCGAGTCTGCTCGATGGCTTGGTGACATGAACGACGAAGCGCCACCTTCTGACATCCCAACCCAAAGACGGCTTCGCTTTGACATGCGGGCCAACCCTGTCAAGTCACAGCTAGACCTGCCACCCGAAACCGAAGTGTCCTTCGTCTCGATGGATGCGGTCGGCATACTGGGCGGCTTGCGCCTTGACGAAATTAGACCGCTTGCGGATGTTTACGACGGATATACCTATTTTGCCGATGGTGATGTCTGCGTAGCGAAGATCACTCCATGTTTCGAGAATGGCAAAGGCGCACTTGCAAACGGCCTGACCAACGGCATCGCTTTCGGTACAACGGAACTGCACGTATTACGGCCTGGCCCGGCGCTCGACGCCAAGTTTCTGTTTTACCTCACCATGTCGCACGAGTTCCGCTCGCGCGGCGAATCCGAAATGCTCGGCGCCGGCGGACAAAAGCGCGTGCCTGAAGCATTTTTGAAGAACTGGTCGCCCGTTCTTCCGCCTGTCCAAGACCAGCGGCGGATCACGCAGTTCCTCGACGAAAAAACGTCTCGCATCGACGCGCTGATCGAAAAGAAGCGCGTGCTTCTTGATCGGCTGGCCGAAAGACGCCAAGCGCTGATTACGCAGTCTGTTACTAAAGGGCTAGACCCCGACGCTTCCTTCAAGCCATCTGGCATTGATTGGTTAGGTTCGATACCAGCGCATTGGAGATTAAAAGGCCTAACAAAATGTACGACGAGAGTCGATTACAGAGGAGCTACGCCGCCCAAATCTTCGTCAGGAAAGTTCCTCGTAACGGCCAAAAACATTAAGAATGGCGAAATAGACTACGATATTTCCCAGGAGTTCATTTCAGATGAAGACTACGAACACGCGATGCGGCGAGGAAAGCCCAAACTAACCGAAGTCTTGTTAACAACCGAAGCTCCTTTGGGCGAAGTAGCGTGCGTCGATCACGATGACATCGCGCTCGCTCAACGCGTAATTAAGTTCGCTACATCTTCAGGTGAGCTTTCTAATAGCTATTTAGCCTACTGGATGCTTTCTTGCCCATTTCAGCGAGATCTACTTAGTCGCGCCACTGGTTCAACAGCCGTGGGTATTAAAGCAGGCAAGATCGTAGACCTAAAGTGTCTATTGCCGCCGATTGGCGAGCAGCTGGAGATAACCAAATATCTAGATAGCAAATTGCAAACCCATCAAACGGTTACCGAAACGATAGGTAAATCTATTAAGAACCTGCAGGAGTATCGAACCGCGCTCGTGACGACCGCGGTAACAGGAAACTCCGAATCATTCGATGCATCTAATTTACTTTGACGAAAACAAATACAGCGAAGCCAATCCGTTTTTCACGATTGGCGGCGTGCTGGTGCCCGAAGCGAAGGTGCTGGAACTCGATGAGACGCTGACCAAGATTCAGTCGAATTTCTTTGGCAGCAGCCATCCGACAACCCAGAACGAGTTCCATGGCAAGGAGATGTTCCACGGCAAAGGCCCGTTCAAGGGCCGCAAGCTGGCGGAACGCGTGCAGCTATTCGATTATCTGGCCACATTCCTCGTGGATAACGCGATCCCGATCCAGTTGATCCATATCGACGTAAATCGTCATCGCAGCAAATACACCTATCCGGAGCCAGAATATCGGCTCGGGCTGATGCTGTTTCTGGAACGCGCCTGCGACTATCTGGATTCGGTTGACGATCTGGGTATTGCTTTCGGCGACTACGAGCAGGACGAAGTCGCTCGCTCAGTGGTCGACTTCTCCGAGTACAAAACCTCGGGCAAGACGCCGATGCACTACGGCCGCCCGCTGGGGCGACTCGTGGATACGGTGTACTTCACACAATCGCACCATAGCCGGTTTCTGCAACTGGCCGATGTGGTGGTGTATATGGCGGGGCGTTATCTACAACAGGCCGAGGCGCCCGAAAAATGGCACGATGCCAGGGTCTGGGAGATATGGGAAAAGATAAAGGCCAGTGCGGATATGCATATCCAGCACTGGCCTTGATGCTCGGAACGACTAGACCGCGTGGGTTAGGCCGCTTTTGGGAACGGCCCTCTAGTCGCTAACAAAAATATAAGGTGCAGACGCGCCAGAATCAAGCCGATCGATAGGGGACGGCGATGCCGGCACATACCGAACATGATTTCGAAACCGCGATCGAGGCCGGATTGATCGGCCGCGGTGGCTATGAAAAGCGCGACCCGAGCGCCTACGACGAAACGATGGCGCTGTTCCCCACCGATGCCATCGGGTTTATTCAGACTTCGCAACCCAAACGTTGGGCACAGCTCGAAGCACTGCTCGCCGACAAGACAGAGGCGACGGTCCTGGACAGCCTGACCAAGGAACTCGCGCTCAAAGGCACGCTGCATGTTCTGCGACATGGCTTCAAGTGCTACGGCAAGCTGCTGCGCGTGGCGTATTTCCAGCCGAACTCGGGCATGAATCCGGAGGCGGCCGCGCGCTATCAGCAGAACCGGTTGACGATTACGCGCCAGGTCGCTTTTGCTTCCGTGCTAAAACGGCCGGACGGTAAGCCTCGTCGCTGCATTATCGACGTTGTGCTAGCCGTGAACGGCCTGCCGGTCGTCACCGCCGAGCTGAAGAACCCGCAAACCGGGCAACATGCGGCTGACGCGATAAAGCAATACGAACGGGATCGCGACCCGCGCGATCTATTGTTTAGTTTCAAGCAGCGCGCACTCGTGCATTTTGCCGTGGACCCGGACGAAGTGTGGATGACGACCCGGTTGAAAGGCGACGACACATTCTTTCTGCCGTTCAATCGCGGCATGAACCACGGCGCCGGAAATCCGCCAGTCGCGGACAACTGGAAAACGCATTACCTATGGGATGAGGTGCTCCAGGCAGATAGCCTGATGGATATCCTCCAGCGCTTCATTCATCTGGAGGTAACCGAGCGCAAGACACCGGCAGGCCGGGGCATACGCACGGCACGCAAGGAAACGATGATCTTTCCGCGTTACCACCAGCTTGATGCGGTACGCCAACTCGTCGGCCACGCCCAGGCCAATGGCTCGGGCCACAACTATCTGGTGCAGCATTCAGCCGGCTCGGGTAAGTCAAACTCTATAGCCTGGCTCGCCCATCGGTTGGCCAGCCTGCATGACGTGACCGATGCCAAGGTGTTTCATTCGGTGGTTGTGGTCACCGATCGTCGCGTACTCGACACCCAGCTCCAGGACACGATCTATCAGTTCGAGCACAAGACGGGCGTGGTCGAAAAGATCGACGAAGACACGCAGCAACTTGCACGGGCATTGTCACAAGGCACGCCGATCGTCATTACCACGATTCAGAAATTCCCCTTCATCGCCCAGGCGCTCGAAAAACTGGACGAGAAAGGCGAAGGCCTTCGGATCGATACGGCGAACAAACGCTTTGCCGTGATCGTGGATGAAGCACACTCCTCCCAAAGCGGGGAAACGGCTGGCGCGCTGCGCGGCATGCTTAATAAGGACGGCATCGAATCGACCATCGCGGCGCAACTATCCGACGCGGAAGATGACGAGCTATCGGATGACGCGAAAGCCAATCTGCTGCGCGATGCGGCGCGTCGCCAGCGGCAGCCCAACCTTAGCTTCTTTGCCTTCACGGCGACGCCCAAGTTCAAGACCAAGGCACTGTTCGACGAGCCCGGGCCAAACGGCACGTCGCCCTTCCATGAATACTCGATGCGCCAGGCAATCGAAGAGCGCTTCATCATGGACGTGCTGGCGAACTACACGACCTATAAACGTTTCTATGGCCTCGTAAAACAGGCCGAGGCAGACCCGGAAGTCCCGCGCAAGAAAGCAGCAAAAGCGCTTTCGCGCTACATGGAATTGCACCCGGTGAATATCGACCAGGTGGTGTCGGTCATCGTTGAGCATTTCCGGCTGAACGTAATGCACGAAATCGGCGGCCGGGCCCGCGCGATGGTCGTAACGGGATCGCGCCTCGCGGCCGTGAAATACAAGAAGGCGTTCGATAAATATGTGAAAGACCACGGCTACATAGGGATCCGCTCGCTAGTTGCTTTCTCCGGCACCGTCGATGATCCGGATTCGGACGCTTCGTATACCGAAGTGGCGATGAATGATGGGCTGCCGGAACGCGAACTGCCCGAAGCGTTCGAGCGCGACGATTACCGGGTGCTGCTTGTCGCCGATAAATATCAGACCGGCTTTGACCAGCCCCTGCTGCAAACCATGTATGTGATCAAACGGCTGGCCGGGGTTCAAGCCGTACAAACGCTCTCGCGTCTCAACCGCATGGCACCGGGCAAGGCGCGCACGTTCGTGCTCGATTTCGTCAACGACGAGGCGGACATCTACCAAGCATTCAAGCCCTATTACGAAACTACACCGGTTGAAGAGAATGCCGACCCGCAGCGGCTCAATGAACTGCACCACGAGCTACTGCAATGGGCCGTATTCTCTCCCGACGACGTCGGGGCCTTCGCCGCGATCTGGTACTTACGCAAACGCGAACATAGCGGGCGCGAACACCAGCAGATGTCGAGCATTCTCGATCGTGTAGTGGCGCGCTTCAGCGACCTAAGCGACGAAGAACAGTCCCGCTTTCGCGGTCAGCTGACCGCGTTTCGTAACCTCTACTCTTTCCTGTCGCAGATCATTCCCTACCAGGATAGTGAGCTGGAAAAGCTCTATACGTTCGTCCGAAACCTGCTTACAAAACTACCGCTGCCCGACGACGGCCGGTCATTTACGCTCGAAGACGATGTGGCCTTGCGTTACTACCGCATCCAACAGCTGACCGATGGCTCGATCGAGCTTGGCGAGGGCGAGCCCTACCCGCTCAAAGGTCCATCCGAAGTCGGCACCGCTGGCATCAAGGATCAAGAAGTACGGTTGTCGACCCTCGTCGAAAAGCTAAACGAGCGGTTCGGCACCAACTTTACCGAGGCGGATCAGTATTTCTTCGACCAGATACGTGTCTCTGCCGAGCAGGACGAAAAGATCAGCGAGGCGGCAAAGGCCAATACATGGCCTAACTTCAAGTCCTACCTTGAACGCGTCATGGATGAACTGTTCATCGAACGCATGGAAGGAAACGAAGAAATCTTTTCGCGTGTGATGGGCGATCAATCGTTTCGCTCGGCGGCGCACGAGCATTTGGCTGCTGAGATTTTCAAGAATGTTCGAGGTGAGCGCCAGTAGTTTCTGCCTGCGGGCGCGCAGCACAGAAGCTCGCCTGTAAATAACTGAGTCTCAAGCTGAATTTAGCGTTTCCTCACCGCTATACGCGACGCCCGGCCGTGCACCTTATCCTTTACGTCGCCGCGCGTTAATAAAGCAAACGGGCCTTTCGTTTATTTAGCGAAATGCTAAGTAAACAGGTTTAACCAAGACCAAGCCGCTATTGTGATAGGCATGATTTCGCTGCAACCGCGAGCGTATGGCTTCAATCACGATTCGCGACCTGGACGACGACCTTGAACAGGCGCTGCGGCTGGCGGCGGCCGAACACGGTCATTCAATGGAGGAAGAAGTCCGTGTGATCCTGCGTCGCTCGCTTGCGAGTGCGAAGAAAGGCGGTCTGGGCAGCCGGGTTCGGGCACGCTTCAGCGACCTGGGTGGGGCCGACCTCGACCTGACCTCACGCGATGAAATACCGCGCGCCGCCGACTTCGACTAATAATAGTTCTCGACACTAACGTGTTACCGCCAGCGCGGCTGCGGGCCACCCCTGCTCGATGCGACGCTCGCCCCCCGCAATACGAAGGACTTTCGTTCGCTCGGCGTTGCGCTAATCAACCCGTGGGAAGACGGCTGATTCAGCCGACCAAGCTTTAAAGCCTCCTACTCGTCACCAAGTCCGTTCGTATTGGCCAGCCCATAGCGAAGCGACATGCCGCACGAACAACCCCAAACCCAATCGACCAATATCCACCAACTGCGCGTGGGCGATTTCGTCGTCACGACGATTCAGGATGCCTATCTGCAAGGCGGTTTCGGGCTGATCTCGAATCTGGACGCGGCGACCGTGCAGGATTTGCATGCGGCGAGCCGGCGGCCGACGCCGCCGAAGATTACGCTGAACTGTTATATGGTGGATACGGGCGACGAGCGGATTCTGATCGATACCGGGCTGGGTGGTCTGGTGGGCGATGAAGGCGCGCGGCTGGGCGCGGGGCTCGACGAAATGGGGCTGACGTGTGCGGATATCGACCGCGTGATTCTGACCCACGCGCATCCCGACCACCTCGGCGGGCTGATCGATAGCGACGACAATCCGGCCTTTCCGCAGGCCGAGGTGCTCGTGCCGGCCGGCGAGCTGGATTTCTGGCGCGGCGCGGTGCCGGAGGATGCCGGCGAGATGCTGCGTAGCCATTTCGCCAATGCACAGCGGGTGTTTGATGCCTGCGCGGCGAACCTGCGCGCCATCGAAAGCGACGCCATCCGGCCCGGCATCACGCGCTATCCGCTGCCCGGCCATACGCCCGACCACAGCGGTTATCGCATCGAATCCAACGGCGAGAGCCTGTTGATCGCGGCGGATATCGTGCATTTGCCGCAGATCCAGTTTCCACGCCCGGATGCGCAGGTGATGTTCGATACCGATCCGCAACTGGCAGTGCGTTCACGTCAGGCGCTGTTCGCGGAAGTCGCGGCGAGCGGCGAACTGATCGCCGGCCACCATATCGATTTTCCCGGCATCGGCCATGTGGTGGCCGACGGTGCGGGCTATCGCTTTCTGCCGCATGTGTGGTCGCCGTTCGTTTGAAACGACCCGACGACCAGCGACGCGGCTAGTCGGTTTCGCGAAACCGCGTCATCTGTTCCAGCGTGGCCTGAATAGCGGCCGGTGAAGGACTGTCTTTGCGCGGGCGATAGTCGCGGTCGAGCGCTTCGGGGCTGCCGATGGCGGGGAAGTCGATAAAGCCGTTCTCCGTCATCGCAGCATGGCCACGGTACTGGGCCATGATCATCGGCAGGCGGTCGGCCGGTTGGAACAGGTCGTGGCCGACGCTGGTGGCGTCAAACGCATTGTTCACCCCCAGCGCGTGCTCGAGCAGCGTAGGCGCCACGTCGAAGCTGCTGGTGAGGTATTCGGTTTGTTTGCCGGCCTCAGTGCGGCCCGGCCAGTGCACGATCATGGGCACCTGGGTCTGGTAACGGCTGTAGTCGCCGTTGTGGCCCCAGTAGTTCAGGCCGAGGTCGTTGAACTCCTGACCGTGATCGCCCGTAACGACGACGATGGTGTTGTCCATCAGGCCCTGGGCTTCGAGCGTGTCGAGCGTTTGGCCGACGAGCCCGTCCACGAAATGCACGGAGTTGCGATAGAGGTTGTGCAGGCCAGTGGGGTCGGTGTCTTCATCCAGCGTGAGGTAGTTCACGCTGTCCCATGACGGCTGGAACGGGCGCGGGTCGCCGTCCGGCAGATCGTAGGCGTGCGGCGAATCGTAGAAGACCATGCCGAAGAAGGGCTTGTCGGCGTCGGGATCGCGTTTTTGCAGGTAGTCGATGAAGTCGCGGTTAGCGTCGATATCGCGCGCCGGCGAATCGTTGCCTTCGGATTCCATACGCAGCTCTTTCATGCCGGAAAAGATGGTGCGATGAAACTCGGGCGAGGATAGCGGCGCGCTGCGATAGATGCCGAAGTCGTAACCCAGATCGAGCAACCGGCTGACCAACACGGGCCGCGTATTGGTTTGCAGCATGCTGTGCCAATAGGTGCCGGGGATGCCGTAGAACAACGAGAACATGCCGATACGCGTGGCGTTGCCGCCGCTGTAGTGGTTCATGAAGCGCTGGTTGTTCTGTGCGAAACGCGCCATATGCGGCGAGACGTCTTCGTTCATGGCGTCGAAACGCCAGGAATCGATGACGATGAAAACGATGTTCTTGGGTTCGGCCGGCGTTTGGGTTTGCAGCGGCACGCGCGGGTAGTCGATAGAACCATCGAGAGCGGTATCGCCGCCCCAGCTGGCCTCGGCCACATCGAAGCCGCGTTCTTCGAGGAAATCCTTGGCGGTGAGCGGTTCGTAGCCCGGCAACAGCCGGGTCTGGCGGGTGACGCTGCCGTCGCCCATTGCGTCGGCATAGGCATGAAACAGGTTGGTAGCCAGAAGCAGCGCGACACAGGCGCCGGCCATGCCATAGCCGAAGCGCCGCTGGCGTGTCGCCGCGACCAGCCGCCATACCGCCCAGCCCACGGCCCATAGCGCAAGCGCCACACCGAGCCCGATCAAGGCGACCTGGATTTTCATCGCCAGCGAGAATTCGAAGGTTTCTTCCGACGCGCCCGAGAAGAAAAGCGAAACCAGTGCGCCGTTCAAATGAAAACGGTACTGCTGGAACACCAGCGTATCGACCAGCAGCAGGCACGTCAGCACCACGCCGATCGCCCATGCGAGCGGCACAATGACGTGTCGGTACGGCACGATCAGAGCGAGCAGCATGATGGGTAACAACCCGATCAGCGCGACCGACAGAAAATGCGCAAAGAACATCGCGATGCCGAAGCTGCGCGCCACCAGGCCGGTCGACAGATCGCCTACATCGAGATAGCGCAGGGCGACCAGCGACAGCACGAGGGTATAGGCAATCACGAGCCAGCCGAGCCAGCGCAGTAGCGCGCCGCGGCCGGCCCCGGACGAAATGGGGTTGAGCATCAAAAATCTTTGGGGTGGAGTGGGCAGAACGGGCCATATCAGACAGATTGCGCGGCGAAGGTTCCACGCTGCGGCCCATCGATATCGAGCCCGGTAACGACACTGTCATACGTCGGCTTATATAGTAGGCACGTCTGCAAACCGGGGAAGCTCGCATGGACCCGTCCAAGAACAGCCCGTTGTCACGTCTATTCGGCCATTCGCCGTTCAAGGCGCTGCGCGAACACATTCGCGAAGTCGACAAGAGTGCGGATCTGCTGCGCGAGTATTTCGATGCGACCGCGGCCGGCGACTGGACCCAGGCCGAAGCGCTGCACGAGCGCATTTCTGCCTGCGAACACGAGGCCGACGATCTCAAGGACAAGATTCGGCTGAACCTGCCGACGTCGCTGTTTCTACCGATCTCGCGCTCGGATCTGCTCGTGTTGATCGAAGCGCAGGACAAGATCATCAACAAGGTCAAGGACATATCCGGCCTGATGACGGGACGGCGCATGGAATTCCCGCCCTCGGTGCAACGCCCGATCAGCGATTACATGCAGACGTCGATCGAGGCCGTACACCAGGCGCGCAAGGTGCTCGAGGAACTCGACGAACTGCTGGATTCCGGCTTCGGCCGCGACGTGAGCGAGATGATCGAAGATATGGTCACCGAACTGGGCCGGCTGGAGAAACGCGCGGATAACGAACAGATCGCCATTCGCCACCGCCTGCTCGAGCTGGAAAGCGAGCTGCCGCCGCTGGAAGTGATGTTCATCTATCGCGTGATCGACTGGATCGGCACGCTTTCGGATCGCGCCGAACGCGTTGGCTCGCGTCTGCAGATTTTAATGGCACGCTAGCGCGCCCAACCCTTCCTTCTCTCCTGCGCCGCAGACAAGGACGTCCATGTCGCTCATTACTCAGCATGCGGAATTGCTGCTCATTCTCGCCTGTGTGTTCGGTTTCTTCATGGCCTGGGGTATCGGCGCCAACGATGTCGCCAACGCGATGGGCACCTCGGTGGGCTCGGGTGCCGTCACGGTGGGCCAGGCCGTGGTCATCGCCGGCATATTCGAGTTTCTGGGCGCATGGCTGGCCGGCGGCGAAGTCACGGAGACCATCAGCGGCGGGCTGATCAACCCCGAAATATTCGCCGACAACCCGGACCTGCTGGTGATTGGCATGCTCGCGGCGCTGCTGGGGGCGGGCACGTTTTTGCTGGTCACTTCCATGCGCGGGCTACCGGTCTCCACGGGGCAGTCGATCGTCGGGGGCATTCTCGGGTTTGCGCTGATCGCTTTCGGCGCCGAACCGGTCAAATGGGCGGAAATCGGCAAGATCGCGGCCAGCTGGGTGGTATCGCCGCTGTTGGCCGGTGTGCTGGCGTTTCTGTTGTTCGAGTCGATTCGCCGGCTGGTATTCAACCATGCCGACCCGGCGGTGGGCGCGCGCCGTTATCTGCCGGCCTATGTATTTCTGGCTGCCTTCGTGATCTGTCTGGTCACTTTGGTCAAAGGCCTATCGCATATCGGTATCGATTTGAGTACGACGATGGCGGTCGCCGGCGCGGTCGCACTCGGCCTCGTAGCAGCCGCGATCAGCGCGGTACTGTTACGGCGTATCGATCTGTCGCCGGAAGCGCGTGCGACGGATCGTTATCGCAACGTGGAGCGCGTGTTTGCAGTCGCCCAGGTTTTCACCGCAGCCACGATGGCGTTCGCGCACGGCTCCAATGATGTGGCCAACGCAGTCGGGCCGGTCGCGGCAATTCTCAACGTGATCAACAATCCCGACAACGTCGGTCAGAGCTCCGAGCTGGCCGGGTGGGTTCTGGTGCTGGGCGGTATTGGTATCGTGGTGGGCCTCGCCACCTATGGCCATCGCGTGATGCGCACGATCGGCGCGCGCATCACCGAGCTCACCCCGACGCGCGGCTTCTCGGCCGAACTGGCCGCGGCCTCGACGGTGGTGCTCGCCACCTTCTTCGGCCTGCCCGTCTCCACCACCCAGACGCTGGTCGGCGGCGTGCTTGGCGTGGGGCTCGCGCGCGGGCTGCGCGCGCTGGATCTATCGGTGCTCGGCGGCGTGTTTCTGGGCTGGCTGCTCACCCTGCCCGGTGCCGCGCTGTTTACGGCGGCGTTCTACTTCCTGCTGAGCACCATACTGATCTAGAAACGCGTCCTGTCGCCTCGCGTTCTGGCGCCTAGTGCGCCAGCGGGCTGGCCAGAAAACGGCTCACGCGGTCGAACAGCTGTGGCGCACGCCGTTCGAGCAGCACGAAATGGGTACCGCGGCCGATCTCGTCGTACTGCTTGTAGGCGCTGCCCAGCCGGTCGTAAAGCCCGAGCCCATCCTCGCGAATGGCGGTGGCGTCTTCGGTGGCGCGGATCACCAGCGTGGGCACATCGATATCGCCGGCTTCATAGCGGGCGCGACCGTTGAAGGCTTCCCAGAGATCCACGATCACGCCGTTAGGGGCGCGCACGAAATCGGCCGGTTCATCGCGCAGCATGGCGTCGTACCAGCGCTCCACCATCGCCGGATCGCGCCAGCTGTCGGGATCGGCCGCGGTGATTTCCGCGCCCCAACGCTCGCGCGCCTGCGCGGCGGTTTCGGTGCGATAGGCGCCCAGCGGGCGTAAACGGTGCGGGTTGTCACGATCTTCGAGTGCCGCGATACGATCACGCCGTTCGCAGCTATACACCGGCGCGAACAGCACCAGCCGATTGATCGTGCCGGGCTGGCTGGCGGCATACATGCCCGTGGTCATCGTGCCCCAGGACCAACCCACCAGATCGATTTTTTCGACGCCGGTGCGCTCTCGAATGAAAGCAATCGTATCGGCAATATCCGCGACCGCACTTTCGGCACGCGCAAACGGCGGATTGTCCTGCGCAGGTTCGTCCAGCACCGGGCTGCGCGTGGAGGCGCCGTAGCCGCGCACATCCAGCGCATAAGCCGCATAACCGTCACCGACCGCATGGTCGAGCCAGCTGCTGGTCGGCACATCGAACATCACGCCGGGGTAAGTCGCGCCATGTACGAACAGCACAGCTTTTGCCGGGGTATCAGCTGCGGGGTTATCCGCCGTCTTTTCGCGGACGTGAATACGCTCGTTCGGCGCTTCGGAACTGGTAATGAACAGATCTTCGCAGCGTGGCATCAACCGGGCCCCGGCTTTTTGTTGTCGAAATCGATATCGTCGGCGCGCTCGGCGATGTTGTCAGCCACGAACGCACCGCGCTCGCCCATCGGTTTGCCGCCGGAGGTGGTGGTGTCGTGCGCGGTCTGAAACTCGAGCTGAGCGTTGAGTTCGCCGCCTACGAGCATGATGAGCACGGTGATATAGAGCCAGGTCAGCACCACGACCACGGCACCCAGCGAACCATAGGTCGCCGAATAATTATCGGAAAAGGCCAGGTAGACAGAGAACGCGAGCGAGCCGATGATCCAGAACACGGTCACGATCGCGGCACCCACTATCACCCAGCGCCATTTCGGCGCGCGCCGGCTTGGCGCATAGCGATACAGCCCGGCGATACCCAACATCAGGAACAGCGCCGCGCCGCCCAGGCCGATGCCCCGGCCAACGGCAACCATCCAGTCGGCAAAACCCAGCGCGGCAAACAGCAACGGCACGCCGGCCGCCAGAATGGCCACCATACTGAGCCCGAGTACGATCGCCAGGGTCAGCGCCAGCGACACCGCGATCTTGACGAAGAAGTTGCGGGTTTCACGCTCGGCATACACCACGTTGAGGGCAATCATCAGCGCGGTCGTGCCTTTGCGCGCGCTCCACAGCGCCAAGGCCAGCGTGAACAGCGCGGCCAGACCGAGCGAGGCCTGCGGCTTGGCGGCAATCTGACTCATCTGGCCGGTGATGGTGGTGATGACGTCCGGCGGAACGACGCCGCGCAGCTGTTGCACCTGATCGACCACGCCGGCGGGGTCGAGAAACAGCCCGTAGATCGCGACGAACGCCGCAATACCGGGAAAGATCGCCAGCAGCCCGTAGAACGACACGCCGGCTGCGATGATCGAAAGATTGTTGTCGTTGAACGCGTGATAGACGCGCAGCGCGACGTCGCGCCAGCCCTTGAATGGGATATTGACCGGCGTTGCCGCGCGCCGACCGCGTCCATCCGCTGGCGGCTGTTCGTTCGGCGAAAGCTGCTTTGCGTTATGACGGTGCACCATTGTCTCCCTGACCTCGGGCGCTGCCCGACTCGAAAACGCGACCCGGGCCGGGCGCTGTCTGCATGACAGCGCCGACGCACGCGGCGTAGCATCGCGCCATGCCTCGCCCCAGCCGCCACTTTAACCCAACGCTGTCGTGGTCACGATGCGCGAACGCATGACCATCAAACAGTATCTGCTGGTGGCAGCGGCCGCGCTGTTGTTCGCGCTCGGCGTACTGGGGGTATTCCTGCCGCTGTTGCCCACCACGCCGTTCATGCTGGCAGCGGTAGCCCTGGCCTCGCGCGGCTCACCGCGCTTTGCCGCATGGATACGCGCCAATCGCTATGCCGGTCCGGCGATCAACAACTGGGAGCGCGAGCGCGCGCTATCACGACGCGCCAAGATCACCGCCGTGGCGATGATCGCAACCAGCATCGCCATCGTCTGGTGGCATATCGATTATCGCCCGTTGGCGATCGGCGTGACCGTTGGGCTGGCCTGTGTCGCCACTTTTCTGGTCACCCGGCCGACACCGCAGCACGCGGCCGACTCTAGTCGAAAAGCAGGCTCTTGAGCATCGTCTGAATCTGCTCGCGATAACGTTCGTGCTCACCGCTGACCGTGGCGGTGACCTGGTATTGGCGCCGCTCGCCGATCCGGTAGAGCCAATGGCTGACGGTATCGCCCATTTCGGTCTGCGTGGTGTATTGCAGCGCGGTGTAGTCGCCCATCTTCACCGAATTCGCACTCGGCGCGCCGTCGTCACGCACGGCTTCGGCATATTCGGCCAACGTGTCGATACCCGGCTTGCGATCGCGGGTGACGGTCAGCACGAACCCGTCGCTGATCTCGCTGGCGGCTGCATTGGCCGGGCCAAGCACCTTGAACGATACGGTGTCGTCGCCGTCGCGCGATACGCGCGCACCTTTCGGCCGTTCGATGGAAAAACCGAGCTGCGGGTTGCGATAACGCGCCTCGGCGTCGGTTTCAGCCGGGTCAGAAACAGCAGCGGAAACCGGCACGAAGCTCGATAGAATCGCGTCGCGCTGGGGCGCCGATGCGCCTTCGACGATCATGATCGCGGCGCGATCCTGTGCCAACGCGATCGCCTTGACCGCCCGCGATGCACTTTCGTCGTCCTGTACCAGCACCACGCTGCCCGCCGTGTTGCGGGTTTCGCTGGCCGCACTCGGGTCGCCGATTGTGTCGACTGCGAGCGCGCGCAGCGAGCGTCCGCCCCGCGCGGTGGTCGAAACCCGTAGCGTAAGCGCGTCACTGCTCAGAACTCGCGCATCGCTATCGCGCTCGTGCGGCCTATCGGCGGCGTCGAGTTCGAGTTGGCGCGGATAGTCGAACTCGAAGCCCGCGCGCGTATCGCGATAGTGAGCGAAGTTCGCAGGCGCCGCCGGGCTGGCGGTGGCCTGATCTGGCGAGGGCTGTTCTTTGTCGCTTGCGAGCAGCGAGCCGGCGTTGCAGGCCACGGCCAGGGCGAGCAGTCCGGTGATCCAGAGTCTTGAGAGTCTTGGGTGTGAAGCCTTGCCGTATCGCATGGCGTTATCCGTTCGAGATGATGCGTCCTAACCGACACCCCGGGCGCGCCGAGGTTTCGTTGCCGGTCGACGTTTGTTGCGTTGACAGCGTCGATCGCTGCGCGCAATGTCAAATCTTCGGCCACGGCCGAATATAAAAGTTCAATACGAACAATAACTAACGTTGGAGGAGACAATGTACGACAGCAAAAATCTCGAACGCCTGGGCCAGCTCGATGCCGGCGCGCCACAGGGCATGGACGCATTCTGGGCGTTCGACAAGGCGGCTTTTGCCGAGGGCGCAATCGACGCCAAGACCAAGCAGCTGATCGCGCTCGCGGTCGCCATGACCACCCAGTGCCCTTATTGCCTCGAGCTGCACACTCAGGCCGCGCGTGATGCCGGCGCCAGCAACGAAGAACTCAGCGAAACCGCGGTCGTCGCGGCCGCCATTCGTGCCGGCGGCGCCATCACCCACGCGACGCATATGTTCGCCAAATAAAATGGCGCCGGGGTGATCGCGGCTAAGGCTCGATCTCCTCGGCCCAGTTCAACTCGCGATAGCGCGCCACGTCGTCGCCAAAGAACGGGTATTTGACGATTTCAAAATACGGCGAGTGGTCGAAATCGCGCGGCGTAATCAAGCGCGCATTGCGGCGATGAAACACCATGCCCCCGCCATCGCCGCGATGGAGCGTGGGCAGGATGGGATAGCGCACGCTGGCAAAGGCACGGGCGATCAGCGTGGAGCAAATCGTGCGCGCCATCTCGCCATGGCCGACTTCGAACAACGAGGAGCGCCAACGTCGGGGCAACAGGCCGTAGGGAAAGAAGAACCGCAGCAGATCGCTGATATGACGCAGGTCGTAGGGGGTGCCAACGCGTTCGATACAGAACTCGATCACCGCCAGGCTGTCGCTCTGCGAAAGTTCACGCGCACGGCACAGACGTAGATGCTCGTAGCGGTAACGAGTGATGGGCGACAAATGCACGCCGTGCCCGATCTCGGCTTCGAGCAACATAGGCGTCGTATCGGCGATGCCTTGCGCACGTAGCGGTGAGACATCGACGCCGAGCAAGGCCAGTTCGGCAACCGTCCCCAAATGCAACGCCGCGTGTGTCCAGGCGCTCAGGGTCACGCTCTGAATCACGCCCGATACACGGCTTCGACCTTCGACGAGCACGATATCGGCACGCTGAAGATGCTCACAGAGACGACCGAAGTCGTTGCGCGGCATGCCCAGTGGCCGTGATTCGGCCGCCAGCCAATCCACGACCGGTTCGGTGAGACGGTGGCGCAGGCTTTGCAATGGCGCAGTAATCTTCATGACGATCTCAGCTTAGCAGCCTGAATGTACTTCGAGAGGCGCACAGCGCTTCGGCTGAAGCCGTGGTTGCTGTATAATCCAGCCATTCTCCGGCGGCCGGCGTCGGCACGCGAGCTTGAACCCGGCATCTTTCGCAAGCCTGGTTCAAAGCGCGACGTCCCGTCGCAACGGCGGCCGGACCCTACGCCCAGTCAACAAGAGATCGCATTGGCCCGGTCGCGCACTATCGAACGTTCCAGCCTCGTGCTCAGCCTGCTGGCCGTGTGCGTGGGTGTGGCTGCGGGCTATGGCGCTTCGATCTTTCGCGATCTCATCGCGCTGTTTCACAACCTTGCCTTCTTCGGCGAGTTGTCGCTGGTCTACGACGCCAACCAGCACACCGACGCGAGCCCCTTTGGCGCCTGGATCATCATCGTGCCGATGCTGGGCTCGGTGGCCGTCACCTTTCTCGTGCAGAATTTCGCCCCCGAGGCCAAGGGTCATGGCGTGCCGGAAGTCATCGACGCGATCTATTACAAGGGCGGGCGGATTCGCCCGAGCGTGGCCGGGGTCAAGGCTCTCGCCTCTTCGATTTCGATCGCGACCGGCGGTGCGGTCGGGCGCGAAGGCCCGATCATCCAGATCGGCTCGGCGCTGGGTTCGAGCATTGGCCAGGCAACCCTGCTGCGGGAATGGCAACGCAATACGCTAATCGCCGCCGGTGCCGCGGCGGGTATTGCTGCCACCTTCAACGCACCACTCGGCGGGCTATTGTTCGCCATCGAAATCATCCTGCCGGAAACCTCGGGGCGTACGCTCATCCCGGTGGCACTGGCGACCGGTGCGGCCTCGTTCGTGGGCCGCGCGCTGTTCGGCAATACGCCGTCCTTCGATATCCCGGCGCTGGCCAATAACGCGCTCGATCTGAATTCGCCGGAACTGCTGGGCGTATACGTCGTCTTCGGCATTCTGATGGGCCTGGCCGCGCTGATATTCACGCGCAGCATCTATGTGTTCGAGGCCTTGTTCGAACGAATGCCGGGCAACGATTATTCACGTCACCTGATCGGCATGGGGCTGGTGGGCGTGATGATGTATGCCTTCATGGCGCTGACCGGCCAGTACTACGTTCAGGGCGTGGGCTACGCCACGATCCAGGACATCCTGGAGAATGCACTCACCTCGCCCTGGCTGTTGCTGCTGTTGTTCGCCGGCAAACTGCTGGCAACCTCGCTCACCCTGGGTTCGGGTGCCTCCGGCGGCGTGTTTTCGCCGGCGCTGTATCTGGGTGCGACGCTCGGTGGCGCGTTCGCCGTGGCCATGCAGCATTTCACCCCCTGGTTCCAGCTGGATGTGGCCACGATGGCGGTCCTGGGCATGGCCGCAGTCGTGGCCAGTTCCACGGGGGCCGCACTGACTGCGATCGTGATCATCTTCGAAATGACGCGCGACTATCACGTCATCATTCCCATGATTATCGTGGTGTCGATCGCGTATTACGTGCGCCAGTTCCTGATGGCGGACACGATCTATACCTTCAAGCTCACGCGCCGTAATCATCCGGTGCCGGCGTCGCTTGAAACCAACCTGTTCATGCTGCAAAAGGCGTCGGAGTTCTACGACCCGCGCGTGATCCGGGTGGGCAACAACCGCGGGCTGGCCGAGATTCGCCGTCGATTCAAGCGCTTCGGACGTCAGGCCCCGAATGTGCTCGTGCTCGATCACGAACAGAAAATTCAGGCCATATTCTCGACGCGTCGTCATTACCGGCTCACCCGCCGGGCCAAGATACACAGCTGGGCCGACGAGCATATGGAAACCGACTATATCGTCGCCGCGGCCGACGACATGGTCTTCGATATCGTCGGCCGGCTGCGTGCCGCAAAGTGCGAAGTGGCCCTCGTGACACCCGACGGCAAGATGAGCCATCCGCGTGAAGTCGAGGGCGTACTGACCCTGTCGGATGTGGCCCGCAGCAGCCGTCTGGCCCGCCAGATGGAACGCCGTCGGCCGCGTACAGAAGCCAAAAACTAGCGCCTGACCCTCGAACATTGCGCGCCGACGGCACTCCCTCGGCACGTTTTTTGTATCATGCGCGCCCTATTACCGCCTGAGCGTAGGATCTGCCGTGAACGCCATCGCCCGCTATTTCGATTTCGACACTCTCGGCACGAATTGGCGGACGGAAAGCGTGGCCGGCCTGACCACGTTCCTGTCGATGGCCTACATTCTGTTCGTGAACCCGGCCGTGCTGTCGCTGGCCTCGGTACCGGATGCCGCCGGCCTGGGCATGCCGCGCGACGCGGTGTTTACCGCCACCGCCGTCGCCGCGGCGTTTGGTTCGCTGGTGATGGGTTTGCTGGCGCGTTATCCGATCGCACAGGCGCCCGGCATGGGCCTTAACGCGTTCTTCGCGTTCTCGGTGGTGCTCGGCATGGGTATCGAATGGCAGACCGCGCTGGCCGGTACGTTCGTCTCGGGCCTGATCTTCATGGCGCTGACCATTTCGCGCCTGCGCGAACGCGTGATCAACGCGATTCCCAACGAACTCAAACATGCCGTGGCGGCCGGCATCGGGCTGTTCATTGCCTTCATCGGCCTGACCAACGCCGGCATCATCGTCAATGACGACGCGCTGCTCGTGGGCCTGGCGCCGCTGAGCGATCCGCAGACCCTGCTGGCCATCTTCGGGCTGATCGTGACCGTCATCCTGATGACGCTGCGCCTGACCAGCGCCATTTTTCTGGGCATGGCCATCACCGCCGTGGTGGGCATGCTCACCGGCCTGATCGACCTGCCGGAACAGATCGTCAGCCCGGTACCGGATATCAGCCCCGTGGCCGGTGCCGCGATTTCGCGCCTGCCCGACCTGTTCACACCGCAAATGGCGGTGGTCATCGGCACCATGCTGTTCGTGGATTTCTTCGACTCGGCCGGCACACTCATGGGTGTGGCCCGCCAGGCCGGGCTGATCCGCGACAACAAGCTTCCGCGGGCCGGGCGTGCCCTGTTTGCCGATGCGCTGGCCACCACCGCGAGTGGGCTGATCGGCACCTCCTCGACCACGGCCTATATTGAATCCGCCTCGGGCGTGGCGGCCGGCGGACGCAGCGGCTTCACCGCCGTGGTGGTCGGCGTGCTGTTTCTGCTGGCGCTGTTCTTCTCGCCGCTGTTGGCGGTGGTCACCCAGGCGGTGACTGCGCCCGCGCTGATCGTGGTGGGCGTGCTCATGGCCGCCTCGCTGCGCCATATCGCCTGGGATCGCTTCGAAACCGCGGTACCGGCGTTTCTGACCGTGCTGCTGATGCCGCTGACCTACTCCATCGCTACCGGCATTGCGCTGGGCTTCATCGTCTACCCCGTCACCATGACCGCCGCCGGGCGCCGCCGCGAAATCCACCCGCTGATGCTCGCCCTGGCGGCGATCTTTCTCGCCTATTTCGTGTTCCTGCGACCCTAGGGAATTTCGGCAAACCCGTTCGCGATAACCCGTCGCACGGGCGACAAGGCCCCCTAGCCCAACGGCAGGCCCTGATATTCCTTCAGGGTTTGCAACACGATCGCCGTCTTCACGTGGCTGACCGTTTCGTGCGCGAGTAACTGGTCGTTGACCAGTCGCGATAGCGCCTGCAAATCGGTCGTGGCCACCTTGAGGAAATAGTCCATGTCGCCAGTCAGCGCATGGGCCTCCAGCACTTCCGGCAGGCCGCCCAGAAATTCGGCGAAGTGGGCCGCGTTATCGCGGTTATGGCTGGCCAGGGTGACCCAGATCATCACCAGCATCCCATAGCCGAGTTTTTCGAAGCTCAGCTCGGCGCGATAGCCCTGAATAAAACCCTCCTTCTCGAGTCGTGCCCGACGGCGCGAACACTGCGACGGCGACAGCGATACAAGCGCGGCCAGTTCGTTGCTGGTAAGCCGTCCTTCGCGCTGAAGCTGGTCCAGGATCTTTCGATCGAATTTATCCAAATGCATGATCGGCGCACCTGTTTTGATTTTTATGCATTAACAATGCGTAAACGGACGATTTAAGCCGCACTCTGCGCCACGTTCGCACGCATCCACGCATAGTATTGAAGCAAGCAATAAAACTAAAACAGTCCGATTCACGACAACCGGCTGCCCTGCGCAACGCCCCGATGGGCGGTTGAGTTGTCGTGTGAACGTGCGAAGGAGATACATGCCCATGAAGCAGCCCGAGCCCAGGCCAAGCCGCGTGCCGGCCCCGTCAAGCGCGCCCGCGCTGGCGGCGTCGCCGTCGATGACGCTGACCGATGCCGATCTGAAAACGCTTTACCAGTTACTGGTGAGCGTGCGGCAACTCGACAAGGCCGCGGTCGCCTGGCAACGCCAGGGTATTTTTCCGACCTATGCGCCCGCCCTCGGTCAGGAGGCTGCCCAGGTGGGCAGCGCTTATGTGCTTGATCGAACGCGCGATTTCGCGTTTCCCACCTACCGCGAGATCGGCGTAGCCCGGGCGCTGGGGGTGAACATGGCCGAGTATCTCGCCACCCACAAAGCGCTCTGGCACGGCGGTCTTTACGACCCGGTCACCAGCCGGCTGGCGCCGATTCAGGCCGTGGTCGCCGGCTCGGTACTGCACGCGGTCGGCTGGGCACTCGGTGCCAAGCTCGACGCAGCCGATACGACCGATCTCCCCGTGGCGATGACCTACTTCGGTGACGGCGCCAGTTCCCAGGGCGATGTGCACGAGGCCATGAATTTTGCCGGCGTCATGCAGGTGCCGGTGGTGTTTTTCGTCCAGAACAACTGCTGGGCCATTTCGCTACCGACACACGAACAGGTCGCCGGCAACGATATCGCGGCGCGGGCACACGGCTATGGCATACCCGCGTTGCGTATCGACGGCAACGACGTAACGGCCGTCATCGACGCCTGTTCGCGGGCGGTTGCGCATGCACGCGCCGGGCGTGGCCCGGTACTCGTGGAAGCACTGACCTACCGGCGTGGCCCCCATTCCACCAGCGACGACCCGGGCCGCTATCGCAGCCTCGAACAAGAGCGCGCGGACGCCGGCGACGACCCGATCGAGATGCTCAGACGTGCGCTTGAAGCACGCGGCGATATCGCCGAGGCGTTCTTCGCCGACGTACAGACCAACGCCGAGCAGGAACAGGACGAGGTTTTCGAACAGCTTGCGACCATGACCACCCGCCCGGGCCGGGAGATGTTCGATTACGTCTTTCAACAGCCCACGGCGGTGCTACGCGCCCAACAGGCCCATTGGCAGAGCGAGACTGAATATGATGCATGAGCTTCGTCACCCCGATTCGCGCGCTACGCGATCGCCTGTCCCGGGCGCGCGCCGCCGCAACGAGCGCGCCGCCAATCAGCGCACAAAAACGCCCGCACCAAGCGTGATGTCGATGCAGCAGGCGTTGAATGCGGCACTCGCGGATATCCTCGACGCGGACCCGCGGGCATTGATCTTCGGTGAGGATGTCGGTCGTCTGGGCGGGGTGTTTCGGGTCACCGACGGCCTGCGGCAACGCTTTGGCGCCGAACGCTGTTTCGACACGCCACTGGCGGAATCGGCCATCGTCGGCATGGCCGTGGGCCTGGCCATGAACGGCTGGCATCCGCTGCCCGAGATCCAGTTCGACGGATTTTCCTATCCGGCGATGAACCAGATCATCGCGCAGCTGGCGCGTATGAACTACCGCAGCCGCGGGCATCTGCCCATGCCGGTAACCCTGCGTATTCCCAGCTTCGGCGGTATTCGCGCGCCGGAAATGCACGGCGAATCGCTGGAAGCCCTGTTTGCCCAGGTGCCGGGCTTGAAAGTGGTCGCGCCCGCCACGCCGCAGCAGGCCTATCAGCAGTTTCGCCATGCCGCGGCGTTACCCGACCCGGTGATCTTCATGGAGCCCAAGGCGCGCTATTGGCAGCGTGAAACAGTCCAGCGCGAAGTGGGCGACGACTGCGAAGGCGCGCGCATCGCCCGACACGGCAAACACGCCACCCTGATCGCCTGGGGCGCGATGGTCGCGCGCTGTCTGGAGGTCGCCGAGATGGCCGCCGAAGACGGCGTGGAACTGGAAGTACTGGATCTGCGCTGGCTCAAGCCGATTGATACCGACCGCCTGATCGCCTCGGTGGGCAAGACCCGACGCGCATTGATCGTGCACGAATCCCCCTGCGCTGGCGGGCTGGGCGCCGAAATCAGCGCACTGATCAACGAACACTGCTTTGGCCAGCTGCGCGCACCGGTGGAACGGGTGACCGGCTTCGATGTGCCCTACCCGGCCGGCGAGCTCGAAGACGAATACCTGCCCAATGTGGACCGCATTCTTTTCGGCGTACAGCGCCTGTTGGGTTGAGCCGCGCCTGCGACACGCAATCGCTGACTGCCGACGTACGACAAAGGAGACACGCCATGGCTGAAATCGCATTCTCTCTGCCCGATCTGGGCGAAGGCCTGATCGAGGCCACCGTGCTGGAATGGCTGGTCGCGGTCGGCGATCAGGTCGAACGCAACCAGCCGCTGGTCGAACTGGACACCACCAAGTCGTCGCTGGAGCTGCCCTCGCCGCAGGCCGGTCGCATCCTGCGTACGGTCGGCGAGGCGGGCGATGTGATCGAAGTCGGCGACACGCTGGTGGTGTTCGAGGTCGACGACGACACTGCCGGCATCGTGGGCAGCGTGCCCAAACAAAAGCCCAAGCGTCGGCGGGTGCGCCTGAACGCACCCGACGAAGACTAAGCCGCGCGGCCGTGCAACCCACCCTGTCATGGAGCGTTTGGGCATGAACGACAGCTTTGACACCGACTGGTATCCCGCGCCCGAACCCGTCAGCGAGCGGCCGGTCGTACTCATCCACGGCTTTGCATCCAACGCCGAACTCAGCTGGCAGCAGACCGGCTGGCTCGATGCCCTGGCGCAAGCGGGCCGCCACGTGCTCACGTTCGACCTGCCCGGCCACGGCAGGGCACGCGATATCACCGACCCGGCACGTTATACGCCGGATGCGATTTGTGCGGCACTTGCGTATCGGCTCGACACGATGCCGGATAGCGCCGCCCATGGCGCGGATATCGTGGGCTATTCACTCGGTTCTCGCCTGGCCTGGGATTTCGCCGATGCCTACCCGCAGCATGTGCATGCGATGGTGCTCGGCGCGCCCGCGCTGGATGACCCGTTTCAGGGCATGGATATCGACGCGGCCGCAGCGTATCTGAACGATGCACAGCCCATGCGCCAGCCGCGCGACGAACAGCTACTGGCGATGGCGCAGCGCATCCCCGGCAACGATGCGCAAGCGTTGCTAAGCGTGGTGCGTGCACTGGTCGACGCGCCCTTCAGGCCCGGCCAGCTATGCGACACCCCGGTATTGCTGATGGCCGGCGACAAGGACGAACTCGCGGCGACCATGCCGCAATTGGCCGAACATGCACGCCATGCCGAGCTCGCGTGGCTGCCCGGGCGAAATCATCTGAACGCCGTCACCGCGCGGGCCTTCAAGCGCGCGACCATCGATTTTCTAGCCGAGCCCACGAGCAAACGCGACTAGCACGAAAGGCGTCGCGCCGCTGCCCTACCGGGGCCGGCCCGTTTCTGCGGGCTGTGTCACCCCATCGAAGATCAATAAAAACTTTACAATACAATAAAATAAAACCGCCCAATCGGCCCATGCCTGTGCGAAGCGGTGCGTTCGAGGAGATAGAAAATGAGTGAACAACACAGCCAGCCATCGACGTCATCGAACGCCGCCCGCGCGGCGAACCCCCGCCGATCGCGTTATCTGGCGGCGATGGGGCCGGGTTTTCTGTTCGCGGGCGCGGCCATCGGCACCTCACATGTCGTACAGGCCACGCGTGCAGGCGCGGATTACGGCACCGGCCTGCTCGCGTTTATCCTGCTGGCGATCCTGATCAAGTATCCCTGCTTCTATTTCGGTCCGCTCTATGCGAGCAAGACCGGCAATTCGCTGGTGGAAGGCTATCGCCAGACCTTTGGTAAATCGGTGGTGGCCCTGTTCGGGCTGGTCCAGATACCGGTGTTCGCGATCATCGTGGCCGCGATTGCCATCACCACCGCGGGCGTGGGTGGCAACCTGCTCGGGATCGGCCTGAGCGGGCCAACGCTTGCCATGGTGCTGATCGTGGCCTGTTGCGTCATCATCTATGCGGGCGGCTATGCCATTGTCGATGCCGTCAACAAGCTGTTCATCGCCATTCTCAGCGTAACCACGCTCATTGCGACCGCGCTGGCGCTGCCGAACGTGGACTGGAGCTTCTACCCCAGTACGGCCGTTTCGCCCTTGCTTAGCCACACCACCTTCGTGACGCTTGTGGCCGTGCTCGGCTTCATGCCGTCCGGGCTGTCGCTTTCGATCGTCAACTCGCTGTGGTCGCTCGCGCGCAACGATGCCAACGGCATGCGCGCCGACAGCCGGCAGGAAAAAGCCGATTTCGATATTGGCTATATTGGTTCGGCGCTGATTGCCGCCTGTTTCGTGATCATGGGCGCCGGCGTGCTGCACAGCCAGAACATCAATCTGGCCACCGGTTCGGTCGGCTTTGCCAGCCAGGTGGTCGATCTGTATGTGGCCACACTGGGGCCCTGGAGCGGCTTCGTGGTCGGCATTTCCATATTCACGGTGCTACTGACCACGCTGCTGACCGTACTCGACGGTTTTCCGCGCGTGGTGGTGGCCGTGTTCGAAAGCCTGGGCCGCGACGACGACGCCCCGCAGCCCGCGCAGAATCGCGCCGGCCAGCACCAGGGCGCGCTGTATCTGGCCATGGCCGGCCTGTCGGTATTGGCGGTGCTGATTCTGTATTTTCTGATGAGCAATTTCTGGCTGTTCATCAACTTCGCGATGATCACGTCCGCCGTTATCAGCCCGCTGCTGGCCGCGCTCAATCACTTCACCATCAACGGCGTATCGGTCGCGCCATCGGATCGGCCCTCGGCATTACTCAACGCCTGGAGTGGCCTTGCGATCGTCACGCTGGCGGTGTTGTCGCTGTGCTACCTGTATGTGCGTTTTTTGAGCTAGCCGACCGGCACGCACCGCCCATTCGCTGGCTGGACGCGTACCGCACGGTGCCCGACCGATGACCGCACGAGCATAAGGAATTCGCCCCATGTCCGTTCTCGCCGACCTGCAATCCGCTTTCGCACCGGGGCGCGTGATCGCACCCGAGCACATCCCTGTTGGTCATCGCAGCGACTGGGGCGTGGCCCTTGCCAGTGACGAACAGCCCGCCGCGCTGGTCTATGCCCAGGATGCCGACGACGTATCCCGTGCGCTCGCAATCTGCACGCACCATGCCTGCCCGGTGGTGACCCAGGGCGGGCTGACCGGCCTGACCGGGGCCGCAACACCCAGCCACGGCTGTGTGATCGTCAGCCTCGAACGCATGCGCGCCATCGAGGAAATCGATAAGGCAGCCGCCACCATGACCGTCCAGGCCGGCGTCGCGCTGGAGCGCGTACAGCAGGCCGCGAGCGAGGCCGGCCTTTTCTTCCCGCTGGATCTGGGCGCACGCGGCTCCTGTCAGATCGGCGGCAATATCGCCACCAATGCCGGCGGCAACCGCGTATTGCGCTACGGCATGGCCCGCGATCTGGTGCTGGGCCTGGAAGTGGTGCTGGCCGATGGCAGCGTGGTGACTTCGCTCAACAAGATGCAGAAGAACAATGCCGGCTACGACATCAAGCATCTGTTCATCGGCAGCGAGGGCACGCTCGGCATCATCACGCGCGCGGTCCTGCGCCTGTTTCCGGCCACCACGAGCGAATCCACCGCCTTGTGCGCGGTATCGGACTACGACGCGCTGCTCGCATTTCTGGCCCATGCAAAAGCACGGCTGGGGCCCACGCTATCGGCATTCGAGGTGATGTGGCCGGATTTCTATCGGCTCGCGCTCGAAGCCCACGACATGCGCCCGCCGCTGGACGATAACCATAGCGCCTATGTTCTGCTCGACACCCTCGGCACCGATGCCGAGGCCGATCAGACCCGCTTTGAAGAAACGATAGCCAGCGCGTTGTCCGAAGGGCTCATCACGGACGCGGTGCTGGCCCAGTCGCTGAACGACAGCGAACGACTCTGGCGACTACGCGGCCTGGCCGGCGAATTCAGCCGCGTGTTCTCGCCGCGTATCGATTTCGATATCAGCGTGCCGATCGGCGATATCGGCGTATTCCTCGAACGCGCCTACGCCGCGCTGACCATGCAATGGCCTGCAGCACGCATTCTCAGCTGGGGCCATATCGCCGACAGCAATGTGCATCTGTCGGTGAGTATCGACGAACAGCCGCAACCGCTGGAAGCCGTCGAACGGGTGATCTACGGGCTGGTCCGCGAGTACGGCGGCTCGATATCGGCCGAACACGGCATCGGCCTGCTCAAGAAACCGTTCCTGGATTATTCGCGCAGCCCGGCCGAGATCGCGCTCATGCAGCGCATGAAACATGCCCTCGATCCGGCCGGACTGCTCAACCCCGGCAAGGTGCTCTAAGCGGGCTGCGATGCTGCCCGGCTATTTCCTGGCGTTGCACGACAACCGATCATCATCCGCGTCGATCATATCGCGCAGGGCGGCCAGCACCACGGGCAGCCGCGTATAGCCGTCGCGGCCGAGAAAATGGCCACCCGTCGGTTCCAGCAAAAACGGGGCCTGCAACCGCTCGGCCAGCGCCATGCTGTGCGTAAACGCCACGATCGGATCGTCGCGGGCGGATATCACCCGCTGCTGATCGACAGCCGCGTGTATCGCGTCGAAATCGACCGGCGCCTCGACGAAGGCGTCGAGCTGCGGCAACGCGGGCAATGGCTCGGCGAATGCCGATACCAGCACCAGGCCCGCCCAGTGCGCGCTCGCCGGGTCGGCATCGATACGTCGCTGCAACGCCGCAAGCAGTGCGATCCCACCCAGGCTATGGGCCACGAAATAGACCGGGCGTTGCACATCGCGGGTCAGCGGATCGAGCCGTTCGGCCCAGGCCCGGGGATCGGGGGCCGCGGAGTCGGGCAAGGCAATACGCCGAGCTTCGATCCCGCGCTCGGTCAAGGCGGTTTCGAGCCAGCCAAACCAGTGGTCGGCCGGTGTGGCCGCATAGCCGTGGATGATGAAAACCAGCGGCTGCGCCGGTCGGCTGCTCTCGGCCGGCGCAGCCTGCGCAAAGCACGCACAGGCCGCCAGCAACAGCAGGCCCAGGCATTTGATCGAAGACGACATGGTGACGATCCATCGGGTGATTGACGAACCGATCCTGCGCCCTGACAGTACTGTCAAGGTCAACACCTGCGGAACCATGCATATCGGCGAGCTCGCAAAACGCAGCGGTATCAGCGAGCGCATGCTGCGTTACTACGAAAGCCGGGGCGTACTCTCGCCGCGTCGCAGTCGCGCCGGCTACCGGCAATACAGCGAAGCCGATCTGCGCCAGGCGATGCTCGTGCGACAACTCAACGAGGCCGGCCTCAAGCTCGACAGCGTGGCCGTGTTATTGCCGTGTCTGGTCGACGACGGGCCGCGTTTCGACCCCTGCGATCGCGTGCGCGCCACATTGGCGAACGAACTGACCGCGCTCGACCGCAAGCTCGACGAGCTGCAGCAAAGCCGTGCACTACTCGCCCGTCTGGTCGATCAGGTCGAAAACGCTTAACGCCCGAGCAGGCGGCCGAGCGGACGCAGCTCTTCGATATGATCGAAGGTGACCTTGCAGACCACGAGCAACGGTACCGCCATGAGCATGCCGGCCACGCCCCACAGCCAGCCCCAGAAGAACAGCGCGAAGAACACCATCAACGGGCTCATTTCGAAACGCTGGCCATGCACGGCCGGGGTCACGAAATTACCCTCGAGCACGTTGAGCGCGAACACGGCGGCGGGTGCGGCCAGTACGTGCCCCAGGGTGTCGAAGGTGGCAAAGGAGGCCAGCGTAATCGCCGCCAGCGAGATCGCCGCGCCCGCATAGGGGGCGAAATTGAGCACGCCCACGAGCACGCCCCAGAGCACCGGATCGGACAGGCCGAGCAGCCATAACACCAGCCCCGCACTGATGCCAAGCAGGGTGTTGATGACGGTGACGGTGAGCAGATAACGGCTTATATCACTTTGCAGATGCCGCACGATGCGTACCGCATTGCGCCGACTTCGCCCCGTTCGCGTCATGATGAGCAATTTTCGGAACACGAAGCCACGCCCGCACAGCATGAAATAGAGCATGATCAGGGTCATGAACAGAATCCCGCCGGACCATTGCAGATTGGTCACGATCTGGTCGCGCAGGCTCTGTTCGTTAATGCTGATGGTCTGACCCTGGTTCGCGGCCTTGCCGATCATCTTGGTGGCCGCTTCCTTGATCTTCTCCGTGCTTTCGTTCATCTCCTGGATCTGCTGCTGGAGCTGCGTTGTCTTCTCGTCGAAGGAGGTGAACGCTTCCGGCGCGTGCTTGATCCAGTACTGCGCGGGCCCCATGAGCGTGTAGCAGCCGTAGATGACGATGGCAGCGAAACTGCCGATCAGCAGCATGGCGCTGATCCAGCGCGGGATGTACCAACGCTGCATGCGCGTGACCAGCGGCCCGAGCAACAGGTTGAAGATGAGCGCGAGGGCGACCGGAATGAAGATGAAACGCGCGAAATAGAGCGTATACAGGGTCAGCAGGACCAGAATCGCGGTCATGATGAACGAACGCACCTGAATCGGTCGCTCGAACAGACGCATCACGTCGTTGTCGGATGACGCCTGGTTGTCCTGATCCGTCTGGGCCATACGATCTCCTATCGGCGCACCGCGTGCGAACTTCAACAGCGCGCCACGGTAGCGCGCAGCCCGCGGCGGCGCTATCCGTAACCGTGCGTAGCTGCGATACGCGCTACAGCGATGGTTATACTGCGAAATCGCTGGCCTGGCACGTGAGTTCGCCAACGAGCGCAGACAACAGCCATGACGCTCTATATCGACTACGCCGACGAAATCGAATCGCTGATCGCCAACGGTGCACTACCGGCCGGCGAGCGCCTGCCCTCGGTACGCGAAGTCAGCCGCCGGCGCCAGCTCAGCGTATCGACCGTGTTACAGGCCTACCGACTGCTCGAGGCCCGTGGCCTGATCGATGCCCGGCCGCGGTCGGGCTATTACGTCAGCGACCATGGCCCACGCTATCCGCAACGCCCGATGCCAACACCGGTGGCGCCACCCGCCGAGGCCGTGGCCGTCGATCGCAGCCGGCTGATCCATGACGTGCTCCATGCCAGCCGTTCGCGCGCGTTGATCCCGCTGGGATCGGCCTTTCCGGACCCGCGGCTGTTTCCACTCGCGCGGCTGCGGCGTGCGGTCTATCGTGGCCTGCGCGATCTGGACGCGCACCAAAGCGTCGAGGATCTCTCACCGGGCAACGCCGAACTCCGGCGCCAGATCGCGATTCGCTATCACCTGGATGGCCAGGCGGTCGATCCTGAGCAGATCGTGATCACCCACGGCGCGCTGGAGGCGCTCAATCTGTGCCTGCAGGCGGTCACCCGCCCCGGCGATACCGTGCTCATCGAGTCGCCCACCTTCTACGGCGCACTGCAATCGATCGAACGCCTGGGCCGGCGCGCCGTCGAACTGCCGATCGACAGCGCCACCGGGCTCGATCTCGAACAGCTGCGTGCCTGTATCCAGCACCAGCGCCCGGCCGCCTGCTGGCTGATGCCCACGTTTCAAAACCCGACCGGCGCGCTGATGCCGGCGGCACGTAAAAAAGCGCTGGTGGAACTGCTGGCCGAATACGACATCCCGCTGATCGAGGACGATGCTTATGCGGAGCTGTATTACGACGGTCAACGCCCGCCGCCGGCGCGCGCTTTCGATACCACCGGCAATGTCCTGCACTGCGGCACGTTCTCCAAAAGCCTCGCCCCGGGGTATCGCATTGGCTGGGCGATGCCCGGCCGCCATGCGACGACGGTTCTGCGCTACAAGCTCGAAAGTACGCTGGCCGCCTCGTTGCCGGCCCAGATCGGGCTGGCCCATTATTTGCAGGGTACACACTACGACCCTCATCTGACGATGCTGCGTGCCGAGCTGTGCCGTCGCCGGGATCGACTCATCGAACAGCTGCAGGCGCATCTGCCGGCCGACATCGAATTCACCCGCCCGGACGGCGGCTATGTGCTGTGGTTACGCCTGCCGGCCGGCATCGAGGCCACCGAACTCCACCGCCGCGCGCTGACCGCGGGGGTAGCGATCGCGCCCGGCGTGCTGTTTTCCACCGGGCCGGCCTTCGACCAGCATATCCGCCTGAACTATGGCCACCCGAACCCTGACGAACTGGCCGAAGGCATCGCCCGGCTGGGCGAAGTCATCGCCCGCTGGGCCTAGGGCCGCTAGCCCAGATAGGCCAGACTCAGGCGCACCGCGGCATAGAACAGCAGCACCGCAGCGCCGGTCATCAGCAGCGCGCACACAATGAAATGCATGGGCCGGCCGTGATTGAAATCGCGTCGGCGCACACGCGAGCTCTGCACGCCGAAGAATGCGGCGGCCACGCTGAACACCACCTGCCACCAGCGCGGTGCGTGCTGGCCAGCCGGGCATTCATCCGCCGATGAACAACGATCGGTCGATTTCATGACGTATTTCGACTCACGCAGGAACCTGACTTTCATTGTCCAGCGCAAGCGCCGCGCCACCAGCCACAGTTTTGATGCTTTTTGCATAACAAAACGTCGGCGGCCCAACTGTTATGGGTTTTGATGACCCACTGTGGCTTGGTCATGGGCGCCGCTACACCGATAATGGCGCGCAAACGCGGCCCGCGGGCCGCCTATCGACGCGAGGATATGGCCACGGTGTCCGTTATTCGGCTGTTTTTTATTGGCGCTTTGCTGGTTTCGGCCTTAGCCGCCAGCCCCGGCGCGTTCGCGCACGACGACACGGCCTCGGACGATGCGATGGCCGACCGTGTCGAGGCCTGTACCGCCTGCCACGGCCCCAAAGGCCTCGAACTCGAAGACGGCTATGTGCCGCGTATCCACGGCAAGCCGGCTGGCTATCTCTACAACCAGCTGGTCAATTATCAGGACTACCGCCGCCGCAACCGCAGCATGAACCACATGGTGGCGCATCTGTCGCACGAATATCTCTACGAGATCGCGCATTATTTCGCCGATCAGCATGTGCCCTATCCCGCCCCGGCTGCGGCGCCGAGCGATGCGCTGGCACGCCGCGGCGAGCAGCTGGTACACGAAGGCGACGAACAGGCCGGCGTGCCGGCCTGTGCCGCCTGCCACGGCCAGCGCCTCACCGGCGTCGAGCCGAACACCCCCGCGCTGATCGGCTTGCCCCGTCAATACATCATGGCCCAGCTCGGTGCCTGGCAGGTGGGCACGCGCCACGCGGCCGCGCCCGATTGCATGGCCAGGATCACCCAACGTCTCGACGGCCGCGATGTGGAAGCAGTGGCGGCCTGGCTGGCCGCGCAGCCGATCCCGGCGGATACGCGCGCGCTGGAAACCGCCGTGGTCGATCCGCCGCTGGAATGCGGCAGTGTCCCTGCGCCGGAGTCCTGATCGTGTTGAGCAAGCGTATTCTGATGCTGACCGGCCTGGCCTTCGCACTCGTGGCCGGCACGGCGAACGCGGCCGATAAGGCCACGCTCGAACGCGGCGAATATCTGGCCAGGCTGGGTAACTGCGCCGGCTGTCATACCGCGCCGGGCGGCGAGAACTTCGCCGGCGGCCTGGCCCTGGCCAGCGATTACGGCACCTTCGTCACGCCCAATATCACCCCCGATACAACCACCGGTATCGGCGACTGGAGCGCGGACGACTTCTACAACGCCCTGCATAACGGCGAACGTGCCGACGGCTCGCCGATGTACCCGGCCTGCCCGTATCCGAACTACACGCACGTGCCGCGCGCGGATATCGACGCGATCTATGCCTATCTGCAGAGCGTGCCGGCAGTCGAGCAGCGCCACGCCGATCACGAGCTGGGCTTTCCCTATCGCTATCGCAGCCTGCTCAATGTCTGGCAGATGCTGTATTTCGATGCCGGCGAAATCGAAGCCGACCCGGCGCAAAGCGATGACTGGAACCGCGGTCGCGAACTCGTGGCCGGGCTGGGCCATTGCGATGCCTGCCATCGCGCGCGGGCGACCCTGGGCGCGACCGACGACGACCCCGACGCGCCCGGCGCCATGATCCACGGCTGGTATGCGCCGCCCCTGGCCGACCCGGAACAGGCGGGGCTGCAACAGCTCGATCTGGCCGCAGCCGCGGCCTTCCTGCAAAGCGGCAAACGCGAACATGCCGCGATGATGGGGCCCATGGCCGATGTGGTCTTCGAAAGCCTGCAATACATGCACGACGACGACGCACGCGCGATGGCGACCTATCTGAAGTCGATTCCGCCGGTCTCGGTGGAGTCGCCGCTGCGTCTGATTCGTCTGAGCGATAACGGACGACGCGAGGCCATGGCCGAGGGCAAGGCCATCTATACCGATCGCTGTGCAGGCTGTCACGGCGACAACGGCGAAGGCCGCCACGGCGCGCCAGCCCTGGCCGGCAATCGGGTGGTGACGATGGACAACCCGATCAACGCTGCCAACATGATCCGCCAGGGCGGGTTCGCCGCCGCCACCCAAGGCAATCCGCGCCCGCATGGCATGCCGCCGTTCTACGATCTGGACGGGCGCGATCTGGCCGCGGTCATGACCTATATCCGCGGCAGCTGGGGCAACGACGCGGCGCCGGTGACCGCCACCAATCTCGAGCGCTGAGCGCACCTTGTAGTTGCCGCCGACAACGAGCTACCCGCGCCGACCAAAGATGATATAACATAGCGATTTTTTCGAGAAGCGCTCATGAATCAATCGGTTGGCGCGACGGCCACCGCGCCGTTCGATACCCCGGCCCGCACGGCCGTGCGTTCGCGTATTCAGTCCATCGACGCCCTGCGCGGGCTGGTGATGCTGCTGATGCTGGTCGACCACGCCCGCGAGTTCTTCTTTTTGCATGCGCAGGTGTCGGACCCGGTGAACGTCGACGAGGTCACGCCGGCGCTTTATTTCTCGCGCCTGGCGGCGCATCTGTGCGCGCCGGTGTTCGTGGCGCTGACCGGCCTGTCGGCCTGGCTTTACGGCGCCCAACGCAGCCGCGCGGCGGTGAGTGCGTTCTTGTTCAAGCGCGGCCTGTTCCTGGTGGTGCTGGAACTCACCCTGGTGAACTTCGCCTGGACGTTCGCCCTGCCCCCGGAAAAACTCTATCTGCAGGTGATCTGGGCGATCGGCCTGAGCATGATCGCGCTGGCCGCGCTGGTGCACCTGCCTCGCGGCGTGCTCGCGGCCGTGGGCGCCGTCATCGTACTGGGCCATAACCTGCTCGACCCGATCGCCTTCGCCCCCGACGAATTCGGCTATGTGGTCTGGACGATCCTGCACGATCGCGGCCTGATCGATCTGCCGCTGGGCATCGCGGCCCAGACCTCCTATCCGCTGCTGCCCTGGATCGGCGTGATCGCGCTGGGCTATAGCGTGGGCCCGTGGTTCGCCAAGGACCGCGACCCGATCACCCGGGCGCGCCTGCTCTGGGCCACGGGTCTCGGACTACTGGCGGCGTTCGTCGTGCTACGCGTTCTTAACGGCTACGGCGAACCCGTACCCTGGCAGGCCGGCGATACCGGGCTGCGCACGGCGATGTCGTTCTTTAACCTGACCAAATACCCGCCCTCCGCGGATTTCGTTCTGTTCACCCTCGGCATCGGCACGCTGTTACTGGCCGTGCTGGAGCGCGTGCCCGCCGGCGCGGCTCGCATGCTGGCCGTCTTTGGCGGCGCGCCGCTGTTTTTCTACCTGCTGCATCTGTACGTGTTGCACCTGCTCAACCTGGGCGCGCTGGCCTACTTTGGTGCCAACCAGGGCAGTTTGTTCAGCGTGGCGAACATGGGCCATGTGTGGCTGATCGCCCTGCTGCTCGCGCCGCCGCTGGGGCTGGCCTGTGCCTGGTTCGGCCGGCTCAAACGGCGTTCGCCACAACCATGGATGCGTTATCTATAGACACAAAAAAGCCGCCACAGGCGATCGGCCCGTGGCGGCTTTCAAGCGCGCCCTCTTAAGACGCGGCCCTGGCTGGCCCTAGCTGGCTAGCGCCGTCAACCCGCCACGCTGACCGGTCTGGTCTTCCTCACGCGAGAGGTTGAGCGCGGCAATAATCGCCTTGAGCGCGGCACTCACCGTATCGCTGTCTTCGGCGACCGCGGGAATCCGCAGCGTATCCTTGCGCAGCTGTACGAAGGCGATGGCATCGGCATCGCTGCCGGCCGACAGCGCATGCTCGGAATAATCCGCCACCGCGATCTCTTCGCCGGTATGGCGATGCCAGGCATCGATGAAGGCCGACAGCGGGCCGTTACCGTGGCCCTGTAGCTCGATACGCTGGCGCCCGTCGGAGAGCGTGACGTTCAGGGTCTGGCCATCCTCGCCACGACGCAGGCCGTAGTCCACCAGCGCCAACGGGGCCTGGCGAGAGAAATGCTCGAACAGCAGTTCGCGAATGCGCCCGCTGGACAGCTCACCGGAGACGCGCTCGCTTTCGGCCTGCACATGCGGGGCGAGCGAGAGCATCATCCAGCGCGGCAGGTTGACGCCGAAATCGCGCTCCAGCAAAAACGCCATGCCGCCCTTGCCGGACTGGCTGTTGACCCGGATCACGGCCTGATAATCGCGGCCGATATCGCGCGGATCGATCGGCAGATAGGCCACTTGCCAGTGTTCGTCCTCGCCCTGCTTGCGCAGCGATTTGCGGATGGCGTCTTGATGACTGCCGGAGAAGGCGGTATAGACCAGCTCGCCCACCCAGGGGTGGCGCGGGTGCAAGGGAATGCCCGTGCATTCGTGCACCACGCGGATGATCTCGTCGGGATCGCTCAGGTCCAGCTCGGGGTCAATGCCCTGGCCATAGAGGTTCATGGCCAGAATCACGATATCCATATTGCCGGTACGCTCGCCGTTGCCCAGCAGCGTACCTTCCACGCGTTCGGCGCCGGCCAGCATGGCCAGTTCTGCCGCGGCCACCGCGCCGCCGCGATCGTTATGCGTATGCACGGACACGATCACGCTGTCGCGGTTCTTGATGTTCTGGCAGAAATACTCGATCTGGTCGGCATGATGATGCGGACCGGCCAGCTCCACCGTATTGGGCAGGTTGAAGATGATCTTGTCGTCGGGCGTAGGCTGCCAGATGTCCATGACCGCTTCACAAATGCGTACCGAGAACTCGACCTCGGTGGAGGAAAAGCTTTCCGGCGAGTATTCCAGGCGCCAGTGCACGCCGGGGCGTTTCTGGGCGTTTTCCTTGACCCGCTGGGTGCCCTTGACGGCGATATCGATAATGCCGTCCTCGTCCATCTCGAACACGCGCTCGCGCTGCACTGTGGAGGTGGAGTTGTAGAGATGGATGATCGCCTTGTCCACGCCTTCCAGCGCTTCGAAGGTGCGGTCGATCAGATGATCGCGCGACTGCGTGAGCGCGGCGATGGTCACGTCGTCGGGAATCTGATCTTCGTCGATCAACCAGCGCACGAAGTCGTAGTCGGGCTGACTGGCCGACGGAAAGCCGACCATGATCTCCTTGATGCCGACATCCACCAGCAGCTTCCACAGCCTTTGCTTTTGTTCGACCGTCATCGGCTCGAGCAGCGCCTGATTGCCATCACGCAGGTCTTCGCTCACCCAGATGGGGGCTTTTTCGAGATCGCGATCCGGCCAGGTGCGGTTGAAGGCCGACACGCGGGGCGCTGCGCGATATTTGCGGTGGTCGAAACGGCTCATGATCTGTCCTCGGCTGATCGCATGGTCTGGGCAGCCGCGCTCGCGCAACTGCCGGGTTGTTAGTTTAACGCCTACGCTACGACACACGATTGCCAAAAACGGTGAATCCTCGCGCGATACGCAATTTTCTGCTATCAATCTTTCTCAAACGGTCATTGAGTTGCGCATCGTGAAAAATCGCAGTGAATACGTGGAACTGGATCGCTTCGATCGCCAGATCGTCGAATTACTCCAGGCCGATGGCCGGATGAGCAATCAGGACCTGGCCGAGGCGGTGAATCTGTCGCCCTCGCCTTGTCTGCGTCGGGTACGCGCGCTCGAACAGGCCGGCATCATTACCGGCTATCACGCCCGTGTGAACGACCGCGCGCTTGGCTACGGGCTGACCGCGCTGCTGCTGATTTCCATGGACAAGCACACACCGGAACGCTTCGAACATTTCGAGGCCCGGGTCGCGGCTCTGCCGCAGGTGCAGGAATGCCTGTTGATCACCGGCCAGGAAGCCGACTACCAGCTACGCATCGCGGTGACCGATATGGACGACTACCAGCGCCTGTTGCTGGAACACATCACCCGGATCGAGGGTGTATCCGGCGTGCATTCGAGCTTCGTGCTGCGGCGTGTTCTGCACGATCGTGTGTTGCCGCCGCGTTAGGGCCTGGTTCTTACCGCCGCCAATCGCCTATATTCGCTGTTCAGTCGACGTACGGCGATACAGGCGCATCGTCGCGTCGACCTATCAACCCGGAGTACCGTATGACTCGATCCACACTCGCTGGCCTGCTGGCCCTGACCGTGTTCTCGATGGGTTTGCTCGCGGCCTGTACCAATACGCTGCACGGTGCGGGCGAAGATATCGAAAAAGCCGGCCAGGAAGTCCAGAAGAAAACCGACGACTGACCGCGCGGCCGCCCGGCCCCTACAGGTGCACGCCGGCGTGTGCCGGCGTGCACGCTGGCCCCATGCTGCGTGATTGATGCGTATTACCGGTACACTGGCCGACTGCAACCGCTTTTGAATCAACCGGCGCCATGCGCATGGATAGCGACAATATCTTTCACTGGATCGGCGAAAAGCTCGGCGCCGCCATTCGTTTCATCGTCGATGCGCTGGCCTGGCTGTTCGACAACCTCTACGGCGCGATCGACAGCTTCGTACGCGGGCTGACCGGCGCGCTGGGCATCAATGCCTCGATCTTCAGCCTGCTGATCCTGGTCATCGGACTGGCCATGCTCTATGCCGCCGTACGCGCGCTCATGCGCCGTGCCGTGGTCGCCACGGTGCTATGGACCGTGTTCGGGGTAATCGTGCTGAGCTGGCTTATTCACTAGACCGGCTCACTAGACCGGCAGCGCGTCATCCGTAAAGCGCGTATAGCCCACCTGGTTGCGGCCGTTGGCCTTGGCTTCGTACAGCATGCGATCGGCCTCGCGCAGCACGGCATCGGTCGGCGCTTCGGCGAATTCGGCGTCGACATGACACAGGCCAACGCTGACCGTAACCCACTCGGCCACCGGCGAATGGGCGTGGGGAATCTGCGCATGCTCGACGACTTCGCGCACCGATTCGGCCAGGGTCCGGGCCTGTTCACAGCCGCAGTCCATCCATAAAAGCAGAAACTCCTCGCCGCCGTAACGGCCACAGAAATCCAGCGGACGACGGGCATGGTTGGCCAGGGCATCGGCCACCTGCTGGAGCGCCACATCTCCGTGCTGGTGACCGTAATAGTTGTTGTAGGCGCCAAAGGCATCGATATCGATCATCGCCACGGCATAGGATTTATGCTCGCGCCGCGCGTAGTCGTGAGCATGGCTGAGCGCGGTTTCCAGCGCATGGCGATTGAGCAGGCCGGTCAGCCGATCCAGGCGGGACGTATAGCGCAGCAAGCTGGCATTGAGCCAGGTCGCGCGGATCGTGTATTCCGAGGAATAACCCGCAATCACTGCCACGACCACCAGCAGGGCCGTCGTGTAGATATCGTAGGCGCCGTCGATGGGCACGAACCACGCCTCGACCATGAACACCTTGGTCATGACGAACGCCAGCAACGCCAGCTGTAACCAGAAGCGGATTCGCGACAGACACAGCATGGCCACCGCCGCGACGCCAATCAGCTCCAGCGGCAGCTCGAATCCGGCCCGGGCATAGACGACGCGCAAGCCCAGAAAACTCGCGGAAATCACCACGAATAGCAGGGCCATGCCCAGTTCCATTACCGTAGAGGTCGGCCGGCGCAGACACAGGTACAGACACACCAGCGTCATCGGAATCATGACGCTGAACTGGATGAACCGAGTCACGCCGACCAGCTCGTAGGGCAGACCGAGCCAGGGCACATCAATCAGCGCACAGCTAAATACGCCGATCAGGGATAGAAAAATCAGACTGGCACGGCTCAGCCGGCTGGAATGCCGAAGGTAATCGTGAAAATCGTGTTCTAGCGGCCGCGCAAAGTACAGGCGTACGAAACCGCGGTCGATCTGGCGCTGAATCCGCCGCGTCGGGGCGCCGTCCGCGGTGTCCGATCCCTGACCGGCCCCGGCATTCGGACTATCCATATCCGTCGTCGACGATTTCATCCTTTCCCCGCGGCGCGCTTACACCGCCACGTTAACGAAGCCCGCTGTCACAGCGTACACAGCCCGGCATTGATCCAAACCAAACGAATGGGCCCATCCGCATAAATACGGACAAAAAACGCAAGCGCCTGGCCGCCCGATTCCGGCGAAGACCGCAACAAGCCCTGCGCGCATCAACTGTTTCGATGCCTGGGGCGTAAACCGCACCCTATACAGGTTAGCGGCCGATACAAAAGAAAATGGAGGGAAAATGCAACGAAAGCACTATCTGATCCAGGGCGGCGGACGCGGTCTCGGCCTGGCGCTGGTCGAACGGCTGCTCGAAGACGATGAACACGCCCAGGTGATCGCCACCGTGCGTACGCCAGCCAACGCCGATCGGCTGCATGCGCTGGCCGAACGTGAAGGCGAGGACCGTGTGCAGATCGTTGCGCTCGATATAGGCGATGAAGACAACATCGCAGCCGCGCGCGAGCAGGTTGGCCAGATAAGCGATCGGCTCGATCTGCTGATGATCTGTGCCGGGCTGCTGCACGACGACCACGGCCTGTGGCCGGAAAAACGTCTCGCCGATATCGACCCGGCCCATCTCATGCGCGCGTTTACGGTCAACGCCGCCGGACCGTTGCTCATGATCAAGCATTTTCACGACCTGCTCACGCATGGTGATCGCGCGGTCATCGCCAGCCTGTCCGCCCGGGTCGGCTCGATATCGGATAACCGGCGCGGCGGCTGGTATGCCTATCGCGCGAGCAAGGCCGCCCAGAACCAGTTCACCCGCACTGCGGCCATCGAGCTTGGCCGGCGCTCCAAACAGTTAATCTGCGTGGGTCTGCATCCCGGCACGGTGGATACCGGCCTGTCCGCGCCCTTTCAACGCAACGTGCCCGAAAAACAGTTGCAGACAGCGACGGGGGCCGCACAGCATCTACTGGCGGTGCTTGCGCGTCTTACCCCCGAGGACAGCGGCCAGCTGTTCGACTGGGCCGGCGAAGTGATCGCGCCCTAGCGATACGCCGCGCCAACGCCGCTTTTGATTATGTCCAAAGTTGCGCAGCCCACCCGGGCGCGCGATCTGTCTTTCAGCTTATTCGCATGTCTTCGCGTTCATTGGCACACAAACCGCTTGCTCAAACATAGACGACACCGTGGCATACATCACCAAAACGCCCCTTGCCGAATAAACTGTTCATGCATACAGTTTATACATGCCGCATCGTCCCATCCATCACAAAAGCCGGGGTGCGTTGACCAACCCCGTGTCACGCTTTGCCAGCGCGCATGCCGTGGATTTCGACGACGGCTGGCAAACCCTGGATTTCGAAGACATCGAACGCCCGGCCACGCGCCTGCACACCGACCCGGCGCGGCGGGTGATCAGCCGCAACAGCTCGCCGGACGTGCCGTTTGATGCCTCCATCAACCCCTACAAGGGCTGCAGCCATGGCTGTATCTATTGCTTTGCGCGGCCCACGCACGAATACCTCGACCATTCGGCGGGCTTGGATTTCGAAACCGAGATCTACTACAAGGCCGACGCGGCCGAGCGCTTCGAGGCCGAGCTGCGCGACCCGAACTATCACTGCGAACCGATCACCCTCGGCGCCAATACCGACCCCTACCAGCCGGACGAAAAACAGCTGGGGGTGACCCGCGCACTGCTGGACGTGGCACTGCGCTACAAGCAGCCGTTATCGATCATCACCAAGGGCCGTCTGATCGAGCGCGATCTGGACCTGCTCGCGGCGCTCGCCGAGCGCAATCTGGTGAGTGTGATGATGAGCCTGACCAGTCTGGCCCCCGCCATCAAACGCAGTCTGGAACCGCGCGCGGCGGGGCCGCAGCAACGCCTGCGCGCGATACGCGCGCTCAGCGAGGCAGGCGTGCCGGTGGGCATGCTGGTCGCGCCGGTGATTCCGGCGATTACCGATCACGAACTCGAAGCGCTGATCGAACAGGGCGCGGCCGCCGGCGCGCAAACCGCCGGCTATGTGCTGTTACGGCTGCCACACGGCATTGCCGATCTGTTTCGTGAGTGGCTGGATACGCATTACCCGCAACGCGCCGCGCATGTCATGAGCCTGATTCAGCAAATGCACGGCGGGCGCGATTACGATTCGAACTGGGGCACGCGTATGCGCGGCACCGGCGTCTATGCCCAGCTCATCGCCCGGCGCTTCGAACTGGCCTGTCGACGCGCCGGCATCGGCGCGCGGCGGCGGATCGCCCTGGACAGCAGCCAGTTTCGGCCGCCGCCCGCCGCCGGCGACCAGCACGGCTTCGATTTCGGCTAGTCCGCGTGCAACGAATCGACCGTGCCCGCGTCGCTATCGCCGTGCACCAGCTCGGCGATCCATTCCACGAACAACGGCAGCAGCCGCGGCGGCAGATCGTGGCCCATGCCCTCGACTTCTTCGTAGCGCACATTGGGCAGATGCCGTGCCGTATCGCGGCCGTTCTTGACCGGCAATAACGGGTCGGCCTTGCCGTGGATGACCAGCGCGGGCTGGGTGATCTGGCCGAGCATCTCCACGCGCGAGGGCGCGGCCATGACCGCCAGCATCTGTCGCCGCGTGCCCGCCGGCCGATAACTGCGCTTGACGTTGCGCCGGATTTCGCTGGTCCAGTCTTCCAGGGTACGGCCGTAGTCGGGGCTGCCGATCATGCGCATCGTTTTGGCCATGTGCCGGGCGACGGTGTCCGGGTCTTTGTTCTTCGGCGCCTTGGCCAGGCGCAAGAGCACTTTCAAGCGCCCGCGCGGCAGCCGGCGCGCGCCCGATGTCGACATGATCGAGGTCAGGGTCAGCACCCGTTGCGGATAGTGACCGGCCACCAGCTGCGCGATCATGCCGCCCATCGACGCGCCCACCAGATGTGCCTGCTCGATACCTAACGCGTCCATCAGCGCCACCGTATCGGCGGCCATGTCGTCGAGCGTGTAGGCGGTGCGAATACGCCGCCCCAGCAGCGACTTGATGAAAGCGCTGCGCGCGCCGTCATAACGCGGGCCGCGGCTGCCAAGCTGGCTGGACAGACCGATATCGCGGTTGTCGAAACGAATCACGCGCAAACCGGTATCGGCCAATGCACGACAGAAGGCATCCGGCCAGCCGGTCAGCTGTGTGCCCAGACCCATGATGAGTAGCAGCACAGGATCCTCGTCGCGGCCGAACTGCTCGTAGGCCAGCTCCAGACCATTGGCCTCGACGCGATCGCTGAAGTCGGCGCCGTCCAGCGCCGGCGCGAGAAATTCCGTCATCAAAATATCCTTGCCGTCACGTCCTGTTGTTCGTCGGTGGCACGCACGCCACCACGAAAACCCGCATTTTACGAAACTGACGAAAGCCGGCCCGTACACGCGGGGCGCCGACGCTCGGCAACTGTGCCAGACGATCGCGACTCCGTAATCAGCTGAGCAATGGCTTCGTTGTTCAAAAGGAACCGCAGGTTGCGCAGATGAACAAGCGCGGCAGCTGCGCGAAACGACAGCGAATGACCGCGATGCCCTGTGTTTGATCTGTGTGACCTGCGTCGATCTGCGGACCTTTGCTTGCCGCTCTTGCCACCCAATTCAAAACACCCATGCGGTCGATCGCCCACCCCGGCCGAATCAACAAATCGGCGTAATCTGCGCAATCTGCGGATAAATGGCTTCTTGCTTATGTATGCCACACAGTGGGCTTGGCTCGAGCAGGCAGGTTGTCCGCAAATGAACGCGAATAAGGCGAAAGACAAATCGCTCGAAGGCCGTGGCTCTGCTGTTCGCGCTGCATGCGAAAGGCAATCCGCAGACGACAGCGAACGACGGCGATGCCCTATCTCCGATCTCGGTGATCTGTGTCGATCTGCGTCGATCTGCGGACCTTTGCTTACCGCTAGTGCCACCCCAGTCAAAACACCCATGCGGTCGATCGCCCACCACGGCCGAATCAACAAATCGGCGTAATCTGCGCAATCTGCGGATAAATGGCTTCTTGCTTGTGTGTGCCAACTAGTGGGCTTGTCTCAAGCAGACAGGTTCTGCGCAAATGGACACGAAGACACGCGAATACGGCGAAACGAAAGATCGGCGCAAGGGTGACGGATCAGCACCTCAAGCCGTATGCTGAACTTTGCCCATAATCAAGCGCAAAGAAACCGGCTGGCGTGACGCGGCGCCTGTTACGCAAACGGTCTTTCATTCGCGTGTATTGGCGTTCATTCGCGGACCACTTGCCGCCTTTGAACGTGGACCAGTTCACGGGCACGTCGGTTTTCACGCCTCACTGCCGAACTTTTACAGACATGAAAGAATCGCCATGAGTTTGCTCGATCGTCTTGCCGACGCCCATATCAAAGCCGCCGCCGAACGCGGCGAGTTCGACCGCCTTGCAGGCGCCGGCAAACCATTGCCGCGCGATACGGCCCGCGATGTGCCGCCCGAACTGCGTGCCGGCTACCGGCTGCTCAAGAACGCCGGCTTCGTCCCGCCGGAGATCGAAGCAAAACGCGAGATTCGTGATATCCACGATCTGCTGCGCACTGCCGATGCCGACAGCGGCCAGTCGCAACGACTGAACCGGCGACTGCGCTGGCTGGAAACCCGGTTGCGCGAAAGCCGACGCGGGCGTGCCCTGCTGGCCGATCCCCATTACGCGGGCGCGATCCGCGAGCGCTTGGCCTCGAGCCAAGACGGCGACGCACCATGACCCAGTGCCTGTTACAGCCAGCCACCCGTGCAATCGATCACCACCGCGTGGCCGAACTGGCGAATCGTATCTGGTATGAGCACTACCCCGGCATCATCAGCCGCGCCCAGATCGAGTACATGCTCGCCACCCAGTACGACATGGCCACCCTTGAGCGTCAGCAGAACGCCGGCACGCGTTTCGTGCTCGCCTGGATCGACGACACAGCGGTTGGTTTTGCCGGCGTGTCCCCCGATGCGCAGACGCGCCGGTGCGCCTGGCTCGACAAGCTCTATATTCTGGCGGCCTATCGCGGCCAGGGGATCGGCCGGCGCCTGATCGACTGGGCAGCCCATACCGCGGCCGAGCTCGACGCCACGATGCTCTATCTACGCGTGAACCGGCACAACGCGGCCTCGGTGGCCATGTATCAACATGCCGGTTTCGATATCGAGCGCGAGGATGTGAAATCCATCGGCCACGGCTTCGTGATGGACGACTACATCATGCGCATGCCGATACCCGAGGATTCATCGGCCTGATAGCGCCCATCGCCGAAGCTCAGCTGCAGGCTGCGGAGGAAACCCAAAGCGCGGCCGCGCTTTGGGCGGTCGGCTACAGCGAACTGTTATACGTCGTCGATTTAACGCCAGTCACTGCTTGGCTTTCCGTCTTCCGGGCCAATAAACGCGCCGATGCTGTTCTCCAGTATTGCCTTTTTCGCGTCTGCGAGCGCGGCCGAATCTGACGCGAATGTTTGGTCCCAGACCGTCGAGTTGTTGTACTCATCGACGACTTCAAGCGTCCACGCTTGGTCGCCTTTCAACCGATAAATTTGAATTTCAACTTGTCGCCCCCCGCTAGTCAGCGGGCCGCTCAACGGTGAATCCTCCAACTCCGGTCCTTCGCTCATCGATTCTCCTCTGATACTGCAGTATTCAAACGGTATAACGCACTCGTGAGGGCATAGGCACGAGGGCATTCAGCCGCCGCCGGTCCCCACAACGTCCGGCCTGCTGCGCGGGGCCGAGGCCTCGGCCTGCTTATTGGCTTCGGCCCGCGCCTGGGCTTCGGCTTGCGCACGAGCCTCGGTTTCGACGGCGTGACGCGCATTGGCGGCGTCGTCCGGCGTGAGCACGAACGCGCCGACCCAGCCGGCCGCGTCGCCATCGGCGCGCTCGACCCGTCGCCAGCCCGGGCGTTGCTCAAGCAGCTTCACCGACGTGCCATAGGCCAACCGGTCGCGCACCGACGCATCGGTGCGCGGTTCATCCCGCAGTTCGGCCGAGCCGCTGGCGACCGTATACCAGGGCCCGGCCGGTGTCGCCGGCTGCGCCTCGGTCTGTCCGTCCGTATTGGTGTCGCCCTCGGTATCGGCAATACGCTTTGGATTACGCGGCGATTGCGCGGCCTCGGTGGTCGCGCCGACATCATCGCCGCCGTTCGTCTCGGGCGCCGATTCCGTCGGCCCCTCGTCGGCGGCGACGCGTTCGTCGCCCTCATCGGCCGCGTCCTTGCGGTTGATGGTAATCAGCCGGTCGGCGATCCAGCCGATGCTGTCGTAGTCGACGAACCAGACCCGCGACCAGCCAGCACGCTGGTCGAGCAGCACACCGCTGTCCTGACGGCTGACCTGATCGAGAATCTGCGACTGCATGGAGGGCCCGGCACGCAGATTGACCAGACTCGCCATCACCCGAACCTCCGGCAGACGCACGGCCAGCCCGTTGAGGTTGTTACGTGCCTCGGGGCTGGCGTCGGCCGCACGGCTCAACCAGCGCACCGCGCTCGCCCGATCGCGGGGCATACCCTGACCTTCCAGATACATCAGGGCGAGATTGTTCTGGGCCGGGGCGAAATCCTGGCGCGCGGCTTTTTCGTACCAGCGCCGGGCCGCGGCAATATCGCGGGGCACGCCGTCCCCGGCCTGCAGCATGCGCGCCAGGTTGTACTGGGCCTGAACATTGCCCTGCTCGGCGGCCGCCTGAAACCAGCGGCGGGCCGTTTCGCGATCACGGGCACGGCCCAGACCATTGGCATAAAGCAGGGCCAGATTGAACTGGGCGCGGGCATCGCCGTCTTCGGCCAGGGGCGCCCAGAGATCGTGGGCAACGTCGTAGTTACCTCTCTGGTAAGCCGTGATGGCGTCCGAGAAGTCATCGCCGAAGGCCGGCAGACTCAGCATCATCGCGAGTGCCACGAACACCGGTAGCCATGGGCGGTGCCATGCGCTGCGTTTTTCAATCAAAGCTTCCATACATCCTATGCCGTTAACCGCCGCTTTCGCCCACTCTCACCGCGGCCCGCTGTGCTGATTTTTCCGGCGGGGTAATTTCGCCGGCAATCAGAAACGCGGCCACCCAGCCACGGCCCGGCGTGCCCGAAAAGCGAACTTCCCGCCAGCCGCCACGCTCGTCGACGATCTGTATCGATTCGCCGCGATGCAGCTGGCCGAGCACCGGCGCATGATTCGACGGCTGTGCACGTAGGTTCGCATTCGATGCGCCGATACGGGCCGTGCGCGCGCTCCCATCGATATCGACGCCCATCGGCGTTTCCTCCAACAGGAATGCCGCCACCCAACCGTTGTCACCGTCGGCCAGCGCGATACGACGCCAACCCGCCGCCCGCTCGATGATTTTAACCCGCGTATCGCGCGGCAACTGGGCGACGACTGGCGCATCGAGTGCGGGCGCACGGCGTACATTGAGCAACGCGGCCGCCACCCGTGCCGAATCGGCTGCGGGCGGCGTGCCGAAATCGATACTATCCAGACCGGCCAGCCAGCCCGTATTGCGTAATAAACGGTCCGGCGAGCCCGACGCGCTGTTGGCGCCACGCCGAGCCACCGTAGATGTTTGCACCTCACCGGCACGGCGCACGCGGCGTGCATCCAGATCGGTCAATGGTCCGAATTCGTAGCGATCCAGACGCAGTGGCCGGGCGCTCGGATCGGGCGGATCGACCAGCAACCGCTGCGCAATCCAGCCGACGGTATCGGGCGCGCCCTCGTGGCCCAGCTGCCAGACTTCGGCCCAGCCCCCGCGCTGTGTAAGCACCCGCAGCTGCTCGCCGCGCTCGGCGCTGGCCACGATTTCGCCGTCGCGGCCCGGCGTACGCCGGATATGCGCCGAGCCCACACCAACCGAAGCCACCGGCAGGGCCGCGATCAACGCTGCGCGATCGCTGGCCCGGGCGCGCTCGAGCCAGGCGACGGCGCGCGCCGGATCGCGGCGCAGGCCGTCGCCTGCCAGGGTCATCAAGGCCAGATTATAGGCGGCCACGGCCAGCCCCTGGCGGGCGCTCTCCGTGTACCAGAAGGCGGCCTGGGCAGCATCACGCGGCACGCCGTTGCCCGTATCTCTCATGACCGCGAGATTGTACTGGGCGCCGGGGTGGCCGCGCTCCGCGGCGCGGGTATAGAAATGCTGGGCTCGCAGCATATCGCGCGGCGTGCCCCAGCCGTTGGCGGCCAACAAGCCCTCGCCATATTGCGCGGCGACATCGCCGGCTGCGGCCAGCGGCTGCCAGATCGCATGCGCCTTAGCGTAATCGCCGCGCGCGAAAGCGGCGGCGCCGGCGGCATAGTCGCTGTCCTGCGCCTGGGCGCTCGCGATCGTCCACGCTGTGAGCAGCCACATCGTGGCAAAAACGACAGTCGCCGTAACCCGCATCGCGCGCCCCTCCCGCATCGCATGCCGTATGAGGCGCTACCGTAGCGCAGTTGGCCGCGCCCGGCACCTGCGAAGCACGCGGTCAGCCGCTGCGGCGGCGGGCGTAGCCGATCTGGCCGAGCTGGGCCTCGATTTCGGTGAGAATCGCCGGGTCGTCGATGGTGGCCGGCGTGGTCCAGTCCTTGCCGTCGGCGATCTCTCGCAGCGTGGCCCTTACAACCTTGCCGGACCGGGTCTTGGGCAGGCGATCGACGATCGCCACATGCCGAAAGGCCGCCACGGGGCCGATCTGATCGCGCACGATCGCGACCAGTTCGGCCACGATCTCGTCACCCGCACGGGTGGCGCTGGATTTTAGTACGACCATGGCGACCGGCAGCTGGCCCTTGTCGGCATCGGCCGCGCCCACGACGGCGGCTTCGGCCACATCTGCATGGGCAGCGATGACTTCCTCGATCACGCCGGTGGACAGGCGATGCCCGGCGACGTTGATGATGTCGTCCACCCGGCTCATTACCCACAGATTGCCATCGGCATCGAAATAGCCCGCATCGCCGGAACGGTAGTAGCCGTCGAACGTCTCGAGATACGACGATTTGTAGCGTTCGTCGTTCTGCCACAGCGTGGGGAAACAGCCCGGTGGCAGCGGCAACTTCACGCAGATATCGCCCATTTCGCCGTTGGGTACTTCTTCGCCGTCGGGCGCGAGCACGTGGATGTCGTAGCCGGGCACGGGCCGGCCTGCCGAGCCGGGCGGCACGTCAAGGCGTTCGAGACCCAGCGGGTTGGCGCTCATCGGCCAGGCGGTTTCGGTCTGCCACCAGTGATCGATCACGGGTACATCCAGTTTGTCGCCGGCCCAGGCAGCCGTATCCGGGTCGGTATGTTCGCCGGCCAGAAACAGCGCGCGCAGGCTGGACACGTCGTACTGCGCGGCCAGCTCGCCGTTCGGGTCGACTTTCTTGATCGCCCGAAACGCCGTCGGCGCGGTGAAGAACACGTCGACCTCATGTTCGGCGATCACCCGGAAGAACGCCCCGGCATCGGGGGTGCCCACCGGCTTGCCTTCGTACATCACCGAAGTGCAGCCCAGCAGCAGCGGTGCATAGACGATATAGGAATGGCCCACGACCCAGCCGACATCCGAGGCGGTCCAGAACACATCGTCCTGGCTCAGCCCGTAAACCGCACGCATGGAATAGTGCATGGCCACGGCATGACCGCCGTTGTCACGCACCACACCCTTTGGCTTGCCCGTGGTACCGGAGGTATACAGGATATACAACGGATCGGTGGCAGCCACCGGCACACAGTCCACCGGCTCGGCGTCGGCCAGGGCGTCGGTCCAGTCGATATCGCGGCCGGGCGTGAGCGCACAGCGCTGCGTTTCGCGCTGAAAGATCACGCAACGCTCGACACGGTGCTCGGCCAGTTCCAGACCGCGGTCGAGCAGCGGTTTGTATTCGACGATACGCGTGGGCTCGATGCCGCAGGAGGCCGACAGCACGAGCTTGGGCGTGGCGTCGTCGATCCGTTTGGCTAACTCGGCGCCGGCAAAGCCGCCGAACACCACCGAATGCACCGCGCCGATACGCGCACAGGCGAGCATGGCGATGACCGCTTCGGGGATCATCGGCATATAGATGATCACGCGATCGCCTTTTTCCACGCCCTGGTTGCGAATCACGCCGGCGAACTTAGCGACCGCGTCGCGCAGCTGGACATAGCTGTAGCGCTGCTGCGAATTCGTGACCGGGCTGTCGTGGATCAGCGCGGTCACGTCGCCACGCCCGGCCTCCACATGCCGGTCGAGGCAATTGTCCGCCGTATTGAGTTCGCCGTCCGGGTACCAGCGATAGAACGGCGCGCGGCTATCGTCCAGAATCTGCTCCGGCGCGCGCGTCCAGCGAATCGCGCCGGCCGCCTCGCCCCAGAACCCTTCCGGATCGCGCAGGGCCTGTTCGAACTCGGCCTGGTAGGACATGCAACACTCCTCGATCGACGTTTTGTTATTCCATCCAATGTGCCAGCGCGCACCGCACGCGCTCCATACGACGAAGGTGGCGCGCACGCCGACGAAACGACTTGGGGCGGCTTTCCCGATCGTCTACATTGGCAGGATGCGCCTACCGCGAACCCTGATCGAATGCATCGCCTGAACGGCCTGCGGCTGGCCGCATGCGCGCTGTTGGTGCTGGCAACCAGCGCTTGCAACGGGCCGTGGAACAATCCCTATCCGGACGCCGATAGCGACAGCGATATCTACTACAGCTCGTTTCGCGAGCCGCCGCGTCATCTGGATCCGGCGCGCTCCTATGCCACCGACGAGGCCAGTTTTACCGGCGCGATCTACGAGCCGCCGTTGCAATATCACTATCTGAAACGGCCCTATACACTCATTCCGGCGACCGCGACCGAGGTCCCCGAACCACAGTATCTCGACGCCGACGGCAATAAGCTGCCCGACGACACGCCGGCAGAAGACGTGGCCACGAGTGTGTATACCGTCGATATCCGGCCCGGCATTCGCTACCAGCCGCATCCGGCGTTTGCGAAAAACGCAGACGGCAATCCACGCTACGACAATCTGACCCTGTCCGACATGGTGGGCATTACCCGTCCGGCCGATTTCGAACATCAGGGTACGCGCGAACTACGTGCCGGCGACTATGTCCATGAAATCAAGCGTCTCGCCAGCCCCGAGGTGAATTCGCCGATCTTCGGGCTCATGAGCGCGCATATCGTGGGCCTGGGCGAACTGCGCGAACGCCTGGAGGCCGCACGCAGCGAACTGGCGCCCGGCCAGTCGCTCGACCTCACCGCCTTTGATTTCGAGGGCGCCCGCGTGATCGACGATCACCGCTACGAAATCCGCGTTGAAGGCGTCTATCCGCAGCTGCGCTACTGGCTGGCACTGGCCTTCTTCGCGCCGGTGCCACCGGAAGTGACGCGCTTTTACGATCAGCCGGCGCTCAAATCCCGCAACATCACGCTGGATACGTTTCCGGTGGGCACCGGTGCCTACATGCTTACCGAAAATAATCCGAACCAGCGCATGGTGCTCGCGGCCAATCCGAATTTTCACGGCCAGCGCTATCCCAGCGAAGGCGAGGCCGGCGACCGCGCTGCCGGCCTGCTGGCCGATGCTGGCAAGCCGTTGCCGTTCATCAAACGCGCGGTCTATTCCCGCGAACAGGAATCCATCCCCTACTGGAACAAGTTCCTGCAGGGCTATTACGACGTCTCCGGCATCAGCGACGATGCCTTCGGCCAGGCGATCAATATTGATGCCGAGGGCAATCCAAGCCTGACCCAGACCATGGCCGCGCACGGTATGGATCTGGCCACCACGGTTCTGCCCGGCATCTTCTATCTGGGCTTCAACCTCAACGACGACGTGGTCGGCGGTCTGGATGAATCCGGGCGCAAGCTGCGCCAGGCGATCTCGATCGCTATCGATATGGAAAGCTATATCCCGTTGTTTCTCAACGGCCGCGGCATTGTCGCCCAGGGCCCGATTCCGCCCGGGCTGTTCGGATATGAGGACGGCAAGGCCGGGATGAACCCGGTGGTTTACGACTGGGTTGACGGCGAAGCGGTTCGCAAGCCGATCGACGCTGCGCGTAAGCTGCTCGCCGAGGCCGGCTATCCGAACGGTATCGATCCGAACACCGGCCAATCGCTGCTGGTGAATATCGATACGCCGGCCACCGGCCCCGAGTTCAAGACGCAAATGGACTGGATGCGCCAGCAGTTCGACAAGCTCGGTATTCAGCTGGTCGTGCGTGCCACGACCTGGCCGCGTTTTCAAAAGAAAATCGCCGAAGGCAATGTCCAGATCTATTTCGGCAGCGGCTGGATGGCCGACTATCCGGACCCGGAGAATTTCCTGTCGCAGCTCTACGGGCCCAACGGCACCGCCGAGCACGCCGGCTCGAACTATGCCAACTATTCAAACGACGAATACGACCGGCTGTTTCGCCAGATGCGGGTGATGGAGAACAGCCCTGAGCGCCAGGCGATCATCGAGCGCATGCTCACGATCCTGCGCCGCGACGCCCCCTGGCAATGGGGGTATTTCCCGCGACAGTACGCGCTCTACCACCAGTGGCTGCACAACACCAAGCCCAACGGCATGATCCAGAGCTCGTTGAAATACCTGCGCCTGGACGGCGCGCTGCGTGGCGAAAAGCGCCGTGAATGGAACGACCCAGTGCTTTGGCCCATCGCTGCAGGCATCGCGCTGTTGGTCGCACTGCTGCTACCCGGCGTCTGGATTTATCGCCGGCGCGAAAACGGCACTGTTCGACGGAGCATGCGCTGATGCTGGCCTACATCATTCGCCGTGCGCTCTACGCGATCCCGGTGCTCATCGGCGTGAACCTGATCACGTTCTTATTGTTCTTCGTGGTCAACACACCGGACGATATCGCCCGCATGCAGCTCGGCTTCAAGCGGGTTACGCCTGAGGCGATCCAGACATGGAAAGCCACCCACGGCTACGACTTGCCCTATATCTATAACGAGCAAGCCGACGGTCTCGACAGCCTGACCGAGACGCTGTTCTTTCAGAAATCAGTAAAAGTAATCGCCTTCGACTTCGGGCATTCTGATTCCGGTCGCTCGATTTCCTCAGACATTCTCGAACGCATGGGTCCGAGCCTGGCGCTGGCCGTACCCACGCTCATCGTGGGCATGCTGGTGAACATCACCTTCGGGCTGCTGCTGGTGTTCTTTCGCTCGACCGCCATCGACTGGGGCGGCGTGGTGCTGTGCGTGGTGCTGATGTCGATCTCGCCGCTGTTCTACATCATCGCGGGCCAGTACGTGGCCGGCAAGCTCATGAATCTGGTGCCCATTTCCGGTTTTGACGCGGGCTGGGACATGGGCAAGTTCCTGGTGCTGCCGGTGATCATCGGCGTGGTGGGCGGCATCGGCTCGGGCACCCGCTGGTATCGCACCATCTTCATGGAGGAATACGGCAAGGATTATGTCCGTACCGCCCGCGCCAAGGGTTTGTCGGACCTGCGCATTCTGTTCGTGCATGTGCTCAAGAACGGCATGATCCCGATTCTCACCGGCGTGGTCGTGCTGCTGCCGCTACTGTTCATGGGCAGCCTGATCATGGAGTCCTTTTTCGGCATCCCGGGACTGGGCAGCTATACCATCGAAGCCATCAACAACCAGGACTTCGCTATCGTGCGGGCGATGGTCTTCCTCGGCTCCGTGCTCTATATCGTCGGCCTGCTGCTCACCGATATCAGCTATACGCTGTTTGATCCGCGGATACGGTTATGAGTGCCGGATTGTGGGGAAATTTCGATTCTTGTTGCGTGTTGCGCAACGCGCTAATATCAGCCCGTGATCAAATCGTTCCGGCATAAAGGCCTCAAGCGATATTACGAAACCGGTTCAAAGGCGGGCATACAGCCCGATCATGCAAAGCGGTTACGGATGCAGCTCGCCGCGCTCGATACCGCGCAAACGGTCAACGACATGGATATACCCGGCTTCAAGCTGCATTCGCTCAGTGGAGACAGCGTTGATCGATGGTCGATATGGGTGAGCGGCAATTGGCGCCTCACCTTCGAATTTCGAGAGGGCCACGCGTACGTGCTGAATTACGAGGATTATCACTGATGACCATGCACAATCCCCCGCATCCCGGTGAGTTCATCCGTGATGTCTACATGCAGCCATTCGGCATCACCGGGCGGACGCTGGCCGGCAAGCTCGGCGTATCGCCGTCCACACTCAATCGCGTACTCAAGGGCACGAGCGGCATCAGTTCCGAAATGGCGCTGCGGCTGTCGAAAGCACTAGGTCGTTCGCCCGAAAGCTGGATGGCGATGCAGGATCAATACGAACTTTGGCAGGCCCGGCGTACGATCGATCTGGATACAGTCGAGCCAATCGAGTTCGACGCGGCCTGATCGCCTCACCGACGACATTTCCTTACCGGCATAGCTGAAGAACTTGTACGTCCTGCTCTACACCGACGCGCTGATCTACCTGCTGCTGATTGCGATCGCGGTGTTCGTGGTGTGCGCTGCGCGCAGCAAGCCGTTGCGGGTGCCGTGGCTGCGGGTGTTTGCCCGGCCGGTTGGGATGGTCACGCTGGTAATACTGCTGGCCTACACGGCCATCGGCGTGCTCGACAGCATCCACTACCGGCCGACGATGACCAACGAGGCCGGCGAAACCCGCGTTTCGGGCGAGGTCGTGAGCGTGCTGGATACGATCGCCGCGCCGTTGATCGAACACACCGAATACACCTATTCGGCGCCGTTCGCCCTGCACTCCTACGTGCAGCAGGTGGTGACCGCCGCCGATGGCAGCAAGGCCCAGGTCTATCCGCATCTGGCCCATGCGGGCACATCGCTCAACGACAGCGGCCTGACCCGCGGTGAGGATATCGCCCGCCGCGCGGCCCGGGGTGCGGGCTGGGGCCTGGCCGTATGGCTGGCGCTGTGCGTGCCGTTGATCGGACTGATCGCCGCCCATCAACGCCTCTCGCCGGCCACGGTGGCGCGCGACATCGCGACCGATAACACGCCGCTGGCCTGGCGGGCGGCATTGATCGCCATGGCGGTGCTTGCCGTACTCGTGGGCGTGACCGCTTGCCTGGCGGGCGAATACCACGTGCTGGGCACCGACAAGGTGGGCCAGGACGTGCTCTATCAGGCAATCAAGAGTATTCGCACGGGTCTTGCGATCGGCACGCTCACCACGCTGGTAATGCTGCCCTTTGCCCTGCTGCTGGGCACGCTCGCCGGCTATTTCCGTGGCTGGGTGGACGACGTCATCCAGTATCTCTACACCACCCTGTCATCGATACCGGGCGTACTGCTCATCGCCGCCGCGGTACTGATGATGCAGGTCTATATGGAGAACCATGCCGAGGCCTTCGGCTCGACCACGGCACGCGCCGACCTGCGGCTATTGTTCCTGTGCCTGATTCTGGGCATCACCAGCTGGACGGGACTGTGCCGGCTGCTGCGTGCCGAGGTTCGCAAGCTCTCGGAACTGGATTACGTGAGCGCCGCACGTGGGCTGGGCACCTCCCCCATGCGCATTCTAGGCAAGCACATGCTGCCCAACGTCATGCATATCGTGCTGATCCAGGTGGTGCTGGATTTCTCGGCGCTCGTGCTAGCCGAAGCCGTGCTCAGCTATATCGGCGTGGGTGTGGACCCGACCATGAACAGCTGGGGCAACATGATCAACGCCGCGCGCCTGGAAATGGCGCGCGACCCGATCGTGTGGTGGCGCCTGGGCGGGGCCTTCGTATTCATGCTGGTGCTGGTACTGGCCGCCAATCTGTTCGCGGACGTCGTACGCGATGCCTTCGACCCGCGCCTGCGCGGCGCCGAAGGCGGGCGGGCTGTCAAACGCCGGGCACCGGCTGAGCCAGCCGGCGGCGCCCGATAGCTACCACCTATTGACTGCGGCCGGCGCTCAGGCGGTTGCCTCGGCAAGCGTCGCGCTGCGGCGATGCTGGCGTACGACATAGGCCACGAGCGCGGCCCACAGCACGAGCCCACCCAGCAGCAGCGAGTTCACCACCGCCGTATCGACGCCGAGCGAGGCCAGCACGGTACGGGCGTTGGTCAGAATGATCGCGCCGCCCACGATCGCGGCCAGCACCTGGGCGGGCAGATAGCGCACGAGTGCGGCGGCGATCGGCGCCGCGATGAGCCCGCTGACGGCAAAGATCGCCACCCACGACCAGTTGATGCCATGCAGGCCGAGCACGAGCAGAAACCCCAGCGAGCCGGCGAGCGTCACGGCGAACTCGCTGGCATCGACCGTGCCCACCACGCGCCGCGGTTCCATGCCGGCATGGGCCATGAGCGTGGGCGTGGCGATCGGCCCCCAGCCACCGCCGCCCACACTGTCGAAAAATCCCGCCACGATCGATAGCGGCACCGTTTTCCAGTGCGACAGCAGCTTCTTCTCCCGCGTTTTACGCAGGCCCAGCAGGACCGAAGCGGTGACGTACACGCCCAGCAGCAGCAAGAAGGCCGATACGAACGGCTTGATCAGATCGCCCGAGATCGAGCCCAGAAACAGCGCTCCGACGAAGGCACCGAGGGCGCCCGGTACGACCATACGCTTGAGCAGGGCCACGTCGACATTGCCGAACCGATAATGGGCCGTCCCGGAGGCGGCCGTGGTCGCGATCTCGGCGAAATGAATCGACGCCGAGGCCACCGCCGGGCTGATGCCGAGCGCGATCAGCATGGTAGACGAGGTCAGCCCATAGCCCATGCCAAGCGAGCCGTCGACCAGTTGCGCAACGAAACCCGCAATACCGAACAATATAAGTTTTTGCACCCGAAACGCCGGAAGATGAGATCAGGACGCGAACTCTATCCGGCCCGAATACCCGACAAAAAAGAATATTAATTGAAATACAAATCACTTTTTCATCTATAGGGAGATGCCTTCACTGTCTGGGCAGCGCCGGGGCGGGCCCATGACCTGTAGGGTGGCCGTTCAAAATCGCGTCGAGCCGCCAACATGTGGGATTTCATCAGCGCCAACGCCCAGGTGCTTACGTTGTGCATAACGGCTGCCACGCTTATCGTCTGGACCGTTTACGGCCAGCTGATGGCCAAGGGCCTGTATCGCAGTCAGTTGCCGCGACTGTTCTTGAAGCAGGCCGGCGGGCGCGGCCTGCAGTCGCGCTGCTATCTGGCCAATATGGGCCTCGAGTCGGCCTATCTGCGCTCCGTATTCATCGATATGCAGACCGCCGACGGCCATGCGCGGGGTACGGTCAACGCCTACCAGCCGGCCAGCGATGAGGAAGCCGGCGGTGGCTATACCCGCACAGGCGTGCTGGGCCCGGTGCAGGGCAATGCCCATATCAGCCTTGGCCGGTTCAGCGATTTGCTCGAATCCAGCGCCTTCGACGCCGGCCTGACCGCCAGCCGCAAAGCGCCCGTGTCCACGATTAACCTGCAGCGCTTAACCGTTACCGCGATCCTGAACTACGGCCCGGACGAAAAACTCATCGGCGCGGTGCGTGACTTTAGCCTCGATTCCGCTGGCGAACACGTGGGCCCAACGTCAGTAGACACGACGTTATTGAAAGGGTGGCGCCACAGGCGGCGTCTCAAGCGCGACCTTCAACGGGTGATGCGCAGCGACTACTAAGGCCGCCTCGAACACCGCCCAGCGCCCCCTCACAAGAGTACATAGGTACAACTGCTGAGGGTATTGATGCGCATATACCGGCCTGATTCAAAAGGCGCATGGTCTGGGCTCAGCTTCAAATCAGGCCTTTATATATGGTCACTCTGGTTGGCAACGAATCCGAACTCACCGACCTGCTCCAGAATCTGGTGCGGCTCGACTACGACGCGATCGACGCCTACGACGCCGCGATCGAACGCCTCGAAGACACCAAGGCACAGGAGATGCTGCGCGCATTCCGCAAGGACCACGAACGGCATATCGCCGATCTGACGCCGCATATCACGGGCCTGGGCGCCGAGGTGCCCGCCGGTAGCGGCCCCAAGCATCTGCTCACCGAAGGCAAGGTCAAGGTGGCCGCCCTGGCGGGCGATTCCGCCATTCTCACGGCCATGGCCACCAACGAAGTCGAGACCGAATCGGCCTATCGCAGCGCATCCGAACGCGATGACGTAGACGGCGAACTCGCCGAGAAACTGCGGGCCGGCATGGCCGACGAAGCCCGCCACAAGGAATGGATGAAAGAGCGCGCCTGATCGCGCCTGTCGCTCGCGCACCGCGCGATTTCCGTTCCTTTCTTACTATTTAACAAGGACTATTTATGTTCCGTCACTCCTCCAAGCTCCAGTACCCGGTCAAGGTCGATACCCCCGATCCGCAGTTCGCCATGATGCTCCAGCAGGCGATCGGCGGCATCGAGGGCGAGATCCGCGTGGCCATGCAGTATTTCTTTCAGGCGATGGGCGCCCGCGGTGACGACCGTATTCGCGACCTGCTCATGTCTACGGCCACCGAAGAGTTATCGCATATCGAGATGCTCGGCCACGCGGTCGCACTCAATCTCGAAGGCGCGCCGCTGTCCTACCAGGAAGAATCCGCCAAGGACCCGGTCATCAACGCCATTCTCGGCGGCATGAATCCGCGTCATCTGCTCTCCTCGGGATTGTCGGCCATGCCGGTCAACGCCAACGGCGTGCCCTTCGACATGAGCCATGTCTATGCCACCGGCAATATCGGTGCAGACATGATGTGCAACGTGGCAGCCGAAGCCGGCGGGCGTGTACTGGCCTCGCGCCTGTACAACTGGACCGACGACCACGGCATGAAGGACTTCCTGGCGTTCCTGATCGCCCGCGATACCTATCATCAGCAGCAGTGGCTGGCGGTGATAGAGGAACTGGGTGGCATGGAAGCCCAGCTGCCGATCCCCAACACCACGCCGGATGATCACGAGGCGAAGGAACATTCCTACTATTACCTGAATACGCTGCTCGACAAGCAGGCGCCGGAAGGCCGTTGGGGCCACGGCCCGTCGCTGGACGGCAAGAGCGAATACTCGGTTCGCAACGAGCCGGAGCCGCAGGGCCAGGAACCCTCGCTGGGCAAGGCGCGCGAAGGCTCGCGCGTGCAGAAAGGCCAGCTCTAGGGCGTGGCGAAGGCGCCGGGCGGCGCAGTATCCGCCCGGTGGCTTCGCGACCCCGCAGCCGAAGAAACCGCGACCGACAGGGCGTTTTGCCTGTCGGTCGTTTTTTTTGCCCGACGCTCGAGGCGTCGGTGGTTTCGTTTTTCTCCCGCCGGTGATTTACTCAGCGCATGACATCCAATCCCCCCCTGCTCGAAGTCGAGGCGCTGCGTACGCATCTGGATACGCCCGCTGGCGTGCTGCGCGCGGTCGATGCCGTGAGCTTTGCCATCGCACCGGGCGAAACCCTGGCCCTGCTGGGCGAATCCGGCTGCGGCAAATCGATGACGGCGCTGTCGCTGATGGGGCTGACACCCCAAACCAATACCCGCGTGCTGGACGGCACGGTACGTCTGGGCGGGGAGGATCTGCTCGGCCTGTCCGAGGCGGCCATGCGCGAACGCCGCGGCGCGCGTATCGGCATGGTGTTCCAGGAGCCGATGAGCGCGCTCAATCCCGTGCTGACCGTCGGCCAGCAGGTCGGCGAAGCACTGGCGACCCATGCCGGGCTGCGCGGCAATGCCCGGCGCGAGCGCGGCCTGGCGCTGCTCGAAGAGGTCGGCATGCCCGACCCAACCGCGCGCTGGGATGCCTATCCGCATCAGTTATCGGGCGGGCTCAAGCAGCGCGTGGTGATCGCCATTGCCCTGGCCGGCGAGCCGGATGTGCTGATCGCCGACGAACCCACGACCGCGCTGGATGTGACCATTCAGGCCCAGATTCTCGCGCTGCTGGCCCGCCTGCAGCGCGAGCGCGGCATGGCGCTGTTGCTGATCACCCACGATCTGGCCGTGGTCAACGAAGTGGCCGATCGTGTGGCAGTGATGTATGCCGGGCATATCGTGGAACTCGCCGACCGCGAGACGCTGTTCAAGGCACCGCGCCATCCTTATACGCGCAAGCTGTTCGCCTCGCTGCCCGGCGCCACCCAGCGCGGGTGCCAGCTCGCCGCCATCCCCGGCACCGTGCCGCCGCTCACATCCGATCTTCCGGCCTGTCGGTTTGCCGATCGCTGTGAATATGCCTGGGCGGCCTGCCGTACCAGCGCGCCCGCCTGGCAGACCGATGCCGGCGCGCGGGTTCGCTGCCATCTCTACGACTCGAACTATCGCGGTGAACCCTTACCGGCCGCGCTTGCAGCAGCCGATACCACGGCCGACAAGGCCAAGGGCGAAACAGAACCGGAAACGCTGCTCGAAGCCCGCGATGTGGCCGTGCATTTTCCGATCACCAAGGGGGTGTTCAAACGCACCGTGGGACACGTACGCGCGGTCGACGGCATATCGCTGGATATCAAATGCGGGCGCACGCTGGCACTGGTCGGGGAATCCGGCTGTGGCAAGACCACTCTCGGGCGTGCACTCGCCCGGCTGATCGAACCGACCGCCGGCACGCTACGCTTCGGCGGCGACGATCTGGCGGCCCTGTCCGGCAGGCGGCTGCGCGCTGCGCGCCGGCACCTGCAGATGATCTTTCAGGATCCGTTTTCGGCCATGAACCCGCGCATGCTGGTCGGCGAGATCATCGCCGAAGGGCTCGTTGCGCAGAAGATCGGCCAGAACAGCGCCGAGCGCCGCCGTATTGCCACCGAGCTGCTGGCCGACGTCGGTCTGCCGGCCGCAGCCCTGGATCGCTACCCGCACGAGTTTTCAGGCGGCCAGCGCCAGCGTATCTGTATCGCCCGGGCGCTGGCGCTCGAACCGGACCTGCTGATCTGCGACGAGCCGACCAGCGCGCTGGATGTATCGGTTCAGGCGCAGGTGCTCAACCTGCTCAAACGCCTGCAGGCCGAGCGCAATCTGGCCTATCTTTTCATCACCCACGATATGGCGGTGGTGAGCTATCTGGCCGACGACATCGCGGTCATGTATCTGGGCGAAATCGTCGAGCGCGGCCCGGCCGCCGAGTTGCTCTCAGCGCCCAAGCACCCGTACACACAAGCCCTGCTGTCGGCCATGCCGCGCGTCGACAACCGCCATCACGGCGAACGCATCCATCTGGCGGGCGATCTGCCGTCACCGGCGAACCCGCCGGCGGGTTGTCGATTCCATCCGCGTTGTGCGCATGTCATGGATCGCTGCAAGCGAGAGTCGCCGCAAGCCCGTGCGTTCGGGGCCGGCCATAGCGCGCGTTGTCATCTGTACTGAGGCCGGCCCGCGCCGAAACTACAAGCCCTCGATGCCCTCTTTGCGCCGGGCCTGCCAGCGCTTTTCAAACGCCGCATCGCTTTCACCCTGGGACTCGGCCACGGTTTCTTTCCAGGCCGCGCGCAGCGCATTCAGGCGCGTCAGACGCTGGTCGTTCCATTGCTGCATCTCGTCGGTCCAGATGCCTTTTTCCTTGAGATACGCGATCGCGCCCGAATGAAACGGCACATCGATCGGCGGCGTGCCGGCGCGATCCAGCGCCCAGCGTTTCATCGCCGCGGTGGCGTTTTGGTATTCGGGAAAGGCCTGATCCAGCGCCTTGAGATAGTTGTAGACGAAATTCTCGTCGGCATCCGCGGGCACCACCATCATCGGATAGCGATAGGCCAGAATATCCACCGGGTGATCCTTGCTGATGCCGCCGCCGATGGTTTCCTGATAGGGCTGAAAAAACGGCGCAACCTTCTGCAGCCGTGCCCAGCCGGCCTTGTTATCCGGTGACAGTTCCAGCCAGCGGATACCGCGCGGCGATTCGGCCAGTTCGTAGGTCTGGCTCGTGGTCGGCGTGGTACAGGCTGCATCCGCCTTGCCCTGGGCGAGCGCGCTCATCGTTGCGCTATAGGTCGGGAACATAATCGCGTTGACATCGTCGCGGGTCAGCCCGGCAAAGGCCAGAAACGCATCGCATTTGAGATTGGTCGACGGGTTACCGGCGGTATAGGCCACGCGCTGGCCCTTGAGCTGTTGCAGGGTTTCGATACCAGCATCGCGCGCGGTGAACACGCCGAACGAGGACGGGCGGCCGGCGATTACGCGCAGATCCTGCGGGCCCCAGCGCCGCGCGGCGAAATCGGCGACGCCCTCGGCGGCGAAAAACGTTTCCGTGGCGAGAAAACCGACCTGGGCCCGGCCGCGCAACAACGGTTCGAGCCGGCCTACCGCCGAACCGGACGGCTGAATACGAATCCGCGTGCCGTAGTCCTTGCCGAAGGCATCCGCAATCGCCGAGGCCTCGGCATAGCCGGCAGAACCGATATCGTAGGACGACCAGGTCATCGTCGACGGTAGTGCCGGCGCGCCGTTGACTTCCGCATCGGCCATCGCACCCGACACACCAAACAGGGTACAGGCGGCCAGGCCCGCACCCGCGATCAACGAACGCAGTAACGCCTTGGTTTTCATCGATTGTCTCCTCCGGGCTGTTTTTGATTGTTCTTGATGGTTCTTATCGCCGCCGGCCGGGCGGTATGCTCAGTGCCCGTGCGTGGCGCGCGGATGCGCGTTGTCGTTCACGGGCATAGCGCAAGCGCCTGCTCGAGGGACAGCGGCGCTTCGTCGAGCAGCGCACGCTGTATGTCGGCATCGTCGCCGGCCGGCTGCGGCGCAAGCGGGTCGGCCGGCTGCAACTTGTAGCGCACCACCAGAAACGCCAGCGCAAGCCGGCGCGCGTCGTGGGTTTGTTGTGCGGCCTCCCAGGCCATGAACACCGCACTGCAGAGGTGGTAGAGCGCACTGGCGACCTGGCGCACGATGTCGTCGTCGTTGTGTTCGACGGTTCGCGCCGCCAGAGCCGCCACACGATCGATGAACGAGCTGAACAGCGACCATGCGGCCGCTGGCATGCCGTCGTCCGCCACCCGGGCATGCAGATAGGCGATCAAGGGATCAAGGGTGTGCTGGCGGCGGATCGCCCGCATCACATCGAGGGCGACGATATTGCTCGTGCCTTCCCAGATTGAGCCCAGATGCGCATCGCGCAGCAACTTGGCCTCGGGCCATTCCTCGATATAACCGACGCCACCGCGCACCTCCATGGCATCGCCGATCGCCTTGCGCGAATCGCGGGTGGCGCGAAACTTGATCAACGGCGTGAGGATGCGCACCAGCTTGGCTGCGTTTTCGTCACCGTGATCGGCTTTATCCAGGCAGCGGCTGATATGCATGAACATGGAGCGCGCCTGTTCGGCCGGCAGCATGATCTTGAGCAGCTGGCGCTGCATGAGCGGCATATCGATCAGCCGTTTGCCGAACGCTTCGCGATGGCGGGCGACGTGCAGCGCTTCCGAGAGCGCGCGGCGCATCAGCCCCGCGGCACGTACGCCGTTGGACAGGCGCGACATGTTCATCATGTCCGCGATCTGCTGGAAACCGCGGCCGATATCGCCAATCAAGTAGGCCGTGGCGTCTTCGAGCACGATCTCGCCGCTGGCCATCGAGCGCGTGCCCAGCTTGTCCTTCAGGCGCACGATGCGATAGCCGTTGCGCGTGCCGTCGTCGCGGGTTTTCGGTAACAGGAACAGTCCGATACCGGCCATGCCACCGGGCCCGTCGTCGGCCCGGGCGAGCACCATGGCCAGATCCGCATCGGCGTTCGAACAGAACCACTTGTCGCCGCGTAGACGCCATTCGCCGTCTGCGCCGCCCGTTGCGCGGGTGGCCCGGGTGGTAATACGGGCAATATCCGAACCTGCGGCCTGTTCGGTCATGAACATCGCGCCCTGATAGAGCGTGTCCATATCGCGGGCGGTCAGATAGGGCAGGTACTTATCCACCAGCGCCGCATCACCAAACTTGCGCAGCGTGCGGGTGAGCGAATCGGTCATGCTCACCGGGCAGCACAGCCCGAACTCGGCCTGTACGAACAGATAGGTCAACGCATACTTGATCAGCGACGGGCGCTTGCCATCGGTATGACTGAGCGCGGCCAGCCCCAGCTCGCCATAGGCCACGCCTTCGAGCGCGGTATAGCTCGGGTGCTTTTCAATGGACTGCGCGTTTTCGCCGCGCCGGTTGCGATGCACGAGCACCGGCGGATTGCGGTCGGCGGCCATGGCGAGATCGTCGAGTTCACCCGCCGCGCGAGCGCCCAGATCGACGAGCTGCGGTTCGAGTTTCTCGTAGTCCGCATCGCCCAGATATACCCGCAACAAACGGGCTAGATCCGGATCGCGCTCGAACAGGCTCAGCCCCCTCGCATCGGGGATGTTGCTTTGCAAAACCGCCGCTTGCGACGCGGTTGCAGGAGTCGACATGGCGCATTCTCGTATGAGCTTGAATGCAGACTAGGGCGCGCTTTCGATAGACGTCCAATACAATTGATCTCCTGTTCGATAAACATAGCTTATCGCTGGAAACGCCATCATGGACCTCAAACAACTGCGTTATTTCGTGGCCGTGGCCCGGGAACTGCATTTCGGACGCGCCGCCCGCCGCCTGCATATCTCACAGCCGGCGTTGAGTTTCGATATCAAGAAATTCGAGCAACAGCTGGGCGTGACGCTGCTCGAGCGCAACAGCAAACGCGTGGCCCTGACCGATGCCGGCACGCTGCTGTTGACCGAGGCCGAAAACCTGCTTGCCCATGCCGCCGACGCCGAGCAGCTCGTACGTCGCTCGGCACGGCGCCTGAGCGGCCGGCTGCGCGTGGGCTTCGTCAATTCGATGCTGTTTCGCGGCTTGCCCGAGGCGATCGAACGCTTCGGCCGCGATCATGCCGATATCGATATCGTGCTCAAGGAGCTCAACAGCGAAGAACAGATCGCCGCCCTGCTGGGCCAGCGCATCGATATGGGCTGTTCCCACGGGATTCGTCACGGCGACGAGATCCGCAGCCTGCTGCTGCTGCGCGAATCCTTTCTATGCTGTCTTCCAATTAGCCACCGGCTTGCCGGCACAGGCGCCATCGAGCTGGCCCGCCTGGCCGAAGAACCGTTCATCCTGTTCCCACGCGCAGTTTCGCCGCACTATCACGACCGGATCGTTGCGCTATGCGTGGCGGCGGGCTTCAGCCCGCAGATTCGCCATGAAGCACGGCTGTGGCAGACCGTGGTGACGATGGTGGAAAAAGGCATGGGCGTTGCCCTGGTTCCGGCGCCGCTCAGACATGCCGCGCGGGATACCGCCTGCTTTCGGCCGTTGGCCGGCAATGCGGGCGCGTCGGAGATTCATCTGCTACGCCGTCGCGGTATTCAGAACCCGCTCGCCGATGCGTTTTCTGCCTGTCTGGCCGAGGCCACGTAACGGTTTCACGTGGAGCAGACAAAAAAAGAGCCGCCCGAAGGCGGCTCTTTCTCGGCCCGTGCCGGATTACAGGTCAGACCGCGATCTGACCGCCATCGGCCTTCTGAATCACCACCGTCGAGGCACGCGGGCGCACGGTGCCGCTCGGCGCGACCGTGGCATCTGGCGTGTTGCTGCCGTCATCGGCCGGCCAGTTGCCCGGATGCTGGATGTTGATGAACAGCGCGGTTTTGTCGGGCGTGGCAAAGATGCCGGTGACTTCACAGCCGTTCGGGCCCACCGCAAAGCGCTTGAGCTGGGCCTGATTGCCTTCGTGGATGACCGAGTCGTTGTTGCCCTTGTCCAGGCCTTGCGGCACCACGGCCAGCACCTGGTCATTGGTGTACTCGGTTCCGCTGTCGGTTTCGATCCAGAGAATACCGTTCCCGTCACCACGGTCGTCGTACCAGAGGCCATCGCAGCTGGAGAAGAAATTCTGCTCCGACAGACTCGACAGGTTCTTGTCCTCGCTGGTCGGCACCTTACCGAACACGAAGATATCCCATTTGAACGTGGTTTCGCCCGGCGACGGCTCGACCCAGCGAATGACCTGACCGTCGCTGTTGTCGGCACGTGGGTTGGCTGCGTTCACGGGGGCCGTGGCGAAACCCACACCGGGTTCGTCGTCGCTGCTGCCGTCGTTGCTGTAGGTCGGCTGGGTGCCTTGCGCCGTCCGCTGGGAGTTATTGGTCAGGGTCATATAGACCTCGCCGGACACCGGGTCGACCGTGCCCCATTCCGGGCGGTCCATGGGCGTGGCGCCCATCAGATCGGCGGCATCAGCGGTGTTGATGATGATGCCGGCCCGATCGCCTGCCTCCAGCCCCAGGGCGCTGGCCAGGGTCATGCCGGCGTAGGCGCTGCCCGCCGAGGAGGGCACGATCGTATCCGGTTCGAGTTCCAGCCATTCGCCCGAGCCGTCGGCATTGAACTTGGCCGCATAGAGCGTGCCCTTGTCCATATACTTGGCGCCGATGGCCAGGCGATCGGTGGTGGCACCGGCGGTGTTCGCATCCGCCGGATCCCACTTCGCATCGGAGACGAACTTGTAGATATATTCGTTACGCGAATCGTGGCCCGAGTAGAACACCACCGGTTCGCCGGCAACGAGCTTGCCCGGCCAGCAGCCTTCGTGACGAAAACGCCCAAGCGCGGTGCGCTTGACCGGCCGCGAAGTCGCATCATACGGATCGATTTCGACGATATAGCCGAAGGTACGCGGCTCGTTGCGGTAATCGTCAGCGGCGGTTTCGCCGGAAGGCGTGGCATTGAAACGGGCGAATTCGCCGTTGCTTTCCGTTTCGTCGCCGGCCGATGTATCCCAGTCGTAGCGGGTGTCACCCGACCGAATACCCAGACGATCGTCATCGGCCTCGCGGCCGCTGTCCTTGCGGAAGATATCCGGCCAGTTTTCTTCGCAGGTCAGATAGGTGCCCCAGGGCGTATAGCCGTTCGCGCAGTTGTTGTTGGTGCCGCGCGTGCTCATGCCGGTGTTGTCGTAGGCGGTGACCACGTACGAGCTACCCGCGACCGGGCCCGCCAGGTCGCAGGGCGTCGCACTGGTGATACGGCGGTTGTACTGCGAGCTGCGCACCACATCCCACACGCGGTTGTCGCCACGACGCAGTTCCACCACGGTCACACCGTGGGCATTGATTTCGGTGCGTGATTCATCGGCCGGCCGGGGCGTATCGCTGGGTCCGCCCTGCGTTGCCCAGAGCGCGCCCTGGTCGATGTATTCGTTGTTGAGCGCCATGATGAAATTCGACGACGCGGTATCTTCGGAAATCGGGAAGTTGTGCATGCCGTCGTGGTGCATGCCCACGCTGTTGGCCTGAATTTCCGGCGTGAATGCCAGATCTGAACGCCAGGCCGTGCCGCTGTTGTTGATGGGCGTGCCCCACGGCATGACCACCTGGGCGGTATAGGCGCCGGTCGTGGCGGCCGCGGCGCCGGCGGCCAGCGATGCGTTGGCCTGGGCGGAGCCCGAGCCGGGCACGACGACCGCGTCGGTCTTCGATCCCGCGATGGCTTCGAACGCCAGCATCATGGCGGCGGCGCGATCGTCGTCGCTGGTAGAGACGTTGTCGTCATCGTCGTCGTTGCAGCCGGTCAGACCAAAGCCGGCGAGCATGCTCACGGCAGCCACGCTCAGCCCGCCGCGCATGATGCTGCGCCGGGATACGCGCCGTTCCAGTACGGAGGAAAACGGCTCGTTTTCGCTGTCGTTCAATAGCCGATGGTCTTCGATCTCTTCACTCATGGTCGGCCCTCGGTGGTGGTCACTGCCTGTTATGGATGACGCCGCTGACGGGCGTCCTTGACCACGGCACGCTAGGCGACTGCTGTGACATCTCCATGAAAGAACCGAGGCGGGCGCATGACATTTATATGACCGCGCCGGCGCCAGGGCGTATCCGCCATGGCTAGTGCGTTTCCAGCGCGCGTTGAAAGGCGGTCAGCGCATCGTCGGAGAACAGCACGAAGCGCACCCGCTTGATGCTTTGCGCGCGTACCGCGCAGTCGGCCACCGTCTGCACGGCGATCTCGGCGGCTTCATCGAGCGGGTAGCCATAGATACCGGCGGAAATCGCCGGAAAGGCGATCGATTCGGCGTTCTGCTCTTCGGCCAGCTGCATGGCCAGGCGATAGCAACTGGCCAGCTGCGCGGCCACCGGCTGGCTTTTGCTGTAGACCGGCCCTGCGCAGTGCACGACATGATCGTTGGGCAGGTCGAAGGCCGGGGTGATCACGGCCTCGCCGGCTTCGATCGGCGCCTGTGCGCGGCTGGCTTCGACCAGCTTCGGCCCGGCCGCGCGATGGATGGCGCCGTCCACGCCGCCACCGCCCTTGAGCTGCTTGTTGGCGGCATTGGCGATTACGGCGATATCCGGCTGCTCGGTGATATCGCCCTTGATGCATTCGATGGTCAGCGTTTCGATCGCTCGCTGCATGGTGATCTTCCGATTCGGGTAAGGTGCGTCCATCATCCCGAGCCACGTGCTGCAAGCCAAGTCTATGGCGCAACTGATCAAGTACTGGAACACGCTCAAGGGCAGCTACTGGTTCATCCCGACGGTGATGTCGATCTTCGCCGCGGCGCTGTCGTTCGCACTCACAGCAATCGATGCCCGCATCGGCGATGCCTGGGTCGCGAACATGCCCTGGATATACAGCATTCAGGCCGAGGGCGCGCGCGGGCTGCTGACCACCGTGGCCGGCTCGATGATCGGCGTCGCCGGCGTGACGTTTTCGATCACGATCGCGGCGTTGTCGTATACAACCTCCACGCTCGGCCCGCGTCTGTTGACCAACTTCATGAACGATCGCGGCAACCAGATCACGCTGGGCACGTTCGTGTCGACGTTCGTGTATTGCCTGCTATTGCTGCGCGTCGTGCAGGCCAGCCACGAAAGCAGTGCGGCGTTCGTACCACATCTGGCGCTGGTGTTTGCGGTGGGCATGGCGGTGGCCAGCCTCGCGGTGCTGATCTATTTCATTCATCACATCACCGAATCCCTGCACGTTTCCAACGTGGTCGCCAACGTCGCGCGCGATCTCGACAGCGCCATCGACGACTACGAAGCCCGTGTCGAGGCCGCGCGCGAGAAACCACCGGCCCATCTGCCCGCCGACTTCGACGTACAGGCCGTACCCGTGCGCGCCAACGGCGACGGCTATATCCAGAATCTGGTCTTCGGCTCGCTGGTGAGTACGGCCGCCAGCCATGATCTGGTGCTGCGCCTTGAACGCACGCCGGGCGATTTCGTCACCGCCGGCCAGACCTTGCTCTGGGCCTGGCCCAAACCGCGAATGGATGACGATATCGCGGCCGCGCTCGTCGGCGCCTATGCCTGGGGCCGCCAGCGCACCCAGTCGCAGGACGTGTTCTTCCTGGTCAACGAACTCGTCGAGATCGCCGCCCGCGCGCTTTCGCCGGGCATCAACGACCCCTATACCGCAATGGGCTGTCTGGACTGGCTGGCCTGCGCGCTGCATCGCGTGGCACGCCACGATATCGCCAGCCGGCACGGCTTCGACAGCGACGACACACTGCGCGTCTGGGCCCGAGGTTTCGATTTCGAAACACTGGCAAACGCGGTTTTCGACCAGCTGCGCGCCTATTTCGCCAGCGATCGCAACGCCGCGGTTCATATGCTCGCGCGTATCGGCGATGCCGGCGAATTCCTGCGCGACGCCGACCAGCGCCGGCTCATGCACACGCACGCCAGCGCCCTGCATGAAGCCGCGCTGGCCGCGATGACCAGCGACCGCGATCGACAAGCAGTCGAACAGGCCTATCGCCGCGCCCTGCGCCTGATCGACGGGCGTGATTTCAGCGAATCTTGATAACGCATCGTTTAGGCCCGATGCTAGTGGGTTGGCCAGCCTTGATTGATGCCGCATGACCGACGCCCAGCCCAACCTATCCCGCGCGAACACGCCGCCGGTGGCCGCGCGCCGCCCGGTCAGCGAGCAGCGCCACGGCGTAATGCTCGTTGACGACTATGCCTGGCTGCGCGACGAGAACTGGCGCGAAGCCATGCACGATCCGTCGTTGCTGCATGCCGATATCGCGGCGTATCTGGCCGCTGAAAACACCTATACCGATACGTATATGGCACCGCTGTCATCGCTGCGCCAGACCCTGGTCGCAGAGCTGCGCGGGCGCATCGCCGAGCGTGATACCAGCGTGCCGACACCCGATGGCGACTGGTTCTATTACGTACGGTTTCGCGAAGCCGGCCAGCACCCGATCTTCTGTCGCGCACCACGAGCCGACAACGACGCCCGGCCGGCCGAGGCGCCCATGCCGGAGGACGGGCTCAGCGGCGAACAGATCCTGCTCGATGGCGATGCCGAAGCCCACGGCCGTGCCTATTTCAGCCTCGGCGAAGTCAATCACAGTCGTGATCATCGCCTGCTCGCCTTTGCCCTGGATGAGCGCGGCTCGGAGGCCTATACGCTGCATGTACGCGATATCCAGACCCAGCGCGAAATCCAGCCGCCGATTCCCAATACCACCGGCAACCTCATGTGGTCGGCCGACAGCGCCACGCTGTTTTTCACCACGCTCGACGACAACCACCGGCCCTGCAAGGTCTGGCGGCTCGCCCTCGGCGATGCGCCGGAGCACGCCGAGCTGGTGTATTCCGAGCCCGATGCCGGTTTTTTCGTGTCGGTGGACACGACCCAGAGCGATCGCTTCATCCTGATCAATGCCCACGATCATGCCACCAGCGAAACACGTTTCATCGATTCGGCCACGCCCTGGGCCACGCCGCGCCTGATCGCCGAACGCGTCGAGGGCCAGGAATACAGCGTCGAGGACGACGGCGACGACTTCGTGCTGATGACCAACGCCGACGGCGCCGAAGACTTCAAGCTCGTGCGTACGCCCATCGCCACGCCGGCCCGGGAGCACTGGCAGACTGTCGTCGAACACGAACCCGGACGATTGTTGCTCGATCATATCGAGTTCGCCGATTTTCGCGTCCGCATGGAACGCGCCGATGCCCTGCCGCGTATCGTGATCACCGACAAGACCCGCGGCCTCGATCACGCCATCCGTTTCGATGCCGAAGCCTACAGCCTGGGCATCGCCCCCGGTTACGAACACGACACCGCTACGCTGCGCTTCATCTACAGCGCGCCCAATACGCCCGACGAAACCTACGACTACGACATGGCCACGCGTACGCGCCAGCTACGCAAGCGCCGCGCCGTGCCGAGCGGCTTTCAACCGGAAAACTATGTCGTGCGGCGCCTGCATGCCCGCGCCGCCGACGGCGCCGACGTGCCGGTGACACTCATTCATCATGTGGATACGCCGCTCGACGGCAGCGCGCCCTGTCTGCTGCATGGTTACGGCGCCTACGGCATCTCCGAGCCCGCGGCGTTTTCCTCGAGCCGTTTTTCGCTCATCGATCGTGGCTTCGTACACGCCACCGCCCATGTCCGCGGCGGCAAGGAATGCGGCTATCGCTGGTATGCCAACGGCAAACTGGCCCATAAACCCAATACATTCAGCGACTTCATCGCCGTCGCCGAACATCTGGCGGCGACCGGCTATAGCGCGGCCGGGCGTATCGTGCCGCATGGCGGCAGCGCCGGCGGCATGCTGGTGGGCGCCGTGCTCAACCAGCGGCCCGATCTCTGGGGCGCGGCGATCGCCGACGTGCCCTTCGTCGATGTGCTCAATACGATGCTCGACGAGACCCTGCCGCTCACGCCGCCGGAATGGCCGGAATGGGGCAACCCACGCGATGACGTGGCCGCGTTTGAGACCATCCGCAGCTATTGTCCTTATCAGAATGTCAGCGCCCAGGCCTATCCGCCGATACTGGCGATCGCCGGCGTGTCCGACCCGCGCGTGACCTACTGGGAGCCCGCCAAATGGGTGGCCAAACTGCGGGCGCACAAAACGGACGACAATCCGCTGTTGCTCAAGACCCATATGGCCGCCGGCCACGGCGGCCTGCCTGGGCGTTTTACCGCGCTGGAAGAAACCGCGCTGATCTATGCCTTCGTGCTGGACGCGTTCGATATGGCACAGTCCGCCACCGATAGCGCGCCGGACAATAATGCGAATACACCCATTCGCGCCAATGAAGTCTACTGACAAACTGCGAGCGCTTGTAATCTGCAGCACGCGCTCGACAAGCCCTCGCCCGCTCGACATGGGCGAATAATCAAATCAGCGTCGACGATGAGAGCTGCATTGCGTAAGGCGCTCGCGATACCCCGTGGTAATCGCACTAGCCTTCGCAAGAACGGGCTAACATCCCTCCTCCAAAAACAATAGGGCTTGGGGGAGATGTATGAATTCTGGGATAAGCAGAGTCGCAGCGACGGCGGCTCTTCTCGTGGTGGTTGGCGGCTTTTCCAGCGGTTGCGCAACTATCGCGAGCGGTACCGATCAGAACGTGTCTTTTGATTCCGAACCAGAAGGGGCCACGGTACGGATCGCCGGGCAGGCCATCGGTAAGACGCCGGTGAGCTTACACCTCGATAACAAGAGCGGTCAGACGGTTTCTTTTGAAATGGAAGGCTACCGAACCGTATCCAAATCACTCGAAACCAAAACCGACGCCTGGTTTTTTGCCAACATCCTTATCGGAGGGCTGGGCCTGATCGGCTCGACCACCGACTTCGCAACGGGGGCGATCTACGAATACAGCCCGGACCAGTATTTCGTGACGCTGCCGCCGGTCGACAACGCCGGCGTGCTGGATAAGAAGCAGTCGATCGAACGTTTTGTCGTGGTCACCTACGGCGAGCTGCGTTCGGCAGCGGCCACCTCGCGACCCACCGACGATGAATCGTTTTCGAGCCTGCTCGCGGCGCTGGAAATCGACGCGAGTCGCACTGACGACGTCAATCAGCTGGCCCGTACGTTGCTCGACAACCCGAACCCGGTCGACGGGGCCAACGCGGTAACCGCCCGGTTCTAAAGCGTCTCTGGCGTAATCTCGCCGGCCCGTCAGAGGCGGGCCGGCGTTCACGCGCTTTATCAATCAAAGACGCGCTTGATCATGTGCAAAATTCGGCATGCTGTGTGAACAGCAGACCACACGGCGCTGGAGCGCTCTGTCTTTCGCCCTATTCGCGTGTCTTCACGTTCATTTGCGCACAACCTGCTTGCTGGAGCGCGGCCGACTGCGTTTCATACATCGTCGATAAGACGCGACGGTGCCCTTGCGCTGGCTCGGATTGGCAACGCGATTTCAGTCGTCCGGTGCTTGTGATCGCGCGTGATCGGCGGACTCGAAGTGGCCGTGCCGGCCGGCGCCATCGGCAAAACGCGCCGCACCGGTGATCGCTTCGGCAAACACCACCGGGTAGCCGCCGGCGCCTTCGTGCTGCAACGCCGCTCCCAGTTCATGATCCCACTGCACATACAGCGAGCGCCGATCGGCGCGTAGGCATGCTTGCGGAAAATTCGCCAGCGTGTGGGCCAACTCGCATGCGGCAGCCAGGGACTGGCCATCGGCCACGCGGCGACTGGCCAGCCCGATCTGCATGGCCTCGTCGGCGGCGACTGCACGCCCGGTGAGGATCATGTCGAGCGCGCGCGCCTGACCGACGATACGCGGCAGGCGCACGGTACCGCCGTCGATCAGCGGCACGCCCCAACGCCGACAGAACACGCCGAAGACGGTCGAATCCTCGATCACCCGCATATCGCACCAGAGCGCGAGTTCCAGCCCGCCCGCCACGGCATAGCCGGGCACGGCCGCGATCACGGGTTTATCCAGCAGCATGCGCGTCGGGCCCATCGGCCCCGGCCCGGCGCCGTCCGGGTCGACGGCATTCCGGCGCTCGGCATCGCCCATGGCAGCCAGATCCGCACCGGCACAGAAGTGGCCACCCGCGCCGGTGAGCACGGCGACCGAACTGTCATCATCGTTGGCGAAATCGACAAACGCCTGACGCAGCGCATCGGCCGTGGGCCGGTCGACCGCATTGCGCTTGTCCGGCCGGTTGAGCGTGATGGTACGAACCGCGCCGTCGTTGTCGACCGTTACGAGTCGTTGCGACATACCCGTCTTCCTTGTGTAGTGACTGACGTTCAGCCTGGTTTGCGCCGGCGTCGGGGCTGCGGCTCCAACGATTCGCTACGCACGCGCCATTGCCCGGCCTCGGCAAAGAGATCCATCCAGCCCGGCCCGCCATAGGCGCGTGTACGCCCCGCCGCGCCCGGATTGAGCAGCCAGGGATTTTCGTCGCTCTGCTGCACGCGGCGATGGCTATGACCACACACGATTGCGCGTGCGTCGGGAAATTGTTCGCGCAGCTTGCGGTGCCGCGTTTTCGCCGGCCACTGATGGCCATGCATGACGGCCAGATCGCCGCCCGGCAGGGCCAGCACTTCACTGTTCGGCCAGCCGGAATCGGCCGGGTCGTTATTGCCCTGCACGATCACGATACGTGCGGCCAGCGGTGCGATCTCGGCTTCGATACCGGCACCGACATCGCCGGCGTGGACAAGGATATCGGCACCACGAATGGCATCGGCAATACGCGGGTCGAGATAGCCGTGGGTATCGGCAATAAGAGCAATACGCATCGGCCGAGCTTAACCGCTCGCGCCGGGCGGTCAATGCGTTCAATTGCAGATTTCACGGGCGCACGATAGATGCGCGCGACGTTTTCTGCTTAGAATTCAAGCCATGAAAACGATCGCGCTCTACAGTCTCAAGGGCGGCGTCGGCAAGACCGCCGCCGCCGTCAACCTCGCCTACGAAGCGGCCCAGGCCGGCAAGCATGTGCTGTTGTGGGATCTGGATCCGCAGGGGGCGGCGAGCTGGTATTTCGGCGTCGACGAATCGCCCGAGATTTCGGCCAAGCGCGTGGTGTCGGGCAAGGAGCCACTGGGCCGCTATATCAAGTCCACGGCCTACCCGCGGCTTTCGGTTCTGCCCGGCGATCGCGGCTATCGCGACTGGGATGCCCAGATTCATGCCGCCAAGCAACCGCGCAAGGTGCTCGAGAGCCTGATCGACCCGTTCTCGGAAAGCTATTCGCTGCTCGTGCTCGATTGCCCGCCGGGCATCGGCGCGTTGGCCACCTCGGTGCTGCGCGCGGCCGATCACGTGCTGGTGCCGGTCGTGCCCACGCCGCTGTCGCTGCGTGCGCTCGACGAAGTGCTCGAACACGTCGAAGACAAGAAAGTGGGCAAGACGCGGGTGATTCCGTTTTTCTCCATGGCCGATCGCCGCCGCAAGATGCACCGCGAGATGATCGAAACGCCGCCGGAGACGATGAAAAAGGCGCCGCAAACCTTCATCGACTACAGCACCCATGTCGAGCAGATGGGCGCACACCGCGCGCCGATCAGCGTCTATGCGCCGCGCAGCCGTGCGGCAGAACAGTACCGCGCGCTTTACGACGAAATCAGCTGAACGCGGACATGCTCAGCGCAGCGCGCCCATCTGCGCGAGCATGAAGGCAGCGATCTTGTCGCCCTGATCTTCCTGCAGGAAATGGCGTGCCCGCGCGATCGTGGTGTGGGCTGCCTCGGCCGCGCCGGGCACACGCCGGCGTAGCGCGCGATCCGCGCCGCGGGTGATCGGGTCGCCATCGGCGAAGCAGGTATGAAACGGTCGTGAAAAGCACGCCAGCGCCTGCCAGGCTGCGCGATTGGCCGGCGTGGCCGGATCGTCGGGTGTCATCGGCACCAGACCGGGGAAAGCGCGAATGCCGGCGGTATAGCGCTTGTCGGGAAACGGCGCGTTGTAGGCGGCGCGCTCGCCGCGCGAGAGCCAGCGCCGGCTACCGGCCTGCAGAATCGCGCCTACCGGAAACACCGGGCTGTAACGCGCGAACGCACGCCAGGCCGAAAACGGCATCGGCATTTTTTCGTCGCCCGTGGGCAAAAAGCCATTGCCCACAAATACGCGCGCGAAGGTGTCGGGCCGTTCGCCGACCAGCCGCAAGCCGATCAACGACCCCCAGTCCTGACAGAACAGGGTGACACCTTTGAGCGCCAGCTGTTCGAACCAGGCGCCGATCCAGGCGACATGCTCGGCGTAGCTGTAATCGGCGATGGCGCCGGGTTTGTCCGAGCGGCCACAGCCGATCAGATCCGGTGCGAGCACCCGATACCCGGCTGCGGCCAGCGGCGCGATCATGTGGCGATACAGATACGACCAGCTCGGCTCGCCGTGCAGCAACACCACCGGCGGCGCGTCGGCCGGGCCAGCCTCGACATAGTGCATGCGCAGCCCGTCGACTTCGATATAGCGCGGCGGATAGGCAAAGCCGGGCAAGTGAGCAAAACGGGCGTCGGGCGTTCGAAAGACTTCGCGTGGCATCCGCACTGATCCTGAGCCGCGCTATATGGCGCGCGACATCAACTGGTTACATTCCCCTATTGTGCCGCCCACCTGCAAACGATAGCGTGAGGCCATAACGATTACACGAACAGGGGATAATCTTGGCTGGCCAACTCATGCTTCGATCGTATGGCCGCACGACCGTCGGGGCGCTGGCCCTGGCGGGATCGGTCGCCCTGCTGGGCGGCTGCTCGGCGGCGATCAGTACCACCAACGTCGCCGCCGATGCCGCGCGCACGATCAGCAAGGGGGTACTGGCGAGTAGCCGGGCCTCGACCGATGCCTCGGTGACCGAGCCAAACACCCCGCGTTATCGCCAGACCGTGGCGTTTGTCGACTCGCAACGCGATCCGCTGCGCCGCGAGGCCGCCCTCGGCGGCGGCGAGCATATCGACGCGCTGGCCGCATTGCTCGACACCCGCGCTGCCACCCTCGGTCCGTGGCTGCAGGCAAATCACGGTGAATTGTTTGTTGCGCAGTACGATGCCGAAGCGATCGTGGCCCGCCTGCGCGCACGCCGCGGCTGAACGTGTTTTCATGAACAACGCGCACTCGATTCCGATATTCCCAAGGAAAGGACGGTCCATGATGAAATCCCTAATCTCCGTTTCCGCTGCCATGCTGCTGGCGATGAGCCTGACTGCATGCGGCGACAACAACGACGATCAGAACCAAGCCAACGCGGCCGACACCGGCACCAGCGCCGAGACCAATACGGCCAGCGAAAACAGCAACGAAATGGGCGCCGACAACGCGACCGAGAACGAGTCGTCCATGGGTGACGACGAAATGATGAACGGCGAGCGCGAAGCCGACGACACCGCCGATAGCGACCCGGCTGCGACCAGCTCCACGAGCGCCAGCGAGGACATGCCGCAGGCAGCGATCGCCGTGCTGCACGGCACCGAGGGCAATGACGACGTCACCGCCACGATCCGCTTCACCCCCGAGGATGGTGGCGTGGCCTACACCACCGAAGCCGAAGGCCTGGCGCCCGGCAAGCACGGCTACCATATCCATCTGTACGGCGATTGCTCGGCGCCTGATGGCACCTCCGCGGGCACGCACTTCAACCTGAAGGGCAGCTCCAAGAACCCGCCGAAGGATATCGACCGCATCACCGGCGACCTGGGCGATCTCGATGCCGGCGACGATGGCAACGCTTCGGACGAAGGCATGCTCGCAGGCGCATCGCTGACCGGCGCCAAGGCGCTGATCGGGCGCGGTGTGATCATTCACGCCAAACCCAACGACCCGAGCCAGCCGCCGATCGGCGCTGCCGGTTCGCGTCAGGCCTGTGGCGTGATCGGTATCGCCGAAGCCGGCAATACCGGCATGGATACGAACACTGCCGACAGCTCCGACTCCAGCATGTCGAACGCCGACTCCGAAACGGATTCGAGCATGGAAGACAGCAACGACGATCGCAGCGAATCGTCCATGTAGACCGGCATTCGGGCCAACCGGCCTGAACCCGCACCCGGCGTCGTAAGCGACGCCGGGTTTTTTATGGCTAGCTGACCGCGACCTTGTAATTGCCGCGCTCGGCATCGTATTCGAGCGTGATCTGGCCATGCTGCTGGGCCGACTTGAGCAGATCGGTAAAGCTTTTGAAGCCGTAGTAACTTTCGTTGAAGCTCGGATAGACCCGCTTGATGGTCTGTTTGACCAGCGAGCCCCAGACCGGGTCGTAGTCGGATTCCAGCGACGACACGATCTCGATGAGCTTGTCGCGCGCCTCGGCGCCCTTGTCCTGCTTCTGGTCGGTGTCGGCCTTGCGCTTGCGCGCACGCCCGGACTTGCGCACCAGATCATCGTAGTAGATGAATTCGTCGCAATTGGCTACCAGCAGTTCCGATGTCGAGGATTTGACCCCGCAACCGATCACGCGCTTGTTGTTCTCCTTGAGCTTGGAAACCAGCGGCGAGAAGTCGGAATCGCCGGACACGAGCACGAACGTGTCGATATGATCCTTGGCATAGCATAGGTCCAGCGCATCCACGACCATGCGGATATCGGCGCTGTTCTTGCCGGAAATACGCGTTTGCGGGATATCGATCATCTCGATGCCCATGGCATGGAACGACTTCATCTGGCCGCGATACTGGCCCCAGTCACAGTAGGCACGCTTGAACACGAGCCGGCCTTTTTCCAGCACCCGCTTGTGAATCAGCCCCATATCGAACTCGCCGCCCGGCAAATCCTTGACCCCGAGGGCGAGGTTCTCGAAATCGATGAAAACGGCGATGAGTGCTTCCCCGGACATGGGTCTTCCTGTCGGGTTCGCCTGGCCCGGCGAACGAAATGTGGCAGCAGTCTAGCGGCGCAAACCGGGGGCTGTCTTGCCCAGTAATTCATCCACGGTTCGGTTGTTTCGTGCATGCTAGGCATGAGTTATCTAAGAGGAGACAGAATCGATGTTCAAACACGCTCTACTCGCCAGCGTTCTGCTGGTCGCCACCAGCAGTGCCTTTGCCGCCGAGATGAAGGCCGAAGATGCTGCCGGCGTATGGGAAACCGCCAGCGGCGGCTATGTTCAGCTCTACGAGGAAAACGGCACCTGGAAAGGTACGATCGTGGGCTCCAAGAGCGGCAAGGCGCGCTACGACAAGAACAACCCGGACGAATCCAAGCGCGAGCGCCGTCTGTTGGGCGTGACCGTGCTAGACGGCCTGAAATACGCCGGCGACGGCGAATTCGAAGGCGGTACGATCTACGATCCGAACAACGGCAAGACCTACAAGGCCAAAGCCACCCAGACCGGCCCGGACACGCTCGAGGCCCGTGGTTATATCGGTATCAGCCTGATCGGCAAGTCGCAGACCTGGAAGCGTATCGATTCCGACGCCGAACACGTGCACCAGGACCTGCTGCACAAGAGCGCGGCGGCGAACTAGCAAGACACGCTAACCGCGCAACAAAAGCCCCGGTCACGCCGACCGGGGCTTTTTTGTGGCCAGCGGCCGGGCGCGCCGGCCCCACCGAATCAACCAACCGGGCTACGTGCTTTGTTGGCTTACGAAGCGCGAATCCGACTACGCGCCCGCGCCCCATCACAAGCGAGCGTTACTCAGGCGCTCTCGCCCTCCGCAGCCGGCACGAATGTCAGCGCCACGCCATTGTTGCAGTAGCGCTTGCCGGTGGGCTTGGGCCCGTCGTTGAAGACATGGCCCTGATGGCCGCCACAGCGTGCACAGTGATATTCCTTGCGCGGAATGATCAGTTTGTAGTCGGTCTTGAAGCCCAGATGGCCGTCGATGTAGTTGTAGAAGCTCGGCCATCCGGTGCCGGATTCGAATTTCCATTCGCTTTTGAACAGCGGCAGCGCGCAGCCGGCACAGATGAACTCGCCGGCCGCCTTGACCTGGTTGAGCTCACTGGAACCCGATGGCTCGGTGGCTTCCTGGCGCAGCACCCGAAACGCTTCCGGCGAGAGTTGTTCACGCCATTCGGCCTCGGTCTTGTCCACTTTGAATACCTCGACATCGGCGGGCGCGTCGCCCGTATCGGCGCCGCTCGGCGAATCGCCATCCGCCAATGCCCGGCCGAGTGCGGTCGCGCCGAGCGCGCCGAATACCAGGCCACCGACTACGACACGTCTTTTCATGATTGCACCGCGCATTAGACAACTTAAGGGTCTATCTACGACACAGACATCCCGGTGGATGAGTTCAGCCCCGCGGCCCCAACCGATAACGCACGATCGCCGAGGCCACGAGCACATCGTCGCCGTCGTGCATGAGCACTTCGATATCGCGCTCGACCTGCTCGCCCGAGGCCGGCACCGACCAGCGCGCACTGGCCATGATCGCCCCGCGTGCCTTGGCGTGATAATTCACACCCAGATGCACGGCAATTCCGCGCATGTCCGCGGGCAGGCTGTAGAGCACCGACAGGCCGGCCGTGGTTTCGGCCAGCGTCGATAGTGCACAGGCATGGATACTATTGAGATGATTGCGATTGGATCGCTTGTCGGGCATGCGCAGGCGCGCCTGGCCATCGGCCAGCGCCACGACCCGCGCGCCGATACTGCCCGAATAGGGCGCGACGAAGCCGATGCCGCGCGAAATCAGGCGGCGCCCGCCGGGCAGCGCATAAATCGAGCGAATATCGGGCAACTTCATTGCACGTCCTTGCGTATGGCACGGTAGGCCGCAAGTTTAAGCCAATGCGCATGAACACCACGATCGACACCTCGCTACAGCCCGCCCTGACGCCGGCCCAGCGTGCGCTTTTCGAAAGCGAGGGCTATCTGATCATGCGCGCTCTGGCCCCCGCCGAACGCGTCAACGAATTGCGCCGGGTGACCGAGGAACACGTGGCCGCCCGCATCGCGCCCATCGAATATGAAGCCGATGTCGCCTATCCCGGCGCGCCCGCCAGCCGCTCAGCCGAAGGCGGCGATACCCCGCGCCGCCTGCGCCAGGCCTATGATCGCGACGCGGTGTTTGCCGACTGGGCGACCGATACGCGCCTGACCGCGATCGTGGCGCAATTACTGGCCAGCGATACGGTCTATTTGAGCCGCAATCATCACAACTGCGTGATGACCAAGTCGCCGCGCTATTCCACTGCCACGGCCTGGCATCGCGACCTGCGTTACTGGGCGTTTGAGACGCCGCGGCTGGTCAATGCCTGGCTCGCACTCGGCGAGGAAACACCGGCCAACGGCTGCATGCGCCTGTTGCCGGGCACCCAGCGCCTGCATTTCGCGGCCGACCGGCTCGACGATGCCCAGTTCCTGCGCGAAGACCGGCCTGATAACCGGTCGCTCATCGCGTCGGCGATCAATGCCGAACTCGCCCCCGGCGATGTGCTGTTCTTCGATGCCGGCCTGTTTCATGCCGCCGGCGCCAATACCACCGACGAGCGCAAGCTTTCGATGGTGACCACTTACTACGGATCGGACAACGCGCCGATGCCCGATACGCGGTCGGCGCGACTTCAACCCATCATCGCAAGAGCTCCTGCCCATGCGTAGATTGCTACTCGCCAGCCTTTTCTCCACGCTCATCGTCGCCGGCAGCGCAGGCGCGGCCACGCTCGACGATCTGCGCTGGGATTATCGCGTGATCGCGGTATTCACACCCACCGATACCGCCGGCCAGGCAACAGCCGACGAACTGTCCAATACGGTCGGCATTGCCGAGCGCGATATCGCCTGGTTCGTGGTCAGCCCCGACGCGCTGCACAGCAACCTGTCGCAGCCGATCGAACGCGCCTCGATCACTGGCCTGCACCAGACCGGCGGCTTCGAAGCCGTGCTGGTCGGCAAGGACGGCGGCGTGAAGGCACGCCAGGGCGAGTCGCTCGATATTCATGCCTTCTTCGACGCCATAGACAGCATGCCCATGCGCCAACAGGAAATGCAGCAGCAACAATGACATCGATACCCGCACGCAACGTCCTCGGCGAGCCATTGGCCGGCTGCTGTGATGCACCGACCACCGGTTTCTATCGCGATGGCTACTGTCGAACCGGCAGCGCGGATATCGGCCGCCACGTGATTTGTGCCGTACTCACCGACGCGTTTCTCGAATTCTCGGCCAGCCGCGGTAACGACCTATCCACGCCGCGGCCCGAATTCGATTTTCCCGGCCTCAAAGCCGGCGATCGCTGGTGCTTGTGTGCCGCGCGCTGGACCGAGGCGCTCGAGGCCGGGGTGGCCCCGCGTGTGGCACTGACCGCGACCGACGAAGCGGCACTTGAGATCGTCGATCTGGCCGCACTCAAAGCCCACGCCATCGATCTGTCCTGATTTTCGTCGTCGCACTATGACGGGGACTATGCGCAGCCATGGTGCAGGCGCTAGTCTCGGGAGTTTGGGCGTGTCGTTCGGCAAGGCGCCCGCGTATCCGGAGACGCCATGCAGTTGCTTAACCCCGTCGATCAGATTTTTCTGCGTCTGGAAGGGCGCCACCAGCCCATGCATGTCGGCGGCTTGCAGCTGTTCTCCATGCCCGAGGATGCCGGCCCCAACTACGTTCGCGAGATCGTGGAGAAGGCGCGCAGCTTTACCGATGTGCAGCCGCCCTTCGATCGCCGCCTGAAATACCGCTTCGGCCAGCCGTTCTGGGTCGACGACGACGGCTTCGATCTGGAATACCACGTCCGCCATCTGGCCCTGCCCGCGCCGGGGGCGATCCGCGATCTGCTGGCGCTGGTCTCCATGCTGCACGGCGCGCTGCTCGATCGCTCGCGGCCGATGTGGGAGACCTATGTCATCGAGGGCGTCACCGATAACCGGTTTGCCGTGTATACGAAGTTTCATCACTCGCTCATGGACGGCATTAGTGCGATGCGCGTGATGCGCCGCTCGCTCAACGATGCGCCCACGCCCGGCGGGCTGCGCGTGCCCTGGCAACTGCCCGAACGCGAGCGCGATCAATCGCAGCGTGGCGGCGCGGCCCCCTGGCAGGGCGCCTGGAAAGCCGCGGCGGCCACCTCACGCCAGGTTGCGGCCATGCCGCGGGTCGGCCAGCAGGTGTTCTCGGCCTGGCAGCAGGCCCGCGAAGAACCGGATTTCACCGCTTTCAAACAGGCGCCGATGTGCATGCTCAACCGGCGCATCAGCGGCTCGCGCCGGTTTGCAGCCCAGTCGTATTCGTTGAGCCGTATCAAGAGCCTGGCCAAGCATTACGATGCCACGGTCAACGATATCGTGCTGGCGATGTGTGCCAGCGCGTTGCGCGAATACCTGCTCGGCCAGGATGCGCTGCCCGATGAGCCGCTGGTGGCGATGTTGCCGGTCTCCCTGCATACCGCCGACAGCGGCACGGGCAACAAGGTCGCGATGATCTTCGCCAGTCTGGCCACCGACGTGGTCGATCCGGTGGAACGCCTGGCTGCCATCCAGCATTCGGTCGAACACTGGAAATGCCGCTACAAGACCATGACCAGCGAACAGATCATGGGCTTTACCGCCGCGCTGGCCGCACCGGCCGGGGTAAATCTGCTCACCGGTATCGCGCCGCGCCGTCAGGCCTTCAATGTGGTGATTTCCAACGTGCCCGGCCCGAGTGAAACGCTCTACTACGGCGATGCGAAACTCGAAGGCATGTATCCGGTGTCGATCGTGCTCGACGGTCAGGCGCTCAATATCAGCCTGGCCAGCTATCGCGACTCGCTCGAGTTCGGCCTGCTGGCCTGTCGTCGTTCGCTGCCGAGCATGCAGCATATGCTCCAGTACCTGGCTGACGCGCTGGACGACCTCGAGGCCGGCCTCGGCGATCACCAGACGTGAGCCGCGCCAGGCCGCGCTGGCGCGCGATCGGCCGTTTTCTGGCCGTACAACTGGCGATCGTGCTGTTGGCGATCGCGCCGATGCTCGTGTCCGTGGCCGCCGGGCAGCTCGGCGCGGCGCTGGGTTGTACGGTCAACGAAGCCGGCCCGCATCCCTGCCCGCTCTGGGGCATGGATATCGGCAACACGCTTTCCACCGCGGGCGTATTCGGCTGGCTGACGCTGGCCACACTGCCAGCCGGCGCCATACTGTGGCTGGCGCATATCCTGTATACGCTCGTACGGTTGGTGCGCACCTACCGCCAACGATCCGGGCCATGAGCGCGACGCCCGATACGCCAGCGCGTTGTGCGCTATGCGGGCGGGCCGGCGTGCGCACCACCCGCCATCACCTGATTCCGCGGCGGACCCATCGGCTCAAGCGTATTCGCAAGCGCTTCGACCGCGAACAACGCCTGGGCGCGATCCTGCATATCTGCCGGCCCTGTCATAGCCATATCCACGCGGTGCTGGGCGAAAAGGAACTCGCCGAACGCTACAACTCGCGGGCCGCCCTGCTCGCCCATCCGGATATCGCCCAGTTCGTCGACTGGCTGGCCGACAAGCCCGCCGGCTTTCGTCCGCGTATCCGCAAGCCCAAGAGCTAGGACAGCTAGGTCCGCGACACCGCCGCCAGTCGTGCCCCGAGCGCGATGAACAACGAACCCAGGGCGCGGTCGAGCCAGCGCTGCACGCGCACGTTGGCACGCAGGCGCCGGGCAAAGGTTGCGGCAAACCACACCATCGGCGGCTCGACGAATGCGGCCACGACGATGATCAGGCAACCGTGTAGAAAAAGCTGGGCGGCCACCGGGCCGGCCCCCGGCACGACGAACTGCGGCAGAAACGCCAGAAAGAACATCGCCACCTTCGGGTTGAGCGCGGCCACCAGTACGCCGCGGCCAAAGGTCGCACGTGCCGACACCGCCTGGACGGGCATCTGCGGCATCGCCTCGCCGCTGGCACGCCAGGCCTGAATGCCCAGCCAGACCAGATACGCCGCGCCGAGATACTTGACCAGCGCGAATGCTGCAGCCGAGCTGGCCAGCACGGCCGACAGGCCCAGTGCGGCCAGCACCACATGCACGAAAGCCCCGGTCCAGACACCGCCCATCGCCACGAAGCCCGCGCGCCGACCACGGCGCAGCGAATGCGCCAGCACATAGGCCATATCCGGCCCCGGCGTGAGATTGAGCAATAGCGCCGCGGTAAAGAACGCCGCCCAGTGGGCCACGGAATAGGAAAACAGGGTGGTCATCTCGAATTCGGTCATCGTTTTTGTCCCCGATCAGACCGGCGCCTGTGCGCCCCGATCGCGCCGGCCAGCGAACAGCCGGTCGCCACGAGCAGAATTGCCGCCCCGGCAGCGATCGGCACGGTATAGGTGCCGGCCGCGGCATATAGCCGGGCCATGGCAAAACCGCCGACCGCCTGGGTCGCGGCAAAGGATAGCGTAGCCCAGCCCCAGATCTGGCGCTGGCGCGGCACCGGCGCAAGCGCATGCACGGTGCCGGCGGTGAGCGTGATGATGGCCGGCACCATCGCGCCCACGACAAGCGACGAGATACCCAGCCCGGCGACGCCGACGAACGCCAGCGGCAAAGCCGTGGCCAGCGTCATCAGCACGAAGGCGAGCACCAGCGCCGTGTCGAAGCCCAGCCGCCGCGCGGCCGCCCCGGCCAGCGCCGGGCCGATCACCCCGCCGACGCCCAGCACCAGCCAGTAGCGATTGCCGGTTTCCAGGCCGCGACCGAGTTCACGCGCAATATAGTCCACCCAGTACAACGAATGCGGCACATAGCCGGCCGAACTCAGACCATAGGCCACGATCACCAGGGCGATGATGGCCCAGGGCGTGGCAGGCGTGCGTGATGTCGACTGCCGTGGCGTATCGGCCGGTGCTTCGCCCGGCAGATAGCGCCACACGCCCAACCAGCTCACCCCGGCGAGCACGGCGCCGATGGCAGCAGTCGCCAGCCAGGTCGCGCCCACGCCGAAGCTGGCCAGCCACGGCACGATCAGACTCACGCCCATGGTGCCGACGCCAATACCGGTGAAGATCGTGGCCGAGGCGCCCGGGCGGCGCGCTTCGGGCATACGCGCCATGATCGCCGGCGTAACCACGATCGTGAGCGTGGCCGCGGCCATACCGGCAAGCAGACGCCAGAAGCCGTAACCGATCATGCCCCAGGGCCAGGCACAGGCGGCCAGGCTTGCGACCAGCGCGATCAGGCAGCTGGCGATCGCCCGCCGCGGGCCAAGCCAGTGTGCGTAACGATTCGCCCCGGCCGCGCCGATGAGATAGCCCAGCAGGTTGATCGCACCCAGGCGGGCGGTCTGCTGCGCACTGAACCAGCCGGCCTCGACAAGCGGCGTGATCAAGGGCGTGAATACATAGCGACCAAAACCCACGCCCAGCAACAGCGCCACCGCGCCGGCCAGCGGCAGCCGCCAGAGCCCGCCCGGCATATCGCGTTCGACGCTCATCGCGGATGGCGCAACGCGGCGGCCGTGGCGCTGAGACTGGCCAGGGCGAGTGCGGCCGCGGCAATCGCGAACAAGGGCCGATAACTACCCAACACTTCATAACCCCAGGACATCCCGTAGGCGCCCGCAGCCTGGGCCAGAGCAAAACTCAACGTGGCCCAGCCCCAGAGTTGTTGCTGACGGTGGGGCGGCACAAGGGCAGCGATCGCCCCCGAGGTGAGTGTGACCGCGCCGGGAATCAACATGCCGACGAAGAACGACGACAAACCCAAGGCTATCGCATGCGTGGAGAGCACTGGCAACAGCACGGCGATCGTCTTGACCGTCAGCGCCAGCGCCAGGGCGGGGCGAAAACGCAGCCGCGACGCCATGAACCCGGCGACCACCGGCCCGCACATCGCCCCCAGGCCAAAGACCACCCAATAACCGCTGCCGGTTTTCAGCCCTTCGCCCAGCTCGCGGGCAATGTAATCCACCCAGAACAACGTATGCGGCACGAACCCGGCCGCATCCAGGCCATAGGCCGCGATCACCAGAAACAAGGCCAGCGCCGCCGGCAGCGGCGTATCGGCATGGCCGTGGGACGTACTGCGCGGCAACGGCGCCAGATTGACGAACACCGCAAACCAGGCCCAGCCGGCGAGTACGGTGGCGACGCCCCCCAGCGCCAGCCAGGTCGGCGCCACGCCGACATCGGCCAGCCACGGCACGACCGTACCGCTGGCCATGATACCCAGCCCGATGCCCGTGAATACCAGCGCGCTGGTATAGGCGCGCGTACCGACTGCAACGCGCGACAACGCCGCCGGGACGCCGACCACCACCAGCATCGCGCCGGTGATGCCACAGGTCAGACGCCAGAAGCCGTACCAGATTGCGCCCCAGTCCAGCGCGCAGGCATAGAGACTGGCCACGGTGAGCACAAGACAGGTCGCCAGCACGGCACGCACGCCCACGATCAACGTCGCCCGATGGGCCGTGGCCGCGCCGATGAGATAGCCCAGCAGATTGATCGCGCCCAGGTAGGCGGCGGCATGCGACGAAAACCAGTGCGCTTCGACCAGCGCCGGGATCAGCGGCGTGTAGGCAAAACGCGCCAAACCGATACCGAGCAGCGTACAAACACCGCCGGCCAGGCCAAGGCGGGTGGCAGAACTCATGGGCATGAATGGTCAATACAGCGACAAGGCGCGGCGAGTGTGCCACGAATTGGCACGACACTCCCGGTCGGCGGGCGAAGCCCGGCCTCAGTGAACGCTACCGCGGGTGCAGCCGGGCGCGATAATCGGGATGGACGATTTCGACCGCGATATCGGTAAAGTCGGTGAACAGCCCGTCGACACCGTAGTCGAAATAATACTGGCGCAGTTCGTCTTCCAGACGCGGCGTACCGGGCGGCAACTGGTCGGCACGGAATGTATAGGGGTGCACCTGCAGTCCGCGGGCGTGGGCGTGTTCGACCAGCGCGCCGTCGGTGTCGGCGATACGCTTTTTATCCGGGCCGATACCGTCGGCGTACTGGGCGATGGCGTCGAGCCCGGCCGGGGTGACCAGCGCGTCGTAGGCCGGCGCATGGCTGATCAACTGGATCATGGGCAGATCGCTACCCAGGGTTTCGCGCATCTCGCGCAGGTTGTCGAAACCGAAACTCTGAATGAATACCTTCGCATGGCGCCCGGCGTAGCCGTATTCGGCCAGGCGTGCGAGCAGGACCCGCTCGATGGGCAGGTTTTCGTCGTCGTGAAACACCGGCGCCTTGGTTTCCGGATAGATCCCCACATCGCGCCCTGTTTCGCGATTAAGCGACTGCACGAGCTCGACCAGCGACACGAAAGTGGGCACCTTGAAGCCCTGGGCATCGGCCTTGAAACGCCCGGGGAACACACGTGTACCGTCCGTTTTGGTGCGTTCGGTGACGTTGAGCTGCTGAATTTCGGCGAGGGTGAAATCCGCCGCATACCAGCGGCCATCGGCCCGCGCACGCTGCGGGAACTGTTGCTCGACATCGGTGGTGGATTCCAGATGGATATCGTGCAGACAGATCAGGTGCTGATCGGCGGTCATTACCAGATCGGGCTCGATATAGTCCGCGCCCAGCGCATAGGCCATGGCATAGGCGGGCAGCGTATGTTCGGGCAGATAGCCGGAAGCGCCGCGATGGGCGATCACGATCTTGGCGTTTGCGCTCATGGGCGGATTCCTGTGGTCCGGACCGCTAGCGGCGTCGGCACGCGCGCTGGCCATCAGCGGCAACACCGCCAGCATGGACAGCGATACGATAAAAACGAGCCCAGGCCAGTGACGCCGCATGCCACGCCTCTTTCGGATCGCAGGCGCATTCCTGCCCTGCCATGGTCGTTCACCGCGATGACATTTTCATAACCGCGCGAGGCCGTTACTCGCGCGGCTTGCGCTGGCGAATCAGCCCTTCCTGGGCCACCGAGGCCACCAGATGACCGTCGCGATTGAAAATCAACCCGCGCGACAGCCCGCGGGAATCCTGGGCGCCGGGACTATCCATGGCATAAAGCAGCCATTCGTCGACCCGAAGCGCCCGATGAAACCAGATCGCATGGTCGATGCTGGCCATCTGCATGCCCGGGGTGAAAAACGACACCCCGTGCGGAAACAGCGATGTCGCCAACAGATTGAAATCGCTGGCATAAGTCAGAACCGCACGATGTACGGACTGATCGTCGGGCAGCGGCGCCTTGGCCTTGAACCAGACATGCTGAATGGGCTCGCGCTTGTCCGGATCGAGCATGTTCCAGGGCTTGACCGCGCGCATGTCGATAGCGACCTCGCGCCCGACGGCCTCGCGCAGCGATTCCGGCACCCGGTCGAGCGAATCCACCCAGGCCCGGCGCAGCTCGTCGTGGCTGGCCAGTTCTTCCGGGCCGACCACGTCCGGCATGGTCATCTGATGGGTATAGCCGGACTCTTCGATATGAAACGAAGCCAGCATGGAAAAGATCGGCCGGCCGTGCTGGATCGCCTGAACGCGGCGCGTGGCAAAGCTTTTGCCATCGCGGATGTTATCGACCTCATAGACGATCGCCGCCTGCATGTCGCCCGGGCGCAGGAAATAGCCGTGCATGGAATGGGCCTGCTGCGACGCGTCCACCGTGCGCGTGGCCGCGACCATGGCCTGACCGGCCACCTGACCGCCGAACACGCTCTTGCCGCCGATATCGCGCGAACTACCGCGAAACAGCCGCTGCTCCAGCGGTTCCAGATCGAGTTGATCAAGCAGATCCTGAACCAGACGTTGTCCATCCCCTGACATCGTGCACACGCTCCTTCACGAACCGCCGACCGGCAGCGATTCATCTTTGTAATTCAATACGGCAGGCCTGCCGCGATGGCTGTATAGCGCCTTAGTCTAATTCAAACGCAGGCCAGGCCACGCCGGCTGGCTCATTCGCTGTCGCCATCGACGGCACGCAACAGAAAATCGGCACGCGCAAAGGCGATCGGCCGCTCGCGATCATCCTGCCAGCACTCGGCCTGTACCTGGGCAATCCGCCGGCCCGAGCGAATCAACCGACACTGGCAGTAACAGTCCACCGCCGCTGCCGAGCGCCAGTAGTCGATCGAGAAATCCACGGGATAGGGAATCCGCGTCTGCGACTCGGCGATCAACACCTCGAACTGCATGGCCAGTTCCAGCAAGCTGGCCACCGTACCGCCATGCAGTGCCGGCAGGCGCTGACTGCCGATCAGCTCGTCGCGATAAGGCATGCGATAGACGCGTGCCTGGCCGTCTTCGGCGTGCTCGATACGGATATCCAGATAAGCCGCATAGGGAATCGCGGCCACGAGATCATCGCTATTCCGTGTCGGGTTCGAATCGCTGACGTCACTCATGGCTGAATCTGCTTGCCGGTGCGCATGAACGCCGCCGTACACAACGAAACCGCGCGCTCGCGATCGCCCTGATGCAGGGTCGCACGCACGAAACCCACACAGCGGGTCACGTGATAACACTCGGCTTCGATCCATAACCCCTGGCCGGCTACCGCCGGGCGCAGATAATCCATGCGCAGATCGAGCGTGGCGATGGTTTCCAGCCCCGGCAGGGCCAGAAACACGGCCAGTCCGCAGGTGCTGTCGGCTGCGGCCATACCTACCGCGGTATGCCACAGGCCCGCGCCCGGATCGCCAAGAAAACATTCGCGATAATCGAGTGCGGTCACTACGCGCTTGGTTTCGACATCGGCCACCCGCAATCCGATCGCCTGGTTATAGGGAATCCGGGCATTGAAGCGGGCCGCGATCTCGGCGCGGATGGCCGGATCGCGTTTGTCGAGTTGTTCGTACATGCCGCGCAACGATAGCCGGGGCCCTGCCGACTGTCCATGTGTCGGCGTTTTCGGCGCCACGGGCCACGAGCGGGTAAGATGAACCCTGCGGCATGCGCTGCTTCATTTTTGAACGTTTTGGCCCCGTGCCCATGGATCACTCCGATTACGCGCTGTTTCCTCTGAGCACGGTCGTGTTCCCCGGCGGTATCATGCCGCTGCGGATCTTCGAGCCGCGCTATCTGGATATGGTCGCGCGCTGCATGGAGTCCGCGACCGGCTTTGGCATCTGTGCGGCGCGCCCGGCCGAGAACAAACACGAATTCAGCAGTCCGCGTGCGGTCGGCACCCTGGTGGACATCGTGGATTTCGACCGCCTCGACGACGGCGCGCTCGGTATCACGGTCAAGGGCCGGCAACGCTTCGAGGTGTTGTCCACGCGCCAGGCCGAGAATGGCCTGTGGTCGGGCACGATCGATTTCATCGATGAAGACGCCGACAGCGCCTGCCCGATCGAATTCTCGCCGCTCAAGCAGATCGCCGCGGCGCTGATCGAGGAAATCGGCCTGCCCTACGAGGCCGGCAGCCGCAGCTACGACTCGGCGAGCTGGCTGTCGGCACGCCTGACCGAACTGCTGCCTTTCGATGCGGCGACCAAACACGACCTGCTGGCCACCAACGATCCGCTGGAGCGCCTGCGCCGCATCCGGCCCATGATCGAAATCGAAAACGCCCGTTCCTGATCCGGCACCAAGCCCACGGGCCGACTGCCGGTTTTCAGTCACTTCGCAGCCGTCGGCTGCGGCGTGCTGTCGCGCCTAGCGACGATGACGGATGTGTTCGCGCCGTGGCTGCGATAGCATCGGGTCAGCAAAACGACAACCCGATATGCCGTGATCACTTTTAACCGCTGGCTTTTGGCCGGCTTTTTCGTGCTCGCCGCCACCGGCTGCAGCAGCACCCCGGAACCGACCACAACGACTGCCGCGCCAGCGACGAACAGCGCAAGCCGCGATAATAGCGACGATACAAATCGCCAGCGCGAGCGCGCCACCCCCGCAATCGCCCAGGCACGGGCGATCGCGAACACGCTTGACGATCTGTCCGACGATACCGTCGATAGCGCGGTGGCCGGCTACTATAAAAGCCACAATAACGAAGCCGCCTGGTTCGATGACCAGGGCCGTGCACGTGCCGAGATCAAGACCCTGCTGGATGCGCTTTCGCGCGCCGATCGCCAGGGCCTGGTCACCGCCGACTATGGCTACGAGGCGTTGGCACAGCGTATCGAACGGGCCGATGCCCGACCGGGTGCACTGGACGCCGATACCGTGGCGGCACTCGATATCCGCTTGAGTCAGGCCTTCGTGCGCTATGCCGTCGATCTGCATCAAGGCCGGATCGGGGAAGGCGATCTGCGCCCGCGCTGGTACGAGGACCTGCCGGCGGTCGACTACGCGGGCGCGCTCGAACGCGCGACCCGTGATGGCGATGTCGATGCCGCGCTTACCGAACTGCGCCCACCGCACGACGGCTATACGCGCCTGGTCAAGGCGCTGGCCGACTACCGGGCCATCGTCGATGCCGGCGGCTGGCCCGACGTACCCGATGGGCCGCTGCTGGAAACCGGCGTACGCGATTCGCGTGTGCCCACCCTGCGCAAACGCCTGCAGGCCAGCGGCGACCTCACCCCGGACGCCGCCACGGGCGACAACATCGACGACGGGGTCGCTGCGTTGGAAACGATGGACGAATCCGAAGCGGGCGCGGGCGATACCCGCTCGCCACGCTATGACGCGTCGCTTGCGCGTGCGGTCGAACATTTCCAGCGCCGCCATGGGCTCAAGGTGGATGGCAAGGTCGGCCCCGGTACGCTGGCCGCGCTCAACGTGCCCGCCGAACAGCGCGTGCGCCAGATCGAGATCAACCTGGAGCGCTGGCGCTGGCTGCCCGCCGATCTGGGCGAACGTTATGTGATGGTCAATATCCCGGAATACCGTCTACGCGCCTACTCGGACGGCCAGCCGGCGCTGGAAATGCGTGTCGTGGTGGGCGAGTCCTACAAGGATCGCGCCACGCCGGTTTTTTCCGATGCCATGGAATATCTCGTCTTTCGGCCCTACTGGAACGTACCGCCGGGTATCGCCGCCGATGAAATCGTGCCCAAGGTCCGCAAGGATTCGGGCTATCTGGATAAAAAGCGCTACGAGATCGTGGCCCAGTTCACCCCGGATGCCGAGGTCCTGCCCAACACGCCGGCCAACATCGACAAGGTCGAAGCCGGCGATCTGTACGTACGCCAGCGTGGCGGCAGCAGCAATGCGCTGGGCCTGGTGAAGTTCATGTTCCCCAACGAATATGCGGTCTATCTGCACGACAGTCCGGCCGAGCAGCTGTTCACGCGTACCGAGCGTGATTTCAGCCATGGTTGTGTGCGCGTGCAATACCCGGATCAGCTCGCCGAGTTCGTGCTCGCCGAGCAACCGGACTGGGACGCCGCGCGTATCGACAAGGCCCTGCACGAGGGCGAGCGCCAACGCGTTCAGCTGGATGAATCCATCCCGGTCTATCTGGCTTACTGGACTGCCTTCGTCGACGACGCCGGCGTGAATTTCAGAGCCGACCTCTACGACAACGACCCGCGCGTGGAAGCCGCCATGCGCCAGGTTCAGCGCGCGACACCCAACGATGCCCCGGCCGCCGGCGCCGGCTCGATTTGAGCCGTCGCGCCGCAGCCTGGCTGTTGCTGGCAGCCTTGTGCACGCCCGCCGCCCAGGCGCGTCTGCTACTCGACGATAGCCTGAACGTGGGTGAACGCCCCCAGGCGACGTTCACCCTGCGCGTCGACGGCCAAGCCCTGGATTCCTCGATCCAGGCCGCGTTCGTCATGCCCGGCCAGCGGATCACGATCGGCGTACGCGATCTGGCCGACAATGCGACGATGATTCTGCAGACCTCGGGCGCGGGCGTGCTCGAACAGGTCTCGGCGAACCGCTGGCGCTGGCAGGCGCCCACGAAACCCGGGCTCTACCCGCTGGCGCTCTACAACCGCGACGACATGAGCCGGCGACGACTGAACGTGTTCGTTAAAAAGCCGATCAATGCGCGCCAGTCCGAGCTCGACGGCTATCGTATCGGCCATTACGAACCGCATGGACTGCGCGGGCGGGCCAGTTCCGCGCCGCCCGACGGACTGGTACAGGTCACCCACGCCAATCGGGATGTCGCCTTGTCCGCGCATTTCACCCTTGGCCAGTTCCTGTGCCACCAACAACCGGATCACTGGCCAAAATACCTGCTGATCCGCCCGCGCCTGCTGGAAAAGCTCGAGCGCACCCATGCCGCGCTCGCCGAGGCCGGGTTCCAGCTCGATACGATCACTGTCATGAGCGGCTATCGCACACCCTGGTATAACGCCGATATTGGCAATACCACCGTCTACAGCCAGCATCTGTTCGGCAGCGCGGCCGATATCTTCGTGGACGCCGACGGCGACGGGCGTATGGACGATCTAAACGGCGATGGCACCATCGATACCGCCGATGCGCGCTGGCTCGCCGATCTGGTGGAAACCGTGGTCGCCGAACATCCCACGCTTGCCGGCGGCATGAGCGTTTATCCGGCCAATTCCCGCCACGGCCCGTTCGTACATATCGACGTACGCGGCGTGCGCGTTCGCTGGTAGCGCCCAGGAACGCGTTTCCCCCTGCCCTGCGTTAAATCTTGTTGATGATGGATGAAATCCGGCTGGCTTTCCCAAGCAGGCAGGTTGTCCGCAAATGAACGCGAAGACGATGGCTTCGTTCTTCGAGCGTAACCGCAGATTTCGCGGATTACACAGATGAGTAAGGGGGCAACACATGCGCCATACGGCCGCGGTTTCTTGTCTTGGATCTGTGTGATCTGCGTCGATCTGCGGACTGATCCATTTGGCTGCTGCCACCAAAGCCAAGGCGTCAATACAGCCCGATCGCCCATTCCGGCCAAATAATCAATCGGCGTAATCTGCGTAATCTGCGGATAAACAGTTACTTGATTATTTACGAGCCCAGCTGGCTTATCTCAAGCAAGCGGATTGTCCGCAAATGAACGCGAAGACACGCGAATAAGGCAAAAAGACACAGTTCTCGAAGGTCGACCGTTAAAGCCAATCCGCATACGCAGCACGATGTCTGCGGATTTCGGAAATCGACCGTGCGATGGCTTCGTTCTTCAAGCCGTAACCGCAGATTTCGCAGATTACACAGATGAGTAAGCGCGCGGGATATTCGTCACACGGCCGCGGTTTCTTGTCTGGGATCTGTGTGATCTGCGTCGATCTGCGGACTGTTCCATTTGGCTGCTGCCACCAAAGCCAAGGCGTCAATACAGCCCGATCGCCCATTCCGGCCAAATAATCAATCGGCGTAATCTGCGGATAAATAGCTTATTGATATGAAAAATCGGGGCACATGCTTATCGCGCCAGCTGCATATGAAGAAGCGGATACGGCTTACCTTGACCGTCAAGCGGGGAACGACCGATCACCCTAAAGCCCAGATGCTTGTAAAAGCCTAGCGCCTGCGCGTTTTGTTCATTGACGTCTACTTTCGCGCCGCCTTGAGTGCTTATTGCATGCTGGGCAAGTAACGCCCCGACACCTTGGCCGCGCGCTTGCGGTGCTACGAAAAGCATCTCGATATTGGCATCGCTCACACCGCAGAACCCCAGGATTTCGCCGTCCTCGCGCTTGGCAACACTCAGGCTGACAGCCTTGAAATACTCATTCAGGATAAGCGGCTTCAGTTCAACGAGGTCACGCTCAGCCAGGAAATCGTGCGTCGCCCGAACCGAGGCCTCCCATATCTCGATAAGCTGCTGATGCTCTGCACTTGCTGCGCTCTCGATCTTCATTAATCGTTCTCTTAGTAGACTCGATTTTTCGAATCACAAAGCGTTCAGGCCCAGATGCATGAACCCGGCCGGCTTTTCTCAAGCAGGCGGATTGTCCGCAAATGAACGCGAAGACACGCGAATAGGACTGAATCGGCGAACTGTTCTTCTGCGCAAACGACGTCCCCACACCCGCGGGCGCCCAGTGCGGGACAGCGATTTTGAGACTATTAGTCGGCGTTGCTGTCCTGGCTCGCGCGCTCGGATGATGCGGCGGCCTCGTCTGCGATATCGGCGAGTAATTCGGCGATCGTGTCGACTTCGTCGTCCCGATTGTCGATATCGTGGCGATCGGCAATAAAGCCCGGATCGTTGTAATAGATTCGCACAGCGCCGTCGCTGGCCTGCACGACCAGCATCTTCTGGGGCAGGTCAATGCCAATGGTCTGGTTCGAACGCATGAGCGGCGTACCCACGCGCGGATTGCCGAAGATGAACAGGCGGCTCGGGCCGATGCCGGTACCGACGTCCTGGAAATCGATCGTATCGACCCGCGTGAGCGCGTCGCGGCTGTCGATCGCACTGGCCAGGCGATTGACCACGGTATTGAAATCGTCGTCGCTGGGCACGGACCTGATGCCCTCGCCTTCGGCAATACCGGCCGCACTGGCACGAATATCCAGATCGGCATTGGCGGCGGTGCTCACCACGGCTTCCAGATCGTCGTCGACGCCGTCGAGGGTCGCGTTTTCGACATCGTCGAGATCGTAGCGCGCGTCCAGATAGGCCGCGTTGGTGAAAGCCACGCCGGTATCGTCGTCGCTGTCGCGATAAACGAGCACACGCAGGGGCAGATCCAGTGCAACCCGCGCATCGGCGGTGAGCAGCGCACGTTCGCGGTTGCTATCGCGGATGAACAACACCGTGGTCGGGCGCATACTCAGATTGGCCTGATTGGCGTTGGCCTGGTGATCGACTTCGGTACGCACGCTCAGATTGGCGCGATCGGCGATGGCATCGCGCAAAGCCGTACGCGTGGCATCGAAGCCGCGCCCGGAGACCGCCAGACTCAAGCCCGGAATATTGGTTTCGGCGGCCGGCGGGGTGTTGTCGTTTTCGTCGCTGTCGTCGTCGCCATCGAGCATGTCGCTCCACTCACAGCCGGAAACCGCGACCACCAGCAGCAGCAGGCCAAACATGAACGCAACGCGACGGGCTTTGCCAAACGATATGAAAGTCATCATGAACCCTCGAACAAACGACCGGCCTTCGATCCTACTCGAAATGCTCGCGCCAGCGCTGTACCGCGACCTGTTCCTTGACCAGATCCAGGATTTCGATAACCGCATCGCGCAGCTCGGAATTCTGGCCGATATCGTCGGCGAGCAGGCGCGTGATCACGCTGTCGGTGACATTCTGAACCAGCGCGTCGAAATCCGCCGATGATAATCCGTCGACGGCCTCGTCGAGAATATTGTTCACCGTTTCGGTAATGGCATCGTCCAGCGCATGGGTGACGAAGCTGCCGAGCATGGGCACACGCTCGAGATTGCGTAGTGCGGTGTTGTTGTTGACCCCGCGGTTGACGACATTGGCCACATAGGCCTGCAATTCGTCGCGATTGGCCTTGTAGGCAGCCATGATCGCGTTTTCGATATGCGTGCTGGTGGCATTGACCAGGCGCTGCTGGCGCGGCTGGATGACTTCGCGCACTACCCGGTGCGACAGCTCCTGACCGCCGCTTTCCAGTTCTTCCTGGGCGCCGGAGAGCACCTTGATGACCACGCGATCGGAAATCTCCTCGACCACGATGTCGTAATAGACCATGAAGGTCTTGTAGACCGCCCAGTTGCGGATATCGATTACGCCCAGGCGTTGCAGGCGCATGAGGATCGTGACCACGCGCAGCACGCGCAGAAAACGAAAGCCGGCTACCGGAATACAGCCGAGCACGTCATACCAACGCGCGAACGGATAGAAATACCAGCGGTAATAACGCTGCTGCACGATGGCCAGCACCCAGCCGGCCAGCACATCAGCCACGAAGATGGCCACGAACGCGAGATCGATGGCCACGAAGTTTTCGTGTACCGCGCTTTCATACCAGCCATGCATACCCGGTGCGACCGAGGCGAACACATCGGCCAGCGGGCCGATGGCAAACAGGGCATCGAAGAGAATCAACGCGAGATTGAGCGATACCAGCACGATGATCGCCAGATCCCAGAGCAGAAACAGCCGCTCGCTGAGCGTACGATCACCGGTGACAACGGCGAATGGCCGCGGCGGGTGTTCTTCTTGTGCCTGCGGATCGCGCTCGCTCACGAGGCACGCGCCTGGGCTGCGTCGGAGAACAGGCTCACCGCGCGCAGCATTTCACGCACCTCGGGCATACGGGCGTCCATTTCCTGATAACCCCAGCCGACCGACAGATCGAGTGCGTCGGGACTGGGTACGATATTCAACGGCGACAGGGTGCGATCGAAGCGCACCATGGTATCGGCATAGACCCGGTTGACCCGCATCTGCATCTGTACGGTCTGGGTGATCGGCCACAGCCACAGATTCTTGGCGTCCACGCGCGGAAAGAAACAGTCGAAGGCCAGATAATAGGCATTGCGGGTGGCTGCGCGTCCGGCCGCCACGCCGCGCCAGGCAGCGCGCGCCGGCACATTGTCGGCCACGCCCCCGTCGACGATCGCAGCCAGTTCGCGGGTGGCCATGAGCTCGGCGAAGATCTCGCGGGTCACACCGGCGCCGGGGCCCGGTTCGTATTGCAGAATGCTGGGCACGGCCGCGGAAAACCCGGCGGCGTCCACGGCGTGCACCTGGCGGGTGTCGGTATCGCGCCCGAGCACGATGGGTTCCACCACGTCGGCACTGAAAAACTGGAGTAGCCGGGCGAAACGCGCGGCCACGCGCATCCACATCGGCAACCAGCGCTCGGCGCCCTCGTTGGGCGAACGGACATCCGATGGCAGACGTTCGTAGGGTCGGCGACGGATGCCGGCGACCACGAGATCCAGCGGGATCTCCATTTCATCCAGCCGCAGCGGCCGGCGCAGATCGCCGGTGGACATGCGCTGATGCAAGGCACGCAGGTGCAGATGCAACAGCCCCGGCAGACAGAATTCACTGCGCCGGCGGGCGGCAGTGAAGATATCGCCGTTCTTGAGCTTGCGAGCGAAATCCAGATAGTCGCCCACATCGGCATGCCGACGCTGGGCCCGAAACAGCCCCAGAATCGCGCCAATCGAGTTACCGACCATATAGTCGGGAATCAGCCCGTCTTCCATGAGGCGGGCGAACGCGCCGGCATAGACATAGCCAGCACCACCGCCCCCACCTGCCACGATGACCAGCGAGCGCTTGCCCGCCTCGCGATCGAGCGCTGCCGCGTCGAAGTCGTCGGCATGGGTGGCCAGCAGTTCCCGACGCAACTCGATACAGCGTCGTCGTGCCTCGGGCACGGCTTCATGGCAATACAGCAATTTCTGTTCGGCCGTGGCCGAGCCGCGCAGGCGATCGTAGAGATGTTCGAGCAGCCAGGCGCGCAGCGGCATGATGCGCGCGGCATCGACCTCGATATCGCGCCGCGTGCCGGGAATACGAAACACATGCAAACGCGCCATCCCCAGGGCATAGCGCAGGCATTCATAGTCGGTCTGCGACACGCTCGAGGGCGCGGCCAGCCAGGCGCGCACGAGCGAACGTTCCATGCGCTGGAGCTGCAGGCGTTCGCGCTCGTCACGATCGGCCGCGGCGTTCTGCCCGACCGGACTCGAGACATCGGCGCCGACCGAAGCACTCATCCGCGGTCCGGCCCGGCCTGCGAGGTGCCGACAAGACCGCGCCGGGCCTTCGCCAATGCAGCGGCGCAAACATGGCCGGCGATGCCTGGATTATGTAGTGCGCCCACGCCGCCCGAGGCGCAAGCCAGCGCGTTATCGAATCCAGCGAGCGCAGCCACGCCGGGTTGCGGCGCGGCGCGCTGCCTCGCGGCGGCCGTGATATGCGACATGCGTCTCGCCTTTTCGATCCTGCCTGACAATCTGACCAGCATAACGTACCCACAGGACATATCGGCAGACCATGCGCGCAACTCAACCCTCGTCAGTTTCGAGGCTGTCGGCATATTCGGTGACCAGGGGTGCCGCATCGAGGCCCCGCTCACGCAGATAGGCCACCAGTACGTCGGTACGCCCATGTGTGGCCAGCACGCGGCGGGCGCCGGTCTGTTCGATGGTCCGAATCAGGCCCGGCCAGTCGACATGATCGGAGAGCACGAAGCCGCGATCGTAGCCACGCCGGCGGCGGTTGCCGCGAATCCGCATCCAGCCGGAGGCGAAGCCGGTTTCGTGTTGCTTGAAACGCCGCATCCAGCGCGAACCGGCTGCCGAGGGCGGCGCCATGACCAGCGCGCCGGCAAAATCGGCTTTTCGGTCCTGGGCGCTGACCGGTTCGGTAGGCAGCATGGCGATGCCGGCATCGCGATAGATCTGGGTCAGCGGTACCAGCGCGCCGTGCAGATAGACCGTTTCATCGGTCAGGCGCGCCAACTCCGCCAGTAGCCGCTGCGCCTTGCCCAGGGAATAGGAAAACAGCACGCTGGTCTTGCCGGCCGCAGCATTGGCCTGCCACCAGGCATGGATATCGGCCGCCACGTCCGCGGTATCCGCCCAGCGATAGACCGGCAATGCAAAGGTGGCCTCGGTGATGAACGTGTCGCAGGGCACGACTTCGAAATCGGCACAGGTCGGATCCGCATCGCGCTTGTAGTCGCCGGATGCGACCCAGACCTCGCCATCGACCTCGACCCGGATCTGTGCCGAGCCAAGCACATGCCCGGCCGGATGAAACGAGACCCGCGCCGTACCGAATGTCAGTTCCTGGCCATACGCGACACCGGTGAGCGCGATCGCGCTGCCCAGCCGCTTGTAGAGGATCGGCGCGCTTTGCGTGGTGGCCCAGTAGTGGCCGTGCCCGCTACGGGCATGGTCGGCATGGGCGTGGGTGATCAAGGCACGCTCGACCGGACGCCACGGGTCGATATGAAAATCGCCGGCCGCGCAGTAGAGGCCCTTGTCGGTGAGTTCGATCACAGCGGCCATGGCCGTCTCCGGGTCGTCGCGTGGCACGGTCTTGCGCATGGATGAGCGCCCGCCCGCTTCGCTTCGGCAAACATTTTGTCCGTCGATGAACGCGAACAAACGCCAATGCGGGGAAGCCAGATCGCTTGAAGCGTCGGTGATCAGCGCTTCACGCCCCATGCTGACATGGGTACCTGATCCATCATACAGAAAGCCCCTGGCGCCAGGCGCGATCCAGACGACACCCGCACACATCGGCTTCCATTCGCGTTTCCTGGCCTGCATTCGCGTGCATTCGCGTGCATTCGCGGACCGTTGCAAAACGCCGCTTGATTAGGCGAACGGCACAACCGCAACGACGTCGGCGTTTACGCCCCGTTGGCCAGACTTTCGCGCAGCGGCCCCAGCCAGGGCTCGTAGGCCTTCCAGCGCGCCAGCGAGGATTGATACACGGGCTGGCGTACCTGCCAGACACTGGCGGTACGTACGTCGCGGGCATGGCGATGAAAATCCAGGCAGCGTGCGTCCCAGTCGAGGCCGGTGAATTCGATCAGCCGCCGCGATTCGCGCTCGGGATCGCTTACCAGGGCTTCATAATCGACCGTGAGCATGGACAGCGGCAGATGCGTCTGCCAGTGCGCCGTCAAGCGTTCGTGCTGGCGATAAACATGGCCGACATCGCCCAGATCGTAGGCGAAGCGCAGCCCGCGGCTGAAAAGCTGAAAATAACAGGACAGGGCATTGTCCATGGCCTCGCGGCGACAATAGATCACTCGGGCATTGGGCAGAATCAACGCGACAAGCCCCAGCCAGAGCATATTGAACGGCATCTTGTCGGTCACCCGCGCGGCATCCGGGGCACGGGCTTCGAGCCCGCCCAGATAGCGCGCGGCCAGCGTCGCGGCATCGGCTGACGATAGCCGCTCGAGACATTCCGGATAGCGCTTATCGGACCCGGTCACCGCCGGCAGTTCGCGGGCCAAACGCGCGATATCGCTGAGTTCGCCCGCGCCGTAGGCCTGCGGATGGCTGGCAATGATCTGCTCGACCAGACTCGTGCCCGAGCGCGGCATACCCACGATCAGCAGCGGGCGCTCGCTGGCATCGCCCATGTTCTCACGCGCGTCGAAGAAATCCTGCGTACAGCAGGCCAAGATACGCTCGATACGCTTGTCGAACACGCGCCGGTCAAACGGGTAACGGCGCGCATGCAGGCGGTTGCCGGCCTCGAAATGGCCAAAGGCCTGCTCGGGCAGCTGCTGGGCATCGAAATACTGGCCGAGCGCAAAATGCATATGGCTACGTGCGATGTCGTCGAGCTTCGGATCGGCCATCGCGCGCTGCATTGCCGCGCGGCGTGTGTCGGACAACTCGTAGCGGCGGTTGGTCATCAAGGCGGCATAGACCCAGCCCAGACGGTCATCCAGATCGAGTGCCCGTTCGAAATGCCGTGTCGAGGCCTCGAACTGACCCAGACTCTGATAGGCGCTGCCCAGCCCCGCCTCGGCACGGGCAGTATCCGGCGCCTCGGCCAGCACGGCCTCGTAGCCCGCAGCCGCCCGTTCGTAGGCGCCAATGCCTGCCCACGCCGCGGCAAGGTCGCAGCGGGTGGCGATATCCGCGCCGAGCGCTGCTTCGGCCTGGTGCAGGCACGTGGCGGCGTCGTCGGGGGCCCCCCGTTCGAATAGCAGGCCCGCGCTGTGTAAATAGGGTGCCAGCAGCGATGGGGCGGCTTCGCGCAATTCGTCATAAACCGCCAGTGCGGCCTCGCTGTGGCCCGCCGTGGCGAGGACATCGGCCAGATCGAGGCCATTCTGGACGCGCTCGGGCTGCAGCGCCCAGGCCCGCCGGTAGGCTGCGATCGCGCCCGCCAGATCGGCGCGCGCACGCAGCAAGCCAGCCAGGCTATGGTGATAGACAGCATTGGCCGGCTGCTGGTCGACCGCGCGGCGCAGCAGCTTGACCGCCGTCTCGCCGTCGCCGCGCTGGTGGGCGAGCAGCGCACGCATACGCAGCGCTTCGGCATAGTCGGAGTCGCGCCGCTTGATACGCCGGTAACAGGCGTCGGCTTCGTCGAAGCGCCCGGCACGATGCAGCGCGATGCCCTCGGCCAGTGCCGCGGACGGCGCGTTTTGTGCGTTTCGAGGGCGGGATACAGAACGACGACTCATGCGCGCATCCTAACCTGTCGCTCGGCTCGGCGCGCCGGGACATGCCGAACCGCGCCCACAAAAAAGCCCCGGCGAACCGGGGCTTCGAAGTGCCCGGCGCGTACGCCGGGCCATGTCATACAGCCACGTTCTAGAAGTTGTAGATCGTGGAGAACTGTACGTTCTGGGCATCGGCGTCGACGCCGCCCTGGGTCTCGTAGTCCACGCGGTTGTACTCGATACCGAAGGTCAGCGGATCGACCGGCGTGTAGAGCAGGTTCACATGGGCCGACGACGAGCTGTCGTGCAGGTCATCCGTGCTGCCGACGAAATCGTCGGGATTCTCGGAGTAGGCCTTGCCGTAGATCAGATTCGTGGTGAGCGTCGAGGTGAGCTCCTGCGAAAGCGTGGCGATGAAGCCGTAGCGCTCGAGCGCTTCCAGGTCGCCGTCGTTGGTCACGTAGGCGTCGGCACCGCCGGCCGGTGCATAGACGTACTTACCAATGCCCTTGCCGTACACGCTGGAAAGCATGAACGTGGTGCCGCTCGACAGCGACAGCGAACCACCGAGGTTCAGGCCGTAACCAACCACGGAATCCTCGTCGGAACCATCGCCGCCGGTGACGTCGTTCACGTCGGCCTTGAGATAACGGCCGATGGCGGCCGCTTGCACGCTGAACGGACCGCTCGAGCTCTGAAGACGAACCACCATGTCCGGCAGGGTATTTTCCGTGCCCGTGCCATCCTCGAGGCCACGGAAATCCGGGTCAGTGTCATCACCGGCCAGGACCGTGCCGCCACCCGGATTCTCAAGTGAGAAATCGACACTGGTGTTTTCACCGGCGTCCATGGTGTAGCGCACCTGCGCCTGACGCTCGAACAGCTGCGCCTGCGGGCCGTAGAAGTTGAGCGTGGTGCCGTAGTTGAAGTCCGAGAAGGTGGACCAGTCACGACCGATCAGCCAGTTGCCGAGGGTCAGATAGGCACGACGTACACGCGGAGACGGGCCGCCGTCGAAGCTGTCGTCGTACGGGCTGCCGTAGAAATCCATTTCGATATAGCCGCCGACGTCACCGAAATCGGTGGGCGTCGTGGTGGCAATCTTCAGGCGCGTCTGCTTGACGGTGGCGCCAAGGTCCGCATCACCGGGATGGTCGGTGCCTTTGGCGTTGTACGTGCCGATCGCGTCTGACGGACCGAGCGAGGTGCCGTGGTCGTCTTCGAAATCGTAGATAGCGTCGAACTTGAGGTAACCGTTGATCTTCACGTTGGTGTCGCCAACCATGAAGCCTTCGCCGTCTTCCGACTTGGAGACGAGCTGCTTGTCCGAGCGCGGCGAATCCTGTGCCTGCTTCAGCTGATCCTGCTGCGCCTGCAACTCGTCGAAGCGCTGCTGCATCTGCTGAATCTGATCGCGCAGTTGCTGCATCTGTTCCTGCTGGCTCTGAGCCATGGCCGGAACGGCCGAAAACAACAACGGTACCGCGACCGCCGTGCCAATGACGCCGCGCACAGACGCGCGAACCTTGTCCGATTTGAACGTACTCGTGCTCACCCCTTTTCTCCCTGAGATAAAAGCTGGATCCCCCTGACCGTGTCCCACCACGATCCGGCTTGGCGGCTACGTTACCCCACATAGGCAGGGCATTGCCAAGTACAAGCCGAACCGATGCGGTCGCGGCCCAGACCCGCCAAGTAAGCAAACAGCATGCCGGCCATAGCCGAGCGGGCTGATCGAAAATTCATATTTCCTTTTTATTTTCGATAAAACCAAGGTTTCGCTGCCTACCACCGGATTCGGCTGTAAACCGGCGTACCGTTGTTTCGAGATGCGAAATCCGGCTTGAACTTTAGTCTCAAAGGCTTGCATGCACTCTCGGCGAACAGCGTTTGCGCGCTCACAGCGCGCGCAATGGCGCTAGACTGGGCGTATGAGTTCCAGATCCGACAAATTGGTCATCGGCATCTCCTCGCGGGCGCTGTTCGACCTCGAGGAAAGCCACCGCGTATTCGAAACCGATGGGCGCGAGGCTTATTGCGACTATCAGATCGAACATGAAGAAGACGTACTCGAACCGGGCGTGGCCTTCGGCCTGGTGCGCAAGCTGCTCGCGCTCAACGAAGCCGACAACGAGCGCGTGGAGGTGATTCTGCTATCGCGCAACAGTGCCGATACCGGCCTGCGCGTGTTCAATTCCATCGCCCATCACAAACTGCCGATCACGCGTGCGGCGTTTACCAGCGGCAGTTCGCCGTATCGCTATGTCAGTGCCTTTGGCGCCGATCTGTTTCTTTCGGCCGACCCGGACGATGTACGCGCCGCACTCAAGGCCGGCTGCGCGGCGGCGACCATTGTGCCCGGCCATTCGCTGGCCCACGAAGAAGGCGAACTCAAGATCGCTTTCGACGGCGATGCGGTGCTGTTTTCGGACGTCGCCGAGCGCATTTTCAAGGAGCAGGGCCTGGAAGCCTTTGCGGCCAGCGAAGTCAGCGCGGCCGGTGAGCCATTGCCCGGCGGGCCCTTCAAGGCGTTTCTGGAAGCGCTTACCGGGATCCAGGCCGAGTTCGACCCGGCCCGTTGCCCGATCCGCACCGCGCTAGTGACCTCACGTAGCGCACCCGCGCATGAGCGTGTCATTCGCACCCTGCGCGCCTGGCATATCCGTATCGACGAGGCGTTGTTCCTCGGCGGCATGACCAAGGCCGAATTTCTGGAGGCCTTCGGTGCGGACATCTTCTTCGACGATCAGGCCACCCATATCGGCAGCGCCTCGCAACGCGTGGCCGCGGGCCATGTCCCCCACGGCGTGGCCAACGAATAGCGTTTTCAGCCTTGCTGCTGGTGGCGGCGGCGCGCGTTGACGATATAGCGATTGAAGTCGTCGTTGATGCTGTCGACGATCGCCTGCTTGGCATAGACGACCATGAGCTTGCGGGTGTTGAGCAGGGTGGGATAGTCGATCACCAGCAGGCATTCCACGAAATGCCAGCGCGGGTTTTCCACCTGCCGCGCGGTCAAGGCCCACATGCCCGCGCTCTGGGCCGGCAGCTCCACGAAGTTGCGCTCGATCAGGCCGGCTTTTTCGTGGCGCGTAGTCACCGGATTGCGCCGTCGGGCGATAATGTCATTGGGCTTGCGCGGGCGGACCACGTCGCCGGTATCGCCAATATAGGCCAGACTCACATGCACATCGTCGTCGGTAATCAGGCGTACGTCGCGTACCGTCACTCGCACGGCGGTGGCGTTCGCACAGACGATATGCACACGGTCTTCATCGGGCACGCTGCGTTCGGGCTGAATCAGCTGCTTGAGCTTGTGCTCCAGACTGCGATTGCGCAGCACATAGAAAATATAGACCAGAAACGACCAGATAATGAACGAGGTCACGGTCGAAAATATGCTTAGCGCGATTTGGGACCAGCTCACCGGGGGCTTTCCATCCTTGTTGCAGCGACCGCGCGCAATACGGGTGCAATGCGCACACAGCGGTAGTTCATGAATACAATCGCCGCGCTCACGGTCATTGGCGCCAGCCTCGTCGCGGCAGCGGGTATTATCGCTTATCCGCGCCTGCGCCTGCTCGTGCGTGGTCCGGCCAAGCTCAACGCGGCCGAACGCGCCCGCTTATGGGCCCTGTTGCCGTGGCGCGGCCTGCTCGATACGCGCCAGCGCGAACGCCTGCCGAGACTGGCGGCACGGCTTGTGGCCGATGTGCGTTTTGTGGGCTGTCAGGGCCTCGACATCACCCCCGACATGCGCCTGGCGATCGCCGGCCAGGCCAGCCTGTTATGCCTGGGCGCAACACCCGCCACGTTCGCGCTGCCCAGCGAAGTGCTGATCTATCCCGATGCCTTTTATATTCCGCAGTCCATGCCCGACGAGCAGGGCCTGGTCGACGACGTGCCCATGCTGGCCTCGGGCGAGGCCTGGCATGCCAGTCGCGTGGTACTGTCCTGGGCCGATGTGGAAGCCGCACTGGCCGGGGCAGCGCACAATGTGGTGCTGCACGAATTCGCCCATCTGCTGGATTTCGCCGCGCCCGCATACGAAGGCGCACCGCCAACCGACGATGCCGATGGCTGGCGCCATGTATTCGGCGCGGCGTTCGAGACGCTGCGCGAGCGCGGCTCGCCGGTGATCGATATCTACGGTGCCGAAAATCCGGCGGAATTCTTTGCCGTGACCGTCGAAGCCTTTTTTCAGCGCGGCGCCGAACTCGCCGGGGCCCACGACGAGCTGTATCGCCTGATGGCGGCTTATTTCGATATCGATACGGCCCGCCAGCGGCCCGAATTCGGCGACCTATTCTGAGCTGATCTCGACTTTCGAGCTGCCCGGCAAACGCTCGACCAGTTCCTTGCCCGCCAGACGTGACGGGGTGTAGCTGCCACCCGCCGGCGCACCGGCGAGCAGCTGCTGCACGATCGCGAGGCTGGCATGCACGGTGACGTCATAGCCGTTGGCGACATGCACGCGTGCAACCCGGTGCTCGCCGCGGGCGTTGACCACTTCGCCCCAGACATGGGTGGTCGCGTGCTGGCGGCGCGATTCATCGGGGCCGGCGATTTTCGCGGCCCGTTTTTTCAGAACCGCCTGGACCGGCGACAGCCCCAGCAGCGGGCGCACCCAGTTCAGCCGCTGGACCTGCTTGATGCGCTTGGGCGACATCGGCATATAAACCTCGATATCGTCGATGCCGGTGGTATGCCAGGCGGTCGAGATATCGCCCCAGGGGATGGTCATCGCCTGTTTCGGGCCGTTGCCGAAATCGATCTCGCGCACGCTGGCCGCCAGCGGCACGGTGGTGATGCGCCCGTTGCGGCGAATTTTGCCGCCGTCGGCCAGGCCTTCCACCGAGGTCTTGGCCGTGCCCGGCGAAAACCCCGAGCGCGAATCGAAGCCCAGCGCGAGTTCTACGGCATCCGGCATCGCCTCGGCCAGATAGGCGGCAATACAGTCGGTGGGCACCACATCGAAGCCCACGCCACAACACAACACCACGCCGGCCTTGGCCGCATGATCATGGCGGCTGAAGGAGTGCTCGAAGATACTGATTTCGCCCGTAATATCGAGATAGTGCACGCTTTCGCGAATACAGGCGGCCATGGCCTGAGGCGCGGTCGCCGAAAAGGGCCCGGCGCAATGCAGCAATACGTCGATACCATCCAGATGCGGGGCGATATCGGCGGCTTCGTGCATGCCGAAATCGCGATAATCCAGCCCCAGCTCCTCGGCCAGCGGCGCTAGTGCCTCGGCACGACGGCCGGCGAGTACGGGGGCCAGACCCTGCGCTACAGCCTGGCGGGCGATGAGTTCGCCGGTATAGCCATAGGCGCCATAGATCATGAACGTGGGTTGGGTCATCGTCGGTTTCTCGGCTGCCTCGAAGGGCGCGATTTTAGGGCCTGTCGAGGTTACATACGAGCGCCGCGTTGGACGCCGCCACAGGCCCTAGCGGGTAAAGGAGCGCGTCGCCTTGCGCACCGCCATGAAGAAACCTTCCGGCGAGACACGCTTGAAACGGTACTGCCAACGCGAATCGCGGTGCGAAATCACCAGGAAGCGCTTGTCGCGCACTGCGGCGTAGATATCGTCGGCCACGTCCTCGGCACTCACCCGGGCACGCCGCATGAGTTTTTCCACCATGGCGCGCTGGCGCTCGTTGGTACCCCGAAACGAGTCCAGCAGATTGGTCGCAAAGAACGCCGGACAAGCAACGGTCACGCCCACGCCATTGTCGTACTCCTCGCCGCGGATCGATTCCGACAGCGATAACACGCCGGACTTGGCGACATTATAGGCCGCCATGCCCGGCGCGTTGGCGATCGCCGCGAAGGAGGCGATATTCACCAGATGGCCACGGCTTTCGCGCAGCATCGGCAAGGCGCTGCGCGCGCCGCGTACCACGCCCATGAGATTGATATCGAGCATCCAGTCCCAGTCTTCGAGCGGTGTGTCGACCACACCGCCGGCATTGGAAACCCCTGCGTTGTTCACGAATATGTCGAGCCCGCCCCATTCCGTGGCGATGCGTTCGAGCAGGGCATCGAAGTCCTGCGGCTTGCGCGTATCCAGGGTCTGGGCCATCGCCTCACCGCCCGTGGCATTCACCTCGCCGGCCACCCGCCGTGCGCGCCCGGTCTGGATATCGGTGACCGCCACACGCGCGCCCTCACGGGCATAGCGCAGCGCCAGCTCGCGGCCCAGGCCGCTGCCCGCACCGGTGATGGCAATACGCACAGGCGTACTCGAATCGGAAATCTTGTTGTTCATGGCGGGCCTTGTATGCGGTGGTGCGTCGAATAGGCGTGTTGTTAACCCGGCATAAAAATAGATGATTTTTCGGGTCGATACAGCGCATATGCCAACCCACGCTCGCTGCACCCCACCACCGCGAGGTCGTTGCGCAATAGCCATGGGCAGGCGCCAACGCTTTTTTCGGGGGGCGCAAACAGCGGCTTGCGATCGGCTGTTTTAGTGCCCAACCCAAAAATCCCGCCGCGAAAGCCGTGTCCGAGCGCGCGCGTTCAGCGCCGTGCGCGATAAAACGAACGTCCGTTTTGCATTGACCGTTCAAATAAGGCCTGCCTATAGTCGCGTCATGACCCAGCTCGTACTCATCCGTCATGGCCAGGCCAGTTTCGGCGCGGCCAATTACGACTGCCTGTCCGAAACCGGCGAACGTCAGGCCCGGCTCGTGGGCCGGCACCTGGCCGCAGCGGGCCAGCACTTCGACGTGCTGATTGCCGGCGATATGCAACGCCAGCAACACACCGCCGAACTCGTGAGCGCGGGCTTCGACACCCCGCCGACCGTGGTGACCGAACCGGCCTTCAACGAGTACGACGCCGATGCCATCTTCGCGGCCTATACACCGCGGGTTTTGGAAGACAATCCGGACCTGGCCGAGGCGCGCGACCAGTTGAAGCGTGATCGGCGCCTGTTCCAGAAAGTCTTCGAGCAGGTCACCCGCCATTGGCTGGCCGGCACGCCGCACGACCACGATCGCTGCGAAGCGTGGCCCGATTTCAAGGCCCGCGTGCAGACCGCATTGGAAAAACTGCGCAGCGACTACCCGAAAGACGCCCGTATCGGCGTATGCAGCTCGGGCGGGCCAATCGCGATCGCGATCGCGACCGCCACCGGCGCGCCGGACGACAAGGCCATCGAAATCAACTGGAGCGTTTACAACGCCGCACTCGCGGAACTGCGCTCGACCCGCGAGGGCTGGCGCATGCTGGCCTTCAACGATATCACCGCCCTGCGAAATGCTGGCGACGACGCCCTGGTGACCTTCCGCTAACGCGGGGCGATAGCGCATGCAACGGCCCAGTCTCGAAACATTTACCGCGCACCATCATCTGGACAGCCGTAGTCTGTGCGCCGAGATCGTGGCAGCGCGCGAAGGCGCGATCGCGGTGCGCAGCGCCCAGGCCGCGACCGACAATCTCACCCGCATCATCGAGGCCACCCTGAGGCTGGCCAATCGCAAGGGTTTTGCCGCGATGACGCTGCGCGAACTCGCGCGCGAAAGCGGGCTCTCGCTGGGCGGGCTCTATGCCTATATCGGCAGCAAGGATGAACTCGCGCGCCTGATCCAGGCCTGGGTATCGCGCACGCTGCGCCGGGTCATGGCCCATGTGCTGGAAGATATCCACGACAGCCACGCGCGTCTGGCAAGCGCCATCGAAGCCCATCTGCTGACTACCGAAGCGCTGCGCGAATGGTTCTTCTTTTTGTACATGGAAGCCCACCACCTGGCCGCCGATGAACGCCGCCAGGCCGTGGCGGCCGAGCGTAACTCCGAACAGATATTCGCCGACATCATCCGTCAGGGCCAGGCCGAAGGCCGCTACGGCGGGATGGATGCCGATATCGCCGCCGGGCTGCTCAAGGCCATGCTCCAGGACTGGTATCTCAAACGCCACAAGCACGGCGAACGCGGCCTCGACGTGAGCGCCTATGCCGATATCGTGACCGCGGCCGCCGAAGCCCTGCTCCAGGCAAGCGACAAAACGAAAACGACGACCCACGGTTGAGGAGAGTTCCATGACTGCCATCGATCAGGCCCGCGATATTCGCGAGGGCGAAGGCATCGACGCCGCCGCGCTGACCAAGTGGTGTCGCACACACGCGCCGGTACTCGTGCCCGAACAGGGCGACATGACCATTCGCCAGTTCCCGGGCGGGGCGTCCAATCTCACCTATCTGCTCGCGGTCGACGAGAAGGAATACGTGCTGCGCCGTCCGCCCTTCGGCAGTCAGGTGAAATCCGCCCATGACATGGGCCGCGAGTACGGCGTGCTATCGCGCCTGCATGGCGTGTACGACTACGCCCCCGAGCCGATCGTGCACTGTACCGACGAGTCTGTGATCGGCGCCGAATTCTATGTGATGCAACGCCTGCGCGGCGTGATCGTACGCCGGGACCTGCCCGAGGGCGTGGACCTGTCCGAGGCCGAGGCCGGGCGTCTTTGCGAACAGCTGCTCGACGTACAGGCGGCGTTGCATACCACCGATATCGATGCCGCCGGCATGGCCGATTTCGGCAAACCCGAAGGCTATATCGAGCGCCAGATCACCGGCTGGAACAAGCGCTATCGCAATGCCCGCACCGATGACGTGCCCGACTGCGAAGCCCTCATGCAATGGCTTGAAGCGCGTATACCCGATGTGACCCGGCGCGCGATCATCCATAACGACTACAAGCTCGATAACGTCGTCTTCGATGAAAAGCTCAACGACATTATCGGCGTGCTCGACTGGGAAATGGCCACGCTCGGCGACCCGGTGATGGATTTCGCCTGTTCGATGGCCTACTGGGTGCAGGCCGACGATCCCCAGCCGATGCGCGCGATCCGCATGGGCCCGACCCATCTGCCGGGCATGCTCACCCGCGACGAAATGCTGGCCCGCTATCGTGAAAAGACCGGGCACACGATCGACGACTGGCCCTTCTACCAGGTCTTCGGCCTGTTCCGGCTGGCCGTGATCCTGCAACAGATCTACAAGCGCTATGTCGAAGGCAAGACCCGCGACAAACGCTTCGCCAGCTTTGGCCATGCCGTGAACGTATTGCATGATCAATGCGAGCGCGTGATCCGCTCGGCCTGAGCCCACGCCCGTATAACGACGAACCCACCGCGAGTATCGATATGAAGCTTTACCAGAGCGACCGTGCCCCCAACCCGCGCCGCGTACGCGTTTTCATGGCCGAAAAAGGCATCGATTTCAACGACATCGAGATCATCAATCTCGATCTCATGGCCGCGGAAAACCTGACCGACGAATACAAGCGCAAGAACCCGCTGGGCGGCGTGCCGACGCTCGAGCTCGACAACGGCACCTGTATCGCCGAGTCGATGGCGATCAGCCGTTATTTCGAGGAGATTTATCCCGAACCGCCGTTGATGGGCACCAGCGCCGAAGACAAGGCGATCGTGGAAATGTGGAATCGGCGCATGGAACTGGCCTTCCTGTTCCCGGTGGCCATGGCATTTCGCAATATCAGCGGTGCCTTCTCGGACCGCGAGAAATGCTCGCGCGAGTTCGGCGAGATCAGCCTCGAACGGGCCGGCAAGATGTTCGGCTTTCTCAACGAGCATCTGGCCAACAACGAATACATCGCCGGCGATTCCTATTCGGTGGCCGATATCACCGCCCTGTGCACCGTCGACTTCGCGCGCGTGGTCAAGCTGCGCATCGGCGAGGACCATACCCACCTCAAGCGCTGGCACGATGCGGTATCGGCGCGCGAGAGTGCAAAAGCCTGAAACGGGTTGGCCACGTTCTTATCGGCTTACGCTTCGCTAAGCCGACCTACAAAAGCCGAGACCTTGACCGAGCGATAGCGAGCTTGTCTGTATTCGGTCCCTTGGGCGCAGCGCCGAGCAGCGCAGCCGGCAAGCGGCCTTGTTAATTGCCTAGGGACGGCCGGATGTTTGAGCGCAGCGAGTTTCCGGCCGTCCCGCTTGCCGGCTGCGATGGGAGGGAACCGATGCGCAGCATCGGCGCAAGACAGGGTGTCCTTTGCTTTGGTTACTTTCATTTGGACAAGCAAATGAAAGTCACTCGCGCAGCAGCGCGAAACCCCGGGCTCAAATTTGCCCCAGCATTGGTTCTGAACCCGGGAGCCCGAGCTATCAGACTTGCGGCACTCCCGAGTTTGTCCAACCTCAGGTTTCGCACTGCTGTCTCCTTGTCGGCTTAATGCCGATGAAACGCACTTGCACGACAGAGCAAAACCCCAGATCTAATTCATCGCTTCCATTAGCTCAGAACGCGAGAAAGCGCGAGCACGGAGTTAATCGGTACGGCCCGGCATTGGCGAGGCCGCAGCCACAGCGCTAGCATGCGCCACTGAACACACCGCAATAGCCTCAACGAATGGAAGATGCCGCTACCACCGCTGCCGCGCAGGCGCTGTGCGAAACCGTGCGCTGGTTTGCGTCGCGCGGCTATTGCCCCGCCACCGGCGGCAATTTCTCGCGCCGGCTGGATGGCGAGCGCGTACTGATTACGGCCTCGGGCGTGGACAAGACCGCGCTCACGCCCGCCGATCTACTGCCCATGACGACTCATGGGGAACTGCTTGCCGAGGGCAAACCGTCGGCCGAAACCGGACTGCATCTGGCGCTGTACTGGCGCGATCCGGCGATCGGCGCGGTCCTGCATGTGCATTCGGTCGCCAATACGCTGCTTTCGCGTATCGACAAGCCGAAGCGGCTGGTCTTCGAAGGCTACGAAATGCAAAAGAGCATCACCGGCAACCCCACCCACGATGCGCGCATCGAACTGCCCGTGCTCGACAACAGCCAGGATATGGACACGCTCGCCGCCGCGCTGGAAGCACGCTTCGACGAAGCCGCGCCCGCGTTCGGTTTCCTGGTACGCGGCCACGGTATCTATGCCTGGGGCGCCGACCTTGTGACAGCACGGCGTCATCTGGAAGGCTGGGAATTTCTGCTGGCCTGCGAACTGCAGCGCCGGCAACTGGAGAACATGCAATGAGCGAATTCATGGGCGATCACGATCGCCTGCGCCTGGAAGAACCCACGCCGGACGTGCGTGCCGTGATTACCGATATCGAAGGTACGACCTCCGATATCGCCTTCGTGCACGAGGTGCTGTTCCCCTACGCACGCGAGTATTTGCCGCCGTTCGTACGCGCCCATGCCCAGGAGCCCACGGTCGCGGCCCTGATCGAAGACGTGCGCACCGAAGCCGAGGAACCGGACGCCGACCTCGATCGCGTGATCACCATTCTCGAAAAATGGATGGACGAGGACCGCAAGGCCACCCCGCTCAAGACCTTGCAGGGCCTGGTCTGGGAAAAAGGCTACACGGACGGCGATTTCACCGGCCATGTCTACGACGACGCGGTGGCCACGCTGCAGGCCTGGGCCGATGACCGGCGCGCGCTGTATGTCTATTCCTCCGGTTCCGTCGCGGCCCAGAAGCTGCTGTTCACCTACAGCGATCACGGCGATCTGAGCGATCTGTTTTCGGGCTATTTCGATACCCGTATCGGTGGCAAGAAAAAGATGCGCAGCTACAAGACGATCGCGGCCGAACTCGGCGAGCTGCCGGCCTCTTTGCTGTTTCTGTCCGACGTGGGTGAAGAGCTGGATGCCGCGGCCAACGCCGGCCTGCAGACCTGCTGGGTTGCCCGCGATGAAAACACCCAGGAAAAAGCTAGAATGAGCGAAAGACACCCGGTGGTGACCTCGTTCGAGGATATCGAACTCGTCTGAGACCGGGCCGCGTGCCGCGATGGGCCGGCGCGCCAGTGCACACAGGAGCCAAGCATGAGCCGACTGACCGTCTACAACGAAAACGATACCGACAACCCGTTGCTCGATACCGACGACGCTGAACGCATCGCCGCCGAAATGGACAAGGTCGGCGTATTGTTCGAGCGCTGGCCCGCCGAGCACGCGCTGCCGGCCGACGCGACAGCCGAACAAATTGGCGAGGCCTATGCCAGCGATATCGAGCGGTTGCAGGCCCAGTTCGGCTATGCGACCTGGGACGTCATCGGCCTGCACCCCGAGCATCCGCAGAAAGATGCCATGCGGGCCAAGTTTCTCGACGAGCACACGCACAGCGAAGACGAAGTCCGGTTCTTCGTCGATGGCGCCGGCCTGTTCACATTGCATATCGGCGATCGCGTCTATGCCACGCTCTGCGAAGCCGATGATCTGATCAGCGTACCCGCCGGCACGCCGCATTGGTTCGACATGGGCGACAAACCGCATTTCAAGGTGATTCGTCTGTTCAACAACCAGGAAGGCTGGGTGGCCAATTTCACCGGCACCGATATCGCCAAGGATTTCCGTCCCGCGGGCGAGCAGATGCTGGGCCAGGGCTGAACGCACGCATACACGGTTCGCGTTTTGAATATCGGCGAATTCGCGGCGCGCACGGGCGTGTCGGCCGATACGCTGCGCTACTACGAAAAAGTGGGCGTACTGCGCCGGATTACACGCGATGCCAGCGGGCATCGCGTGTTCGACGACCGCGATCTGGACTGGATTGCCTTCGTGCTACGACTGAAGGCCACGGCCATGCCGCTGGCCGATATCCGCCGCTATGCCCAGCTTCGTGCCGAGGGCGCGGCCACCTTCGCTGAGCGCCGTCGCATGCTGGAACGCCATGCCCAGCATCTGGAAGACAAACTCGCGCGGGATCGTGACCATCTTGCCGGTATTCGCGCCAAGATCGCGTATTACGCACAACACGATCCCGCCTGAGCAAACGCTTGACTTGGAGTGCACTCCAAGCCGTAGCTTGCTAGCTCCCGTTTTCCTTCAGGAGCAGCGCATGGCAACCACACGTTATGAAGCCGGTCTGGCCAAACTTATGCAAATCGATGGCGCGGCCGGCGAAGCCGTCATCGACAGCCTGCGTGAGATCGCCCCCGATCTGGCGCGTTACACCATCGAATTTCCGTTTGGCGATATCTATCAACGCCCGGGCCTGGATCTGCAAAGCCGTGAAATAGCCACGGTCGCCGCGCTGACCGCGCTCGGCCACTGCGCGCCCCAGCTCAAGGTCCATATTCATGGCGCGCTGAATGTGGGCGTGCACCCCGACCAGATCGTGGAAGTCATCATCCAGATGGCGGTCTACGCCGGCTTTCCGGCGGCACTCAACGGCATGGCGGCAGCACGGGACGTGTTCACCGAGCGCGGGCTGATCGGCAATAACTAGGCCGGGTCGCCGCGGCTGGCCAGTCGGAGCGCTCTAAGCGTTGATCACCGCCACCCCGCCGAACTGGAATACGCCGGCCTCGACCTCGAGCCGATCGAATACACCGCTATCCAGTATCCAGTGATCGATCAACGCCGCAGGGGTGACATCGAAGGCCGGATTGGCCACGGTGGCATCGGCCGGCGCCCAGGCCAGTTCGCCTGCGGCGCCGGTCACGCCGCGCACTTCGGCAGCGTCGCGCTGTTCGATGGGAATATCGGTTCCGCTGGCACAGCCGGCGTCCACGCTCGTACGCGGTGCGACCACGCCAAAGGGGATGTCGTGATACTGCGCGAGCACGGCCAGCGAATAGGTGCCGATCTTGTTGGCAAAATCGCCATTGGCGGCGATACGATCCGCGCCGACAAGCACCCGGTCGACTTCGCCGGCGGCCATGAAACTGGCCGCCATGCTGTCGGTAATCAGTCGGTAATCGATGCCCAGCGTGGCCAGCTCCCAGGCCGTGAGCCGACCGCCCTGCAATAACGGACGGGTTTCATCCACCCACACGGAAATATGCTTGTTCTGTTCGTGGGCACGGCGGATCACGCCGAGCGCGGTTCCGATGCCGGCCGTGGCCAGACCCCCGGTGTTGCAGTGGGTGAGAATCCGTTCGCCGGGCGAAATCAGCGCCGCGCCGTGTTCGGCCATGGCATCGCAGAGCGCGCGATCGTCGTCGAACAACGCTTCGGCCGTTTCGACGACCGCCGCGCGCCAGTCGTCCGCTTCCAGCGCGCGGGCCAGGGCGTCCATCGCATGCATGAGATTTACCGCCGTCGGGCGCGCCTCGCGCAGCCGGGCGATCGCCCGACCCACCACGGCGTGGTCGTCGCCGGCTTCGACGCGTACCGCCACGATGAACGCAGCGGCAATCGCGATCATCGGCGCACCGCGGGTTTGCAGGGCATGGATCGCCGCGATGAGCGTATCCACATCGTCCACCGCGAACCAATCCTGGCGATGTGGCAGACGCGACTGATCCAGCAGACTCAGCCGCCCGTCGCGTACGCGCAGGGCAAGACACTCACGATCTTTCATACGACAAACGATTCCTTTGGCGCGGGCGCGTCGAACACCGGCCGCATGAAGCTGCGTTCATAGCGACGGATGCAACGGGTACGCTCGGCATAGGCGAAGGCGGCCTGGCACTCGGCATCCGCCGCCGCGCGTTCTCGATAGCGTTCGTACGCGGCGAGGCTGTCGAAGCTGAACAGGGCCACCGCAATATCACTGGCGCCTTCGTGCGGCAGAAAATAGCCGTGATGCCTGCCGCCGAAGCGCTCGACCAGGGGGATCCACAAACGCGCATAGTGTTCGAATTCGCCGATCTTGGTCGGATCGATCTCGTAGCGCAGATAGCAGGTGATCACGACGATCCTCCTGTTATTGAACGCGCGAACACGTCGAATACACGCCTGAACGCCGCCCGGTCAGTGTTGCGCGAGACGCGCCAGCAATTCGTCGGTCTTGTCGCGCATGAGCTGAATATCGCCGCGCGCTTCGACGTTGAGCCGCACCACGGGTTCGGTATTGGATTTGCGCAGGTTGAAGCGCCAGTCGCCAAAGTCCATCGATAGCCCGTCGACATGCTCCACGGCCTTGGCGGTCGCGCCGTAATGTGTTTCCAGGTCGGCCAGGGCTGCATCGGGATCGCCGATTTCGCGGTTGATTTCGCCCGAGGCCGGGAACGCCGCGATGCGTTCTTCGACCAGGGTCGATAACGGTTTGCCGGTTTCCGAAATCAGCTGTGCGAGCAGCAGCCAGGGCAGATGGCCGTTGTCGGCATAGGAAAAATCGCGGAAATAATGATGCGCGCTCATCTCGCCGCCATAGATCGCGTCGACCTCGCGCATGGTCTGTTTCATGAACGAATGCCCAGATTTGGACTGCACCGGCCGGCCGCCGTTTTCCTCGACCTGGGCGAGCGTGTTCCAGGTCAGGCGCGGGTCGTGCACGATGGCCTCGCCCGGGTTCATCTTGAGCAGCGTTTGGGCGATCAGGCCGACGATGTAATAGCCCTCGATGAATTCGCCGCGCTCGTCGAAAAAGAAACAGCGGTCGAAATCGCCGTCCCAGGCCACGCCGAAGTCGGCGTTGTTCTCGCGTACGGCGGCAGCGGTGGCATCCCGGTTTTCGGGTAGTAGCGGATTGGGAATCCCGTTGGGCAGATGGCCATCGGGTTCGAAATGCACGCGCACGATATCGAACGGCAGATGCCCTTCCAGAGCCGCCGCAACCAGCCCGGCACAGCCGTTTCCGGGGTTGGCCACGATCTTGAGCGGTTTCATCTGCTCGGGTTTGATCTGATCGAGTAGAAAGCGCACATACTCGTCGCGCTGATCCAGTGGCTTGCGCTCGCCGCGCCGCGCGGGCTCGGGGAAGTCGTTGTCGTAGGCCAGCTTTTCGATATCGAACAGGCCGGTATCGCTGGAGATCGGCTTGGCCTGTTCGCGCACGAACTTCAAGCCGTTGTAATCCTTCGGGTTATGGCTGGCGGTAACCATAATGCCGCCGTCCGCGTCCTGCGAAAACGTGCCGTAATAGACTTCCTCGGTGCCGCACAGGCCGATATCCAACACGTCGGCCCCGCCGGTGGTCAGCCCATCGATGAGCGCATCGGCGAGTTCTTCGCTGGACAGCCGCATATCGCGGCCAACCACCACCGTTCCCGCGCCCAGTTGGGCCACGAAGGCACGGCCGATACGCCGCGCCAGATCGGCGTCGAGTTCGTCCGGCACCTTCGCGCGTACGTCGTAGGCCTTGAAGAACGGGTAATACTGGCCCATCGGGTTACTCCTTGGTTGAATCCGAACTTGCGCCGGCGGCGCCCGCCATCGGCTGCGGGTTGTCAGCGGCGGGTTCGTTGTCGCTACGGCCGTAGACATCGTCCAGGCGCACGATATCGTCTTCACCGAGATAGCTGCCGGATTGCACCTCGATCAGATCGAGATCGACCTTGCCGGGGTTTTCCAGCCGGTGCACCGCCCCGAGCGGAATGAAGGTGGATTCGTTCTCGGTGAGCAGGCTTTCACGCCCGTCGCAGGTGACCTTGGCGGTGCCATGGACCACCACCCAGTGTTCTGCCCGGTGGTGATGCTTTTGCAACGACAGCCGACCGCCCGGCGTCACACGAATATGCTTGACCTGAAAACGCTCGCCCACGGCGATCTGTTCGTAGCTGCCCCAGGGCCGATAGGCCTTGCGATAGGCCTTCGCCTCGTCGCGACCACTTGCGACCAGTCGCGTGACCAGCTGACGGATCTGTTGTTCGCTGTCGCGATGGGCCACCAGCACGGCATCGGCGGTTTCGATGACGATGGTATCGCGCAAACCGATAGTGGTGACCAAGCGATCTTCGCTGCGCACGATACAGCCCTGGCTATCCTCAAGCACCACATCGCCCTGTACGCTGTTGCCCTGGGCGTCCGCGCCCTGGGCCTCGGCCACCGCCGACCAGCTGCCCAGATCGGTCCAGCCGGCATCCAGCTCGACCATTACGGCATCGTCCGCACCTTCCATGACCGCATAATCGATGGATTTCGCCGGGCTTTGTTCGAAGGCCGTTTCTTCCAGGCGCAGGAAATCGATATCGATATGCGCGCCTGCGTGTGCAGCACGCGCCGCGGCATGAATCGCCGGCGCCTGGCGCTTGAGCGAGGCCAGGTAATCACGCGCCCGAAACAGAAACATGCCGCTGTTCCAGTAGTAGTCCGGGTCGCTAAGATAGACGGCGGCCCGCGCCTTGTCCGGTTTTTCCACGAAGCTGCGTACCCGCCGGACACCATCGGCGACGTTCTCACCGGCCTGGATATAGCCAAAGCCCGGCTCGGCGCGCGCCGGACGCACGCCAAACAGGGTAAGCCCGCCATCGGCAGCGCGTGCCCGCGCCCGGGCGATCGCGGCTTCGAACGCCGTTTCGTCGGCCACGGCGTGGTCGGTGGGCAGCACCAGCAGTTCGGCATCCTCGCCGTGGCGTGCCAGGGCTTCGAAAGCCGCAGCGGCAACCGCTGGCGCGGTATCGCGGCGCGCGGGCTCGATGACGACCTGCCCGGCCATCGTCGATGTACGCAGCTGTTCGGCCATGACGAAGCGATGTTCGGCATTGCCAATCAACAGCGCCGGCGCCACATCGGCCAGGCGCGACACACGCGCAAGCGTTTGTTCCAGTAAGCTGGACTGACCGTTAAGTGCGAGGAACTGCTTGGGCCGGCTTTCTCGCGACAACGGCCACAAGCGTGTGCCGACGCCGCCTGCGAGCAAGACCGGTACCAGCATCAGGTTTCTCCAAGTGCGCCGTAATAGGAATGAGATACTGCGATATCGTCTATCGTATCGCGGCTTTTATAACAAAAATGATGCCTTATCCGCGCCCGATGCGAGGGCAGGCTCGGCGTCTAGTATAATTTCTTGTGGTCGCGACCACGACCGGGCGATTCGACACGCAAGCGCGCGTGCGCTCTTACGCTTTCTAGCAGGACAGGACGATGCACCCGTGACACGACGCATAGCGACAAAGCCGTTCGCGGCCCTGCTGGGCGCGCTGCTTTTCGTGTCATCGGTAGCCTCGGCGGTGACCCTCGACGAACTGCAGCACGAAATCGATACCGGCAAGTTCGATGCCGCCGCGCGTCTGTCCCAGACCTATCTGGAGGCCCACCCGGGCAATCGCGATGCGCGTTTCTTTCACGCGCGTGCGCTGGCCGGCCAGGGGCATGTCGACGAATCGATCGCCGAATACGAAAAACTCGCCGCGGACTACCCGCTGCGCGTGGAGCCGGCCAACAACCTGGCCGTGCTCTATGCCGATCAGGGCGAGTACGACAAGGCGCGCAAGTGGCTGGAAAAGGCAATGGCGACCCAGCCGGCCTATGCGACCGCACACCGCAACCTGGGCGATGTGTATACCGCACTCGCGGAACTGGCCTATCGCAAGGCACTCGGCAGCGAGGACAACGACAGCAAACTACCGTTGACCATGCTCGATCGTCTATATTATGCACAGGAGTCGGTCGCGCCGGGGAAAGCGCCGACGCCGGCGCCGGCGAAACGACCCGCCACGCCGGATTCGAACAACAATACGATCAGCGACCAGGCCAGTCGCAGCATCGTCCAGACCGTTCGTGCCTGGGCACTGGCGTGGTCCGCGCAGGATTTCGATGCGTACACCGATTTCTATGCCGATGGCTACGACCCGGGGGATGGCATGAGCCGCGCCGAATGGCTGGATTTGCGTAAGGCCCGCCTGGCCAAGCCCGAAGATATCCATATCCGTATCGAGGATCCCTCGATCACGCGGCTGGCCAATGGCGCCGTGCAGGTCGATTTCACCCAGGAATACGAGTCGCCGCGTTATAGCGACCGGGTCGACAAACAGCTGATTCTCACCCGTACGTCAGCCGGCTGGCGCATCCTGCGCGAAACCACCGGTACGAACTAGTTCCCATGGGTATGCGCTACGTCATTCAGTGCTTTTTGCTGATCGCCTGCTGGGCGATGGGCTCGATGGCGTTCGCAGCCGGCACGGAAACCCAGGCACCGGGGGCCGGCAAGGTCCATTCCAGCGCTGAGGCACAGCTGCTGGCAGTGCTCAATCTCGCTCAGAAGGGCGATTACGACAGCGCGATCAACGACCTGACCGATCTGATCGAGGCGCGCCCGAATTTCCGTCTCGCCCAGCTGGTCTATGGCGAACTCATGGTGGCGCGTACCGGGCGCAGTATCGACCCGGCCATCAGCGAAAAAATGCGCGATCAGCGCGATGCCCTGCTCGACGAGGCCAAGAGCCGCTGGGCGCACCGGGTCTCGGCCGCCACCGAGGGCAAGGTGCCGGATGTCATCCTGCAGCTGGGCCCGGAATACGACAACGCGGTGGTGGTCGATCTGTCCAACAACCGCCTGTATCTGTTCGAAAACGAACAGGGCGTGCCGCGGCTGGTGTCGGATTTCTATACCACCATCGGCCGGGGCGGCGCGGGCAAGCAGGTCGAGGGCGATATGCGTACGCCCATCGGTATCTATCACATCACCCGCTATATCGACGACAACCAGCTGCCCGAACTCTACGGCGTGGGCGCCCTGCCGGTGAACTACCCCAACGCACTGGATCGCCTACGCGGGCGCACCGGCTACGGGATCTGGCTGCATGGCGTGCCCCGCACCACCTATTCGCGTACGCCGCGTGCCAGTGAAGGCTGCGTGGTCATCGCCAACGACGATTTCCAGTCGATTCGCGAGCACGTGACCATCGGCAAGACGCCGGTGATCATGACCAGCGGCCTGAACTGGGTCTCGGCGGCCGAGATCGAGGCACAACGCAGCGCCATGCTCGCGGCGATCGAATCCTGGCGCCACAGCTGGCAGGCGATCGATACGAAATCCTATCTGGCCTATTACGCGCCCAGCTTCGTCAGCGACAAGGGGCTCGACAAGAAGGATTTCGCGATCGAAAAGAAGCGTATCAACGCGACCAAGACCAAGATCGAAGTCGATTTGAGCAATATCAGCATCATGCGCTATCCCGGCGAGGACAACATGATGAAGGTGATGTTCAACCAGGACTACACCAGCAATAACTACCACGCCGAAGATCGCAAGGTGCAGTACTGGCAACAGAACGACGACGGCAAGTGGCAGATCGTGCTGGAGACCGAACAGGACTGATCGCGCCTTTTCAGGCCTGCACCCAACGCGCTCGCAGCGCCCCCGGCAGGCACCCCGCAGCGCGCCCATCCGAGATAAGTCCAGCCGCGCCTGTCGATACGCTGGCCGCAGCGCATCGACACCGGGGCGCACGTATGGCTTGCGCGGCCCATGCGTGCAGCACGGGCGTCTCGAACGCTGCTGCGAAGCCCGCGCCCGACCTATAACGCATGTAACAACGCATGTCCGGGACTGTGATCCGTGCTTGGAAACCGGTTCGAACCGGCGTGGGGCGTGCCTGTCCAGGCAAGCTCTGCACAGCCTGTCACGGTCGCGCCGGCGTGATTTGCGCGCGATTGACAGACAAGTGAGCGCGTAGCGTGCCCAAGCCGATCACAAGTTACACGGTGGCGAACGCTGACGCCGTTCAAGCGCACGCAAAGCACCGGCCGCTCAGCGGTTCGGCCCCACAGACGCCGCGGGGCTGCGTTGCCGAGCCTGAGCCGTCAATCAGGCAGGCGCTGCGCGCGCACGTCTTGTCGCAACGCATTCGAGCACTCGAACACGGCTCGCGAGAGGTTATGCAGCGTATCCCTAGGGTTTGCGAGCGCGCTGCTGGGCGATGAGGTAGTCGGCAACCTCGAGCATGCGATCGTTGCTGCCGGCGGTGCGGCCGGTGACGTAGTAACGCCCGGCCACGGTGATACTCGGCGTCGCGGTCACCGGATACGCCTGCATGGCCTGGGCGGCTTCACGCAGCTTCGCGGTGATCTCGTCGCTTTCATAGACCTCGCTGAAGCGATCACCGTCCACGCCTTGGGCCACCATGAAGTCGCGCATGGCCGACTCGCTGAGCAGGCGTTGGCCCTCTTCATGAATGGCCGCGAAGATCTTGTCGTGCACCTTGTCGAGCACACCCAGCGCTTCGGCCGTGTAGTAGAGCCGCGCATAGGGTTCGCCACCCGCGCTGAACAATACCGGCACGCGTGAGAACACGACATCATCGCCCAGCGTCTCGCGCCAGGCATTGAGGTCAGGCTCCATGTGATAGCAGTGCGGGCAGCTGTAGAGGAAGAACTCGGTGACGTGAATCTTGCCGTCATCGGGCTGTTCGAGGGGCTGGCGCGCATTGAGATAGTGCTCGCCTTCGACATAGCGCGAAATCATCAGCCCCTGCGCCTGGGCCATTCCGGCCATCAGCAGCAGCATAAGACCCGTTGCGATGCGCCATGTCTTCATTTTTTCGCTCGCCCTCGTTCGCGTCGTGCAGCCCGCTCGCTACTACTGCGCCTCGGTGGTCTGCTGGTCGGCCCCGGCATCCGTCTGATCATCGGCTTCGCCGTTCTCGGCGGCGCCGTTATCCGTGCTGCTGTCCTGGCCGGCGGCAGCGTCGGCTTCCTGCTTCGCGGCGGCATCGGCCGCCTGCGACTGTTGTGCGTTTTCTTCGGCGTCTTCCGGCGCCGGCTGGCCTTCGCCATCGCTTGCGCCGTTCTGATCGGCTGCGCCTGCTGCGGCACCGGGCCCACCCGCATGCTGCATCAGGGCGCCGTAGTTCTCGCCCTTGGCTTCGCCGCTGGCCGGACGCAAGCCCGCCACATAGGACGCCAGGGCCTGAATATCGGCATCGGTGAGGTTTTCGGCCACGCCATTCATGATCGTGGCATTGCGATAGCCGGAACGATCGCCGCTACGATAGGCCTTGAGCTGGGTGGCGATATATTGCGGCGACTGGCCCGACAGGCGCGGGAACTTGGCCGCGGCATTACCCAGGCCGCTCGGCCCGTGACAGCCGGAGCAGGCCGGTACGCCCTTGTCGGCGTTGCCACCGTGATAGAGCACCGCACCCGCGGGCGCGACCGACACATCGGCCGCACCGGGGCGCGTCTGCTGGGCGGCGAAATAGACCGCCAGATTCTTCATGTCTTCGTCGCTCAGACCGGCGGCCTGGCCGGCCATGATGGCGTTCTGGCGCTCGCCCGACTTGAACAGCTTGAGCTGCTCGTAGATATAGGGCGCGCCCTGGCCCGCGAGCTTGGGAAACTGCTCGGACTGCATATTGCCCTGCGGGCCGTGGCAGGCCGCGCACTGGGCCGATCGCGTCTTGCCGGCGTCTACGTCGCCATCCACCAACGGCTCGGCAGCGACGGCCCCGGCACAAATCATCAAGCCGAACAACACAAAAAAGCGCTTGGTCATGTCGTAGTCGTCTCCGACGCAAAACGGCAGCACAATGACGCTACCCGGTGCCTACCGGATTTTGGCTGCCCACTGGATATAGTCTTTATTGTATACCACCCGCCAGCTGCGCCACAGTCTCGCACACGCGACAGCCTGTTGCGCTGTGCCCGTGTTCCCGACGGTTCGTTCGCCATGACAAGCATCACCCCTGCCGATTTCAAAGCCATGCGCTTTATATGCTCCGCGCCCAATGCGCGTGCCTTTCCCGAGCCGGACGGCGCGGAGATCGCATTTGCCGGGCGCTCCAATGCCGGTAAGTCCAGCGCACTCAATGCCTTATGCGAGCGTACCGGCCTGGCGCGCACGAGCAAGACACCGGGTCGCACGCAGGCGATCAATTTCTTCAGCAGTGATCGGCTGCGCTTTGCCGACCTACCCGGCTACGGCTTCGCCCGCGTGCCGCCGGCGGTCAAGGCCGCCTGGCAGGCGCTTATCGAAGGCTATCTGGCCACGCGCGCGCCACTGGCCGGTATCGTGCTGATCATGGATTCACGCCGGCCGCTGCTGGATTTCGACCGCCAGCTCATCGATTGGGGCATGCAGCAGGGGCTGGGTTTTCATCTGCTGCTGACCAAGGCCGACAAACTATCGCGCAATCAGCAGGTCAATACCTTACGACGCGTCGAGCGCGAGATGCCCGAGGCGAGCGCGCAGTTGTTCTCGGCCACCAAGCGCCAGGGCATCGACGAGGCACGAGCTGCGATCGCGGCGTTTGCCGACGGTGTGAACGAACAAGTGGTGGAATAGATGTAAATGAGAATTATTCTCATGTATGATCGAGTGACGTCCTTATCAGCAGTGCAGTAGAAGATCACTTCATGCCCGGTTGATAAGGCGCGTAGACAAGCATGTGCTCGGCGCGGCCATGGGTCGCGAAGCCTTCGGGAATAAAGATCGCAGGAGGCGGCCTTGATTCTTTAAGGCGTGAAAAACAGTCCGAGCAGCAGCTGTCTTGTGCCTGGTTAACAAGGAGGGCCGACACATGGGATATGACATACGGGCCTGGCTGGACCGGCAGGGCCGCCCGCAGCTAGAGATCATCGACATCGATTCCGGCGACGTGCAGCTATCCTGGGATTGCGGCGGCGAACGCTCTCCCGCGATCAAGTCGCTGTTTCATGAACTCATCCTGTTGAGCGTGCGCGAAGACCTCAACCGCCGCATGTCCGCGCATCCAAACTGACCGATCGCGACAGCGTGCGCTACGCGGTCATCGACCGCTCATCGGAAAACCGGCCGTTTTAATCGACGCGCCGGTTTTTCTATGGCATAAAGTCTGCACGACAACGAATTGATTGCTCAGGGAATAAAAAAAGCCCCGGCGGCAGGGGGAATACCGCCGGGGCGCCCGATCCGGCCTTGGGGGAAACCGGATCGAAGTTACCGCTCAGGGAGAAAAGCGGGCAAGCATTGCGCTTGCATAAGGTCAGACCGGCATCGAATCGGTTTGTTCCAGAAATTTCGAAAAAAATTTTGCGGACTGTTTTCGTGGCCGGTTCTGGGGAGAACGGGCCACGAAAACACGCTAACTCGAGGCCAAAAAAAACCCCGATGGCTGGGGGAGAGCCAATCGGGGCAAGAGACCGGTTCTTGGGGGGAAACCGGATTCGGTTACCGCTCAGGGAGAAAAGCGGTCAAGCATCGCGCTTGTAACAGGTCAGACCAACGGCGGTAGCGCCAGGTTCCCGAACTGGGCAATTATTTTTTTACGTTCCGCCAAACGCCTGTTTTAACGGCTATTATCGACCCGGCACGGATGCGTCCGAAGCCGAGTCGAGCACAAAGAAAAAACCCCGACGGCGCGGGGGAACGCCGTCGGGGCAAGCAGTCCGGTTCTTGGGGGGAAAACCGGACTTCGGTTACCGCTCAGGGAGAAAAGCGGTCGAGCGTCGTAACGCTCATGGTAGGTCAGACCGGGCGTTGCGCGCCGAGTTCCCGCTATTCGAAAAAAATTGTCTTCGTGCCCGGTATCAATGCGCCTGCTGCCAATTCGCCGCGATGCCAGCTTCTGCGAGTAGCGGCACATCGAGTTTTGCTACCGCGCCCATACGCTGGCTGATCGCCTGGCCCAGACGTTCGGCCTCGGCCTCGGGGACTTCGAATACCAGCTCGTCATGCACTTGCATGATCATGCGCGCCGGCTCGCCGGTATCGCGCAGCCAGGCATCGACATCGATCATGGCTTTCTTGATCAGATCGGCCGCCGTGCCTTGTAGCGGCGCGTTGATGGCGGCGCGCTCGGCGCCCTGACGACGCGCGCCATTGCGCGAATTGATTTCCGGCAGATACAGCCGGCGTCCGTACAACGTTTCCACGTAGCCTTCGGCCTTGGCGAGCTTGCGGGTTTCGTCCATGTAGCGACGGACCCCGGCAAACCGTTCGAAAAAGCGATCGATATAGGCACCGGCTTCTTCGCGCGAGGTTTCCAGCTGCTTGGCCAGCCCGAACGCCGACATGCCGTACATCAGCCCGAAGTTGATCGCCTTGGCCGCGCGCCGCTGATTGGTCGTCACGTCGCCCAACGGCGTGTCGAAGACTTCCGAGGCCGTGGCGGCATGAATATCGCGCGCTTCGTTGAAGGCATCGAGCAGGCCGCGATCGCCGGATAGATGCGCCATGATCCGCAGCTCGATCTGCGAATAGTCCACCGCGAGAATCTGCTGGCCTTGCGGCGCGATGAACGCTTCGCGAATACGCCGGCCGGACTCGGTGCGAATCGGAATATTCTGCAGGTTGGGATCGGAAGACGACAGGCGGCCGGTCGCGGCCACTGCCTGGTGATAGGAGGTATGGATGCGACCGGTCTGCGGGTTGATCTGGGTGGGCAGCTTTTCCGCATAGGTCGAACGCAGCTTGGAGAGTTCGCGCCAGGACACGATCAACGCCGGCAGCTCGTGCTGATCGGCCAATTCGCGCAGCACGTCTTCGGCCGTCGACGGCGCACCCTTGGGTGTTTTGCGAATGACCGGCAGGGCCAGCCGATCGAAGAGAATATCCTTGAGCTGGGCCGGGGAGCCGAGATTGAACTCGCCGCCCGCGGCCTCGAATGCCTGGGTCTGGATCTCGGCCATGCGCTCGGCCATTTGCTGGCTCACCCGCCCGAGCAGGTCGCGATCGACCAGCACGCCGTTGGCCTCGACCCGTGCGAGCACCGGCATGAGCGGCATTTCGATGTCTTCATACAGGGCTTTCAGGCGCGGGCTTTCGGCCAGCTCGCCATACAGCCGATGATGCAGCTGCAGGGTGATATCGGCGTCTTCGGCGGCATAGGGCGTGGCCTGTTCCAGCGATACCTGATTGAAGGTGATCTGCTTGGCGCCCTTGCCGGCCACCTCTTCGAACTTGGTGGTGCTGCGTTCGAGATACTTCTGGGCCAGCGAATCCATATCGTGGCGGGTGGCCGTGCTGTTGAGCACATAGGATTCGAGCATGGTGTCGTGATCGGCCCCGTGCACATCGATACCGTGGCGGCGCAGCACATTGATGTCGTATTTGATGTGCTGACCGAGCTTGGCAACGGCCGGGTTTTCCAGCACGCCGCGTACACGCTCGATGACGGTTTTCATGGGCAGTTGTTTCGGGGCGCCCATATAGTCGTGGCCCACCGGCACATACCAGGCCTCGCCCGGCTCGACCGCGAACGACAAGCCGACCAGATTGGATTGCATCGCGGACAGCGCATCGGTTTCGGTGTCCACGCAGATGAGCGCCGCAGCCTCGAGTTTGGCCATCATCGCCTCGAGCGCGTCTTCGTCGAGTACTTCGTGATACTGCGTATGTTGGGGTGCAGCCGGCACATCGGCCCGCGTGGCTTCCGCCGGCGCATCCAGCTCGTCGAGAAACTTGTGGAATTCGTAGCCACGATACAGATCGGACAGCGCCTGGATGTCGGCTTCGCGACGCGTAAGCGCTTCGCCGACCGCGCCCAGATCGAGATCACAACGGATCGTGGCCAGATCCTTGTACAGCGGCAGATCGTCGAGCGCGGCACGCAGATTGTCGGCCACCTTGCCGCCGATCTCGTCGGCGTGGGCGATCACCCCGTCGAGGCCGTCGTATTGCAACAGCCATTTCGCCGCGGTCTTGGGCCCGACCTTGGCCACGCCCGGAATATTGTCGGAACTATCCCCCACCAGGGCCAGATAATCGGTGATCAGCTCCGGTCCAACGCCGAATTTCTCGTGTACGCGGGCCACGTCGGTGCGCTTGTCCTGCATGGTATCGAGCAGATTCACGCGCTCGTTGACCAGCTGCGCCATATCCTTGTCGCCGGTCACGATCAACACCTCGCCGGCATCACGGGTCGCCAGCGTGCCGATCACATCGTCGGCTTCGACACCGTCGACCTGCAACAGCGGCAGGCCGAGTGCAACGACCACATCACGAATACCCGCAAACTGGGCCGACAATTCTTCCGGCACCGGTGGCCGGTTGGCCTTGTAGTCGGCAAACAGCTCGTTGCGGAACGTCGGCCCGCGCGGATCGAAGACCACCACGATACGATCGGCGTCGTACTCGCGCAGGAACTTGCGCAACATGTTGGTCATGCCATAGATGGCACCGGTGGGCTCGCCGGCCGCATTGGTCAGCGGTGGCAGCACGTGATACGCGCGATACAACCACGAGGACCCGTCGATGAGAATCAACGGCCCGCGCGGCATGGCGGGGTCTTTCGTGGCAGAAGCACTGGCAGAATCGGACATGGCATTAACCGGCAAACGAGCGGCCCCACGCATGAATCGCGTGGCGGCCACAAACAAGAATCGATCCGCAGATTAACGCAGATGGCAATGGATTAAGACCCATCCGGCTCGGTGTACCCAAAGCCGGCACTTGGAACATGATCACAACGCGCATCGCGCCGCGTTCTTCGAAGACGTAACCGCAGATCGACGCAGATTCACGCAGATCAAAGGCGGGCAGCTCAGCTTATGCGTTACCCAAGCCACCCAACATTGTGTTCTTGTCTGCGTTGATCTGTGTCGATCTGCGGACAAATACGCGCTAACGCCGCCGCGGCCGTCTTCAGTGTCTTTTAACCTGCGTAATCCGTTTTCAAGGAACCAAGGCATTTGAAGTCGACGTATCGGTTTACGCCGGGCGCTGTGTTTATCGAAGAAGTATCCGCAGATCGACGCAGATTCACACAGATCAAAAGATCGGTCGCGCAGCGCAGGCACCACTGTAGCGCGGATAGCGCACCGATCAATCGTTTGCCCTTGTCTGCGCCGATCTGCCGATCAAGCAAGCGCTAATACCGCCACGCCCGTTTTCAGTGCCTTCGAATCTGCGTAATCGGCGTCATCTGCGGATAACCGATTTCAAGGAACACGCTGCCGAGCATTTGAAGTCGAGGTATCCATTCCGGACGGGTGCCACGTTCCTCGAAGAGTAGTCCGCAGATTCACGCAGATGAAAAGCGCACAGCGCCGTCAGTGCTCGGCCAGGCACGCAGACACCATGCACACCCGGCGCCAGCCCCTGTTCAGATCTGCGTTGATCTGTGCCGATCTGCGGACAAAATACCTGCTCGTGCCACCATGTCGACGTATGCCTTTTCGGCGCCTTTTAATCTGCGCAATCGGCGTAATCTGCGGATAACCGCCTTTCACGCAGGCGAAGATACGCCTGAATATCAGGCAAACGGCAGGCGTTTTTCGCCGCGCATGAGGTCGGCGACGGTTTCGCGGGCACGGACTTCGTGGGGCGTATCGCCGTCGACCATTATTTCGGCCACGCGCGGGCGGGCGTTGTAGCTCGATGCCATGGTAAAACCATAGGCACCGGCGCTGCGGACCGCCAACAGATCGTCCGCGGCCAGGGCCAGTTCGCGGTCGTGGCCGAGGAAATCGCCGGTCTCGCAAATCGGCCCGACGATTTCCCAACGCTGGGCGGGCATATCGCGGCGCGGCTCGACGGCCACGATTTCGTGCCAGCCGCCATAGAGCGCCGGTCTGAGCAGATCGTTCATCGCCGCATCGACGATGGCAAAGTGCTTTTCGTCCGTGGCCTGACCGGGCTTGAGCAGTTCCACCCGGGTGAGCAGTACGCCGGCGTTGCCGACCAGCACGCGGCCCGGCTCGAACACGAGTTTGAGATCGCGCCCTTCGACCAGATCGCGGATGTTTTCCGCATACGCAGCCGGCGAGGGCGGGGTTTCGTCGTGATACCGAATGCCCAGGCCGCCGCCCACATCCAGATGATCGATCACGATACCGCGCTCGGCCAACCGGTCGATGAGCGCCAGTACGCGCGTTACGGCATCGCGAAACGGCGCCAGCTGGGTCAGCTGGGAGCCGATATGACAGTCCACGCCGCGAATCGTCAGGCCCGGCATGTCGGCGGCCTGTGCATACAGCGCCTCGGCCCGGGCGATATCCACGCCGAACTTGTTTTCTTTCAGGCCCGTGGCGATATAAGGATGGGTCTGGGCATCCACATCCGGGTTAACGCGCAGCGAAATCGGCGCGGTGGTTCCCAGACGTTGCGCGATGGCGTCGATACGCGCGAGCTCGACTTCGGATTCCACATTGAAGCAGGCAATACCCACCTCCAGGGCACGCTCGATTTCGTCCGTGCGCTTGCCCACACCGGAAAACACCACCTTGGCCGGGTCGCCGCCGGCGGTGATGACCCGTTCGAGCTCGCCCACCGAGACGATATCGAAACCGCTGCCCAGATCGGCCAGCAGGCCGAGCACGCCGATATTGCCGTTGGCCTTGACCGCAAAACAGATCTCGTGGTCGATACCGGCCAGCGCTTCATCGAACACGCGGTAGTGGCGCGCAATCGTCGCCGCGCTATAGACATAGCAGGGGGTACCAAAGCGTGCAGCGATGTCGGGCAGCGCTACACCCTCGGCGTGCAGCACGCCGTCGCGATATTCGAAATGATCCATCTAATCGGCGGTGTTGTCGGTGGCACCGGGCGTCTGGTCAGACGCGGCCTCGTCGTCGGTCGCGGTGTCGTCGTCCATACCGAAGGGCCCGTCGGTCTGCGACTCGGGCGCATCGCCCGGCAGATACAACGGCCCGGTCTGGCCACAACCCGCCAGCGCGAGCGTTACGAATAGCCCCACCAATGCAGTCGAAAGCGCCTTCATCATCCGCTCGCCACCGTGAACTGAGCGCCTAGTCTAGGGCCTGTTGACGTTTCATACGAGCCCGGCCAGCACTACCAGCCTTTCGTACGACACCGCCGCCACGCCCCCATGACCGGGGGAATAGACCCTGCGCTTTACTAGTTTGACGCGCCCATATGCTCGGCCAGGAACCGTAGATGATCTTCGATGAAGCTGGCGATGAAGAAATAGCTGTGGTCGTAGCCTTCGCGGCGATGCACCGTGACATCGGCACCCACCTCGTCCGCTGCCTGCTCGATACGATGCGGGTGCAGCTGTTCTTCGAGGAAATTGTCCGCCAGCCCCTGCTCGATACGAATCGGCGGCAGCGCTTCGGGGTTGTCGGCATTGGCCAGCAGGTAGGTGGCATCGTAGGCATGCCAGTCCTGCTTGTCGTCGCCGATATATTTCGAAAACGCCTTGTGGCCCCAGGGCACCTCACTGGGCGCACAGATCGGCGAGAACGCCGAGATGGCAGCGAATCGATCGATATTGCGCAACCCGATCACCAACGCGCCGTGGCCGCCCATGGAATGGCCGCAGATTGCCTCGCGCGACAGATCCAGCGTGGTGCCGAACTCGTCGGCAAGCAGACCGGGCAGCTCGCTGACCACGTAGTCGTACATCTGATAGTGCCGTGCCCAGGGCTGCTCGGTGGCATTCACATAGAAGCCGGCGCCCTTGCCCATGTCGTAGCTGTCCTCGTCGGGCACATCCTCGCCACGGGGGCTGGTGTCGGGTGCCACGATGGCAATGCCCAGCTCTGCGGCCACGCGCTGGGCGCCGGCCTTGGTGACGAAGTTTTCATCGGTACAGGTCAGCCCCGACAGCCAGTAGACCACCGGCACGCGACGGGTATCGGCCAGCGGCGGCAGATACAGCGCAAAGGTCATATCGCAATTGCAGACCTTCGAGGCGTGGGTATAGCGACGTTGTACGCCGCCGAACGATCGGTGTTCGTCAATCTTTTCCATCATGGGCTCCGCGCAAATCGAGTCAGTCGTTCCAGTGTGCACGACATCGCCGTGATGTCATGTGCGACACCACGGCGACGCCGTTTCATGCACCGAATCTAGAAGTGCAGCACCGAACGAATGGCCTTGCCTTCATGCAACAGGTCGAATGCTTCGTTGATCTTTTCGAACGGCAGATCATGGGTGACGAAGTCGTCGATATTGATCTCGCCGTTCATGTAGCGGTTGACGTAATCCGGCAGCTGGGTGCGGCCCTTCACGCCACCGAAGGCGGACCCGCGCCACACACGGCCGGTCACCAGCTGGAACGGACGGGTAGAAATCTCTTCGCCCGCGCCGGCGACGCCAATGATGGTGGATTCGCCCCAGCCCTTGTGGGCACATTCCAGCGCTGCGCGCATGATGTTGACGTTACCGATGCACTCGAAGGAATAATCCACGCCGCCATCGGTGAGTTCGATGATCACCTGCTGGATCGGATCGTCATAGTCCTTCGGGTTCACGCACTCGGTCGCGCCCAGCTGCTTGGCGAAATCGAACTTCGACGGGTTGATATCGATGGCGATGATACGGCTGGCATTGGCCATCCGCGCGCCCTGAATCACCGACAGCCCGATCGCACCAAGACCGAATACGGCCACGGTCGACCCTTCTTCCACCTTGGCGGTATTGAATACCGCACCGATACCAGTGGTCACGCCACAGCCGAGCAGACAGACCTTGTCCAGCGGCGCTTCCTTGTTGACCTTGGCCAGCGACACTTCCGGCACAACCGTATATTCGGAGAACGTCGACGTGCCCATATAGTGATAGAGCTCGGTGCCGTCCTTGGAAAAGCGGGTGGTGCCATCCGGCATCAGGCCCTGGCCCTGGGTTTCGCGGACCGCGCCACAAAGATTGGTTTTGCCGGATTTACAGAACTTGCACTCGCCGCATTCGGCGGTATACAGCGGGATCACGTGATCGCCCGGCGATACGCTGGTCACGCCTTCGCCGACTTCCTCGACCACACCCCCGCCTTCATGGCCGAGAATGCGCGGAAAGAACCCTTCCGGGTCGGCGCCCGAGAGGGTGAATGCGTCGGTATGGCAGACCCCGGTCGCCACGATCCGCACCAGTACTTCGCCGGCTTTCGGCGGCGCGACTTCAATTTCCTCGAGTGTCAGCGGCTTGCCTGCTTCCCAGGCCACGGCGGCACGACTTTTCATGGCATCTCCTCGCTATGAGATGAATCCGTCGGACTCATCCTTGTATAAAACACAGATCTGGGAGTCTAGCGCATTGCTCCAGCGCGTACGCAAGCGAAGAATTGCTTGCGCCCACGGCCGTGGCTGGCCAGACTTCGCCTTCTCGTTTGCTCATCTTCGCGATCAAGCATGCTCGACTGTATCGAGATCGAACCCAAAACCAGCGCCCGCGCCAGCGTGATCTGGCTGCACGGGCTCGGCGCCGACGGCAATGACTTCGTACCCATCGTCGACGAGCTCGGCCTGGGCGCGGACCACGGTATTCGGTTCGTGTTTCCCAATGCGAAGACGCGGCCGGTGACCATCAACAACGGCATGGCCATGCGCGCCTGGTACGACATCAAGGGCATGGCGATCGCAGACAAGCAGGACGCCGAAGGCATTCGCGACAGCGCCAGCGAAATCGAACAATTGATCGCGCGCGAAGCCGAACGCGGCATCGCGGCCGAGTCGATCGTGATCGCAGGCTTTTCCCAGGGCGGTGCGATCGCGCTGCATACCGGCGTGCGCCACGCCGATCGCCTGGCCGGCATCATGGGCCTGTCGACCTATCTGCCGCTGGCCGAAACGCTAGCAGACGAGGCCAGCCAAGCGAACCGACAAACGCCGATCCTGATGGCCCACGGCAGTCAGGATCCCGTGGTGCCGGTACAGCTCGGCCAGACCAGCCGTGATCATCTGCTCGATGCGGGTTACGACGTGGCCTGGAAGGAATACCCCATGCAGCATCAGGTGTGCATGCCCGAGATCGCGACCATCGGCCGCTGGTTGGGCGAGCGTTTGCTGCGATGATCGAAACGCTACAGGGGCTGATCGCCGATTTCGGCGCGTTCGCGGTCGCCATCGGCTGCCTGTTCGAAGGCGAAACCGCAATTCTTCTCGGCGTGTTCGGCGCACACCGCGGCTGGTTTTCGCTGGAAAGCGTCATGATCGCGGCCGCGATCGCCACCATCATTGGCGATAATCTGTGCTTTCATATCGGCCGGCGCATGGGCCGCCCGGCCCTGGAGCGACGCCCTGGCTGGCAGCCCAAGATCGCCCGTATCGAACGCCTGCTCGAGCGCTACGGCGCGCCGGTAATGATCGGTTTTCGCTTTCTCTACGGGCTGCGCTACGTCACCCCGTTCCTGCTCGGCTCGCTGGGTGTTTCGCCGTTACGCTTCTTCGTGCTGGCCAGCATCGGCACCGTGCTGTGGGTGGGCACCGTTACGTTCATCGGTGTGCATCTGGCCGGCGCGCTCGAACATGCCCTGGCCCATATTCACGACGCAGAACAGATTCTGGTCGCCGCCGTGCTCGTGGCGGCCGGGCTGGGTATTGCCATCTACTGGATGCGCCGCAGCCTGACCGCCCAACGCTGACAGAGCCGATCGACCACGCGATTTGTGCGGCACTCTGAAGGCAGCGTCCGCAGATCACGTGATTTCAAGCCGAGCACCGTTGCGCTCCGCGTTGGAACAACGCTCGTATTTTGTCCGCAGATCGACGCAGATCCGCGCAGATCAATACGGGCCTTCCTGAAGGATCCGGGTTCGCCTGCGCTCACAGCGTCGGCACGGGTCAGCGGCTCTGCGCTAGGTTTCTGCCCGCGTGGATTTGCGGATAACGCTTCAAGACATTTGGCGCGCCGTGTGAACTGCTACGCGCGCGTTTTTGAAGGTGTCGGGTACGTTCCTCGAGGCGGTATCCACCGATCACGCCTCCGCACACGGCTTCAAATCGCCAGGCAGGCAATGAGCGGTGGTTTCTCTGCAGATCGGTGCAGATCAAGACACGGTCTGACGACCCCGATTGCCGGATTCGACCGGCGCCTGCTGTGGCTACCGCCGGTCGCACACGCAGGTTTTTCATCTGCGTGAATCTGCGTCGATCTGCGCACGGAATACAGCTGATATTGCCCGCGGTTTTTGAATATATCGCTCACCTACCGATCGATCGAATAGATCAGATCGCCGCCGGTGGCCACACTGCTGGACTGGGTTTCCAGGCGCCAGTGCGAGTTCAGTGTGTAGCGTAGCGACAGGGTCGATACCGGGTTGAACAGACCGATGCCGTAGCTGACATACAGCTTGGGCGACAGATACTTGCCAACGGTAAAGGCGGCATTGTCGCTGGACTCGCCGGCACCGGCGCCGATACCGATTTCGTCCAGGCCCAGTCGATCGCCCACGTTTTCCAGCGTCTGATTGGCGCGGTTGTTACCCAGCGCCAGTGCCGCGCGTGCGACCAGGCTGGACTGCTGGCTGTTCGCCCCGTTGAGCGGCCGGCCGAGCAGCAGCCACGACAATTGTTCGGACTGGCTCATGGCGGGTTCGGAAAACAGCGTCAGCCGTGGTTTGTCGATATTGCCGCGCACCTGCACGCCGACCGTGATGTCTTCGGCCGGGTAACGTGCCGCACGGATATCCAGGCCCGGCTCGCTGACCGGCCCGCCGGCAAACAGAATCCGGCCTTCCTGGATATCGAGGTTCTGGCCATACGCCCGATAGGCGCCATCGACGATCTGGATCTCGCCGGTACCGGTGGTGACATCGCCGGGCTGCTGAACCACGCGCAGATCGCCGGTGAGCTTGGCCTTCAACCCGAAACCTTCGATACGGACCTTGTCGCCCAGCACGACCTGCACATCGGCATGAATGGCCCGGCTGATCGCCTCGGCAGCCGGGGTGGAATCGTCGTCGCTCACGATCACCTGATCGCCGGACACCGTGGTCACCCCCGACGCCGGTAGATCGCGCGGCGTGATGGCGGCCTGGGGCACATTCACACGTCCGCGCACGTCGACCCGTGTGGGGGTAACCGCCACCTGCAGATCAGGGCTGACATAGGCCGTGGCATCGGGAATATTGACGACCTGAAAACGCTCGCCGCGAATCGCCAGATCCACATCCTGGCCGTCGTCGTTGAGGGCGATCGCACCATTGGCGGATAGCGTACCGCCTCCGGATTTCGCGCTCGCATCGATATCGATGGCATCGCCGCGCCCGGTCGCCGCCAGACGCACATCGGTGAGCACCAACCCGGGTGTGACCAGCACCAACCGTGACGCATTCAAGGCAATATCACCGCGCACGGTCGGGCGCGCGATCGTGCCGCCCAGATCGAGCTGGCCGGCGATCGTGCCGTCGAACTCGTCGACTTCCGGCGAGAGTTTCTCGATCACCGCCAGACGTTGAATATCCAGGTTCAGCGAACCGCTGAGCGCACGCTCGGTCAGTGGCGCCGCGCCCGGGGCGACCGCAACATCGGCCTTGATCGCGCCGGTGCGCCCGAGCGGCAGATCGATGGCCCCGTCCAGGGCCGAACGCTGCATGCGCAGGGTAATCGTGCCCGGCTGCATATCCACGATCCGCACCACGCTTTCGTCGGCCTGGGTCATGGACACGCTGCCGGCACTGGTATTCAGACGCGCATCCACATCCGGATCACCGCCGGTCGGCAATCGCGCATCGATGGTGCCGGATACCGTGCCGTCGATATCCAGGCCCTCGGGGAAATAGATGCGCGCATAGTCGTAGGCAAAATCCGATAGTTCGACATGCGCGACACTGGCCTTGTCGTCGTGTTGACCGCGCAGACATACGCGCGCCTCACCCGAGGTCAGACAGGCATTGTCGATCGACTGGCGGCGCGCCGAAACCGAACCACGTGCGGTGGTGGTCAACGTCCAGGGCGCGAGTTCACCGTAGGCGGCCTTGAGCTGCTTGAGCGAATAACGCCAGTCCATGTGGTTCTTGTCGAGCGCGCCGTCGAGGCCGATGTCGGCGGTGGCGATTTCGGAATCCACGTTCGCGCTGATCGAATGCGCTTTGGGCGTGCCGTTCATGCGCAGCGCCACGCTATCGATCGTCTGGCCGGCAGCCTTCACACCGGCGATATCGAGCACCACATTGGAACGGCTGTTGCCCGACCAGTCGACCTTCGCATTCAGATCGGCACGGGCAACGCGATTGTCGTCGAAGGCGATATTGCGCGCAGTGAGCGTGGCATCGACATCGGGCGCAGCCACCCGACCCTTGACCGTGCCGCGGCTTTTCAAGCGGCCGGCCAGCGTCGGCCAGGCCGTGGACAGGTCGCTGGAATCGATCGTCCAGCGCCCGTCGAGCGCAGCATCGGGCGTCCAGCCGAAGCGGCCACTGATCTTGGCGTCGGTCGCCCCGGAGACCAGATCGAAACGATCCACCAAGACGTGATCGCCCAGATACTCGGCCTTGGCATCCAGACGTAGCGGTTGGCCACGTAGCCTGCCGCGGGCGGTGAGGGTATCGATATTCGCGATGACCCGCTCGCCGTCCTGTTTGGCGCGGATATCGGCCACGAGATTGAAATCGCCCGGTACGTCGGCGACAACCGCGCCCGGATTGATATGTTCGCCGTCCAGATGCGCCGTTACATCCAGCGCCGGCGCCCAGCGAATCGCGGCATTGCCCTTGATATCGCCGGGCCCGCCGGTAATAGCGAGCTTGGCCAGCTCGAAGGCCTGCATACTGCCGTGGCCGTCGAGGCTGAGCTTGCCGGCGGTCTGGCCCACCACCTGCCAGGCGAGATTCGTGGCCAGTTGATAGTCGCTGATCTGGCCGGTCAGGCGCACCGTGCCATTTTGCGAACGGTAGGCCGGCGTGCCGGACAGTGGCCATTGCAGATCGGCCCAGTCGACCGATAGATCCATGGCATTGCCTTGGGCCAACGCCACCTGGCCCTTGGCGTCGAGCGTGCCGGGCATGTCCGGGCTGGACAGGTTCAGTCGTTCGACAACGACCGTATCGCCGGTATAGCGCAACGCGCCCGCCAGCGCCGCGCGCCCATACTCGGCGCTATCCGCATCGACATCGATAGCGACCGCCAGCGCATCGATCGGCCCCTTGGCGCCGATCGTCGCCGTGAAGCCGGCCGCGGGCAGATCCGCGCGGATCGCCTGCAGGCGCGTATTGTCGAGCTTGAGCGTCGCATCGACGGCGGGCTTGTCCAGCGCATCGGTGACCTGGCCATCGACGGCAAGGTTATAGGGCGCGGCTACGCGTGCACGCAGGCCGAGATCGGCCAGATCGCCCTCGATCTCGGCATCGGCGCTAATCGGAGCCAGATCGGGCAGGCGCAGGTCTGCATTGAGCGATAGATTGGTGGCATAACCGCCACGCGGGTCAAGCTGGGCCTGGGCATCGACATCGAACATCGGCCCGTGGCCGGTCAACGATTCGATACGCCAGTATTCATCGTCGAGACGCGCGTTTTTCAGGCGCGCAGTATCGACCACGAACGCCTCGGCCTCGGGGGCGGTGATCGCCGAAATATTGTCGAGGGCAACGTTATCGATTTGCACCGTCACCGGCAGATCGATCGCATCCGGCAGGCTGAAAGGCTCGGATGGCTGTTCGGGCTCGGGCGTGTCCACCACTTTCGTGACTTCGTAATCCACGCCGCGCACGCCCAGATTGCGTACATGCACAGTGGCCGAGAACAGTTCGCTGGCCACCCAGTCGAGATCGACGGCATCGACCGAGAGCTTCATGGTCTCGGTTTCGACGTTCACCCCTCGTACTTCCAGCGGGCCGATCAACCGGCCTTCGACGCTGGCGACTTCAATACCCTCGGGCAGGCGCGGGCCGATCTGGCCCCAGGCGAAGTCCAGACCGCTGCGCGTGGTCGCGACCCAGGCGATCAGACCCACCAGCACGAGTACCACCACCAACAATACGAACAGCGTCCATTTGACGATACGCCAGGCGCGCGAACGTTTTTTGGGGGCCGGTTTGTCTGGCGCCGTCGGTGCCTGGTTGTGCTCAGGCTGGGCGTTGGGGGCGTCGTCGCGTTCGCTCACAGATCGGGGCCAAGACTGAAGTGGATACGAAAATCGCTGTCCGGATCGTCCAGCGGATGCGCCAGATCGAGCCGAATCTGGCCGACCGGCGAAGCCCAGCGAAAGCCGATGCCCACGCCGCGCTTGAGATCGAAGCTCGTGGTATTGGCCACGTCACCGGCGTCGAAGAAGGCCGCGATGCCGTAGTCCTTGTAGACCTTGTAATCGGCTTCGATGCTGCCCACCACCAGATAGCGCCCGCCGATATTGTCGCCATCGGCGTTTTCCGGGCTGATCTGCTGATAGCCGTAGCCACGCACGGTCCGATCGCCGCCGGTGAAAAACCGCTGCGAGGGCGGCAGTTCCTCGAAATCGTCGACTTCGATCGCACCGAACTGGCTACGCAGCAACAGCCGTGATTTCGCGGTCAGCGGCAGTACCGCATTGCCGCTCACCTTGGCCTGGAAAAAATCCACACTCGAGGCCAGCGATTCGCTGCCGCCATGTACATCCAGCGATGCACTCACACCCTTGCGCGTACTGAGCAGGTCATCGGCTTTCTGCAACGTAATGGTATAGCCCGGATACAGCAGCGTGGCGGTCCGGTCGCCCACGTCGTCGCCCAGATCGTAGGTTTCGCGCTCGAGATTGATATAGGCCCGCTTGCGCCCGAGCGACCAGGCGGTATCGCGTACCGCGCCGATACCGTAGTTGATCGAGGTGATATCGCCGAAATCCTCGTTGGAGACATTGGCGGTAAAGCTGAGCTTGTCGCTGGCGACATTGGCGATGGGAATATCGTAGGAGGCTTGCAGCGCCTGCTGCACCGCCGACAGGCGCAGGTCGCTACGAAACTGATGCCCGCGCTTGTTCAGGTGCCGGAACTTCACGCCGAAACCCACCCGCGGGCCGGTATCGGTCCCGTAACCACCGGAGATTTCGTAGCTCTGGGGTTTGCTGGCCTCGGCGTTGACCATAACCGGTACTTCCAGGCGGCCAATACTGATCAACGGGTCGTCCGGCGGGTAGAGAATATCGAACAGCCAGTCTTCGATGGGGGCCTGGCGTTCGGCCTCGCCGCGCTGGGCCTGGATCGCGATCTTGTTGAAATAATCGGTATCCGAGAGGATCAGCTGCAAATCCACCAACCGATCGGCATTGAACGGCTCGCCCGCCTTGAACGGCACAAAACGTTGCACGAAGTTGTCGTTGAGCACGTCCTGGTCGAAGGTCACATCGCCAAAGTAGTAGCGCTCGCCGGTATCGAGTACCAGATCGATCGCGGCGGTATTGTCGTCCGGGCGTACCCGAATCGCCGACTGGCTGAAACGCGCATCGAGATAACCCGCATCATAGGCCGCGGTATACAGCGCATTCTTGGTCGCGGTGTACTGCGAATGGATCAGGCGCTTGCCCGTGGCCAGGTTGGTCGCGCGCAACGCTTCGCGGATTTCAGGCAGTTCGTCACCCGGCCCGCGTACGGCAAGATTGAGCGCGGTTACGGTTGTCTGCGGCCCGTGGTCGATACGAAAACGCACCTGCCAGGTATCGCTGTCGTCCGCCGGCTCCTTGAGCGTCTGCTTGATGCTCGGGTTGTAATACCCGTACGGCGCAAGCGCGCTCTTGATCTCGTTGGGCGCCAGCCGATACAGGCGGCGAATCTTGCCGGCCGACCAGGGCGCTTCGTGCTCGGCGGCCACCGACAACGAATTGCGTACGTTGGCAAGCAAGGGGTCGTCGATGCCGTCGATACGGATATTGACCGTGTCGGCCGCGGCCGGGCGTACGAGCACACCGGCGAGCGCGATCACCAACACCAGCGGCAGATGCCGCCGTTTCAAGACTCTGCGATAGCGCCCGATCACGATACTCGAATACCCACCCGAAAATTCGCTTGTCCCAGCAGGGCCATTGCCCACGCTTGCCCTGCCGAACCCTGTAGCCCTTGCCAACTAGGTTACCGCAAACGCCTGACGGGCCACGCCAACAACATCACGGCCCATGCGTTCGTCCTAGTACGTCGCTGACGCAACTCGCGATGCCGGGCTGTTAATCGGCCGGGGGCGCGGCTTCGAAATTGTCGATCGCCAGCTGCATACAGTCGCCAACGCCGGCGATACCGAGTACGCGCGTATAAAACGCCCGCTCGGATTCGATCGCGGTGCGGATGTTGGCCGCATCGCGAAAACCGTGGCGCTCTTCGGCAAACACGACATAGGCCACCGGCACCCCACGATCGCGCAATGCCGCAGCCATGGTTTCGGCCTGGTCGGGCGGCACCACCTTGTCCTTGAGCCCCTGCAGGAACAGCACCGGACAACGCAGCTGCTCGGCATGGGCCAGCGGCGAGCGCTGGGTGAGCAGCGCATCGTCGGCGCCGATGAGCCGGTGCAGATAGCGCGACTCGAACTTGTGCGTCGAGGCCATTAACCGGCGCAGATCGCCGATGCCGTAATAGCTCGCGCCGGCGGCCGCGATATCGGTGAACGTGAGTACGCACAGCACGGTATAACCCCCTGCGCTGCTGCCGGATATGAGTACACGCTGGCCGTCGACCAGCCCGCGTTCGGCCAGATACCGGGCGCCGTATCCGCAGTCGGCGACATCGGCCACGCCCCAGGCCCCGGTGAGTTTCTGGCGATAGCTGCGCCCGTAGCCGGTACTGCCGCGATAGTTCACATCGAGCACCGCATAGCCGCGCGAGGTCCAGTACTGAATACGGGCATCCAGTGCCGTGCTGGTCGCCCCGGTCGGCCCGCCGTGGCATTTGAGAATCAGCGGCGGGCGCTCGTTCGCGGGCGCCCGGCAGCTATGGCTGGTGGGCGCATAGTAGAGCCCGTGCGCGTTATCGCCATCGGCAGTGGGCCAGCTCACCGGCTCCGGCATGGCAAGCGCCGCATCGGCAGGCAGGCCGTCGGTCGCACGCACAACCCGCGCAGCGGCCTCGCGATCGATAGCCACGAGCTGCTTGGGCGTCCGGGCATTGGCGGCCACCACCACGATGTCATCACCCAGCGCCTGGATCTGTTCGTAGAAATCCCAGGCCAGCGGCCAGGGCCTGAACTCACCACTGTCTCGATCGACTTCGCCGATACGCCAGACGCCCGCCGCGCTGGCGAGCGCAATTAGCCGGCCATCGTCGGTAAAGGCATAGGTACTCTGGCCGAACACCCATTGCGGCACACCGAATTCGGCGCGTTCGTGGGTCAGTGCTTCGAAGCCGGTCGTATCGCGACGTTCACGATAGATATTCCACCATTCGTTTTCGTCGCAGACGATATGCAGCCGCCCGCGGCGATCGAACCGTGGGCCGAACAACGACGCATCGGCCGGCGCCCACAGACGGTGGGGAGAGCCGAGACAGCCATCGGCCGCGATGTCGGCCTGCCAGAGTTCGCTGGCATCCCAGGGCATATCGGGATGATTCCAGGCAAGCCAGACCAGTCGCTTGCCATCCGGGGCCAGCCGCGGGCTGGCATAGAAATCGTGGCCTTCGGCAACGACCTGGCGGGTGCCGTCGGCGGCGATGGTTTCGATGGTGGCTTTCGGCTCGGCATCGGCGCGCGGTGTTTCGGCCACCACGAACAGCCGGGCATGGTGCGGATCGTACTGCAGATCGGCAAAACGCGCGGCGTCATCCGGCGCACTGACCGGCGTGATCGTGCCATCGACAGCGCGACGATAAATGACCTGATCGGCCGCGTTGACGAACCAGAGTGTGCCGTCATGCACGGTAAACGCCGCGCCGCCGTATTCGTGTACCGCGCTACGCGCGCTCAGCGGCGCGTCGAGCAGCGAGACGGCCGCGCCCTGGGCCTCCAGCGCCATGATCGTATTGCGCCCGGCTTCTTCCGGGCGGCTTTCAATCCAGTAGGGCCCGGGCGTTGCACGGGCGCGATCGATACAGACATCGCTGAGCTTGCGCCCGGCGGCGGCGACATTATCGGCGGTAATCGCCGATGGCCAGCTGCCGTAGGGTCGTATGTCGCGTTCACCGGATGGTTGTGATTGGGTCATGACTACAAGATTCTCAAAAGCTGCGCCAGTGTTCGTCGATCGTATGCGTCGGCTGCGCATCGGCATCGAAACCGCGTTCGTGGAAAGCCACCGCGCCGTCGTAGCCGCGTTTGATCACGGTCGATGCACGCGTGCCGTAGTGTCCGCTGCGAATGAAAAGCGGGGAGAGAAAATGTTCACGCTCCGTGTCGATGCCGGTATCCGGCAGGGCATCACGCGGCGCCGTATCGGTATCGGCCAGCAGGGTGAACAACGACTCGGCCTGAAGATCGCCGGCTTCGATACGCGTACGCAGCCGGGCTTGCGCGGCTTCGGTCTTGGGCCAGTGATCGCCCCAGCTGCCGTTGGAGATGGCATGCACGCCGGGGCGTAGTGACAACTTGCGCACCGGCCCGCGGTTGGAGACGAACCAAAGCTGTTCGCGATCGCCAACCAGCAGATTGAACGGCCCGTATTCGGCGCCGGTTTCATGCACGTGCGCCGCCCATTCGCCCGCATCGCGCCGAGCGGCGAAATAATCGCGTACCAGCAAACCACGCGAGCGGGCCGGGCCTTCACGCGTCGGCTCGCGCACATTGGTCACCGCGGCAAACCGTCCCTGGCGATCGGCCGCGCACCAGGCCCCACCGGCCTGCAGGTCGCGCCCGCCGAATACGTCGACCGGTTGCTGCCACCAGTGCGCGGGCTCGGTTGGCCGGGCATGAAATTCATCGCGGTTAGCGGCCACGATCAGATCGAATTCGGCATGGGCTTGCCAGGCAAAGGCGATCAGACACATCGCATACATTCCGATGCGGCGCGCCGACAGGTAGACGCGCGATAGCCGAGCGGCGGGCGTTCCTGCATGGTTTTAAGCTTCGACATGACCTTGAGCGCAGGGTGTTTGGCGGTCGTCGAGCTTAACAGTGATGGCTGAGCCGCAAAGTGCTACGGACCGGAGATCGATCGCAGTACCCGCCACGATTCACGTGAAACCCGCGCGCCGCCAGCGCGGTCGCGCGGTCAGCGCCCGCGATCAGGCCGTTTCGGACTCCATGCCCAGCTCCTTGATCTTGCGGGTGAGGGTATTGCGCCCCCAGCCGAGCAGCCGTGCGGCTTCCTGGCGATGACCATCGGTGCGCGCCAATGCTGCACGAATCATCACCCGTTCGAGGCTGGGGATGGCTTCATCGAGCAGATGGTCGGCGCCCTCGGCCAGACGGGCTTCGGCCCACTGGGCAAGCTGATCGTCCCAGCCGGTGGCCGTCGCTAGGGCCTCGACGCTGGCCGCGGCCGGTGGGGTATCCGTCGATGGCATGGCCGGCTCGGGCTCGGCGGCCGTCGCGGGGCTCACCATCGGCGTGGCTGCGTTGGCGGCCGGCATGGCGCTGCCGTCGCGCAATTCCTGGGGCAGGTCCTCGAGTACCACTTCACGCCCCGGCGCCATTACCGTGAGCCAGCGACACAGGTTTTCCAGCTGGCGCACATTGCCGGCCCAGTCGAGCGCGCTCAAAAACTGGCTGGCCTGCTTGCTCAGGGTCTTGAGCTCCATATTGAGTTCGCGCGCGGCACGGCCGAGAAAGAATTCCAGCAATAGCGGAATATCCTCACGGCGTTCGCGCAGCGGCGGCACACGCAGACGGATGACATTGAGCCGGTGAAACAGATCCTCACGGAAACGGCCCTTACGGACCTCTTTTTCCAGTTCCTGGTTGGTGGCGGCGATAATGCGCACATCCACCGACACCGGCGTGTGCCCACCCACACGATAGAACTGGCCGTCCTGGAGTACGCGCAACAAGCGCGTTTGCAGATCGGCCGGCATATCGCCGATTTCGTCGAGAAACAGCGTACCGCCGTGGGCCTGTTCGAAACGCCCGCGCCGCTGCGCGGCCGCGCCGGTGAACGCGCCTTTCTCGTGGCCGAAGAACTCGGACTCCATCAGATCCTTCGGGATCGCGGCCGTATTCACGGCGATGAACGGCCGACTCGCGCGCGGGCTGTGCTCGTGCAGGGCATGGGCGACCAGTTCCTTGCCGGTCCCCGATTCGCCGGTGATCAGCACCGTGATATTCGATGCCGACAGGCGCCCGATCGCACGAAACACCTCCTGCATCGCCGGCGCTTCGCCAATGATGATCGAGGCCTGCGGTTTGGCGGCTTCGCTTTCGGGTTCGTCTTCACGGGCCAGGCGCGCCGCGCGCGTGACCAGCTCGACGGCTTCATCCAGATCGAACGGCTTGGGCAGGTATTCGAACGCACCGCCGCGATAGGCCGATACCGCGCTGTCCAGATCGGAATGCGCGGTCATGATGATGATCGGCAGATCGGGCTTGATCGCGCGGACACGATCGAGCAGATCCAGGCCGGAAATACCCGGCATACGGATATCGGTGAGCAATACGTCGGGGGTGTTTTCCTCGATGGCATCGAGCAGTTCCGCGCCGCCGGGAAAACTGCGTACATCGATATCGGCACTCTTGAGGGCGCGTTCGAGCACCCAGCGAATGGATTCATCGTCGTCGACGATCCAGGCCGTCAGTGTGCCGGTGTTGGCAATACTCATCGCAGGCTCGCCGTGGTGGCCGTAATGGGCGCTGCCGTATACACGGCAGGCGGTCGCATGGACAGGAAAACTCGCCTAGTCATCACTGGCCTCCAGGGGCAGGATTACGCTGAATACGGTCTGACCCGGGCGGCTTTCGCATTCGATGAGCCCGTGATGCAGATGAATGAGATATTGCGCGATCGGCAACCCCATGCCGGTACCTTCGGCACGCGAACTGACCATCGGATGAAAAATGCGCGGCAATAGCTCGCGGGCAATACCCGGGCCGTTGTCGATGACATCCACGCGCACGACCAGCCGATGCTGGGTGCCGCCGATGGTGAACAGACGCTGGGTGCGTGTACGCAGTACGATGTCGCCGCTGCCTTCGAGCGCGGTGACCGCATTGCCGACCAGATTGAAAAACGTCTGAATGAGCTGCTCGCGATCGGCCTTGATTTCGGGAATGCTGGGGTCGAAATCGCGCTTGAGGGTAATATCCGGCGGCAGATCGGAATTGATCAATGCCCGCACATGCTCGAGCGGCTCGTGGATATTGAGCGGCTGCTTGTTGGGTGGTCGCCGCGGGCCGAGCAGACCATCGACGAGGTTCTGCAGCCGATCGGCTTCACGGATGATGACCGTGGTGAATTCCTTGAGCTCCTCGTCGTCGATTTCGCGCTCGAGCAGCTGGGCTGCCCCGCGCAAACCGCCGAGCGGGTTCTTGATCTCGTGGGCGAGGCCGCGAATCATTTCGCGGTTGGCCAGATTCTGAACCCGCATCTGATCGTCGCGCGAAATACGCAACTGACGATCGAGCGAGAGAAACTCCAGCAGCAGGGCCGCCGCGCCGTTGCGGTCGGTAAACGGGGTCACCGTGCAGTCGACGGTCAGCGGATCGCCGCCGCCGGCGCGCAGATACAGTTCGCGCTCGGTGAACGCCGCGCCTTCCATCAGGGCCGATTCGAGTTTTTCACGATGGTCGGCCAGATAGGGCAGCGCCCGATCGAACGGCTCGCTGCCGCAATGACGTGCCGACACACCAAACAGCATTTCGCTGGCCGTATTCAGATACGTCACCCGCAGGCGCGAATCCAGACACACCACCGCGGTTTTGAGGTTGTCGAGAATGGTGTCGGGGCGAACGCCGATACTGTCGCGTGAACTCATGAGGCAGCTAAAAGCAAGACTCGGGCCAGTGCCGGGCGCGCGTACACGCACAGGCCCGGCGACGTCTATGCACCAGCATAGTGCACAACGCGGTAAAACGGGTCGTGACTTTTATCGCCGCCGATCGACGGGCCATGCACGGTCTTCACTCGTGCGGCGATGCCGCTTTCAGCCGTACGTTCGGCAAGGCCGTGCTTGCGTATATATGAAACTCAGTTGGCTCTTCTCAAGCAGGCAGCTTGGGCACACATGAACGTCAAAACACGCGAATAACGCGAAAGACAGACGGTGCGAAGCACAGGGACTCTGATGCGCACGCGTCATGCTGAACTTTGTACCTAATCGAGAGGCGCTTGCCCCCATACTCGCCCGTGCGGGCCACTTCAGCTCGGTGGCGGGGCGCTCGGGGTGGCATTGAGCTTGGGCGTGCCGGGCGCGCCGCCGACATTGCCGGCCGATGGCGCGGCCGTTGTGGTGCCGGAGGGCTCGCCGGCATCGCCATCCGTGTTCTGATTATTGTTGACCGGTGAAATCGCCGAGGGCGGTTTCATGTAGAAGGTCACCGGCTCGGTACGCCGGATTTCGGTGCCCTGATAGAGCAAGGCGGCGCTGAGCGTATGCATGCCACGCGGGACGTTGCCGAGCTCGAGCTGGGTCGCATCGCTGGGCGACTGCGGGATCGGGCTGCCATCAAGATAGTAGGTGATCTGCTCGCCATCGCGCAGCTCACCGGTGCCGTTGATGCTTACCGACACCGGCACGATACCGCGCGCATCGCGAAAGGTCTGTTCCGGCTCGGGGCTGATCAGCTCGGGCATGCGCGAGCCTGCGGTCTGTTTCTTCGCGCGTGCTCGATCCGAGGCGGCCTGAAGCTGCTGGAGCGCATCGGGATTACCATCGACTGACTGCAAGCCGGGCAGGTTGGCACGCTTGGCCCCGGGTCCTGCCGCACTGTCGCTGTAATGGCGCACGCCCTGAGCATCCACCCAGGTATAGACATCGGCCTGTGCACTACCCACGGCGGCAAACAGAAACAATAACGGCGTAAGAAAGATTTTCATGGGTTCAATCTAGCGCGAAGCGCGGCCATAAAAAAGGGCGCATCCGATAAACGGACGCGCCCTGCCGGCCAGAGGCGTCGCGCGGCTATGCACGCAAGCCCCGGCCTCCCCTGAAGCGGGGGTCCTGCCTTAGCAGGAGTAGTACATGTCGAACTCGGCCGGATGCGTGCTCATCTTCATGCGCAGCACTTCTTCCATCTTGAGTTCGATATAACCGTCGATCAGGTCGTCGGTGAACACGTCGCCCTTCTTGAGGAAGTCGCGGTCGTCGGAAAGCGCCTGCAGCGCTTCTTCCAGCGACTGGGCGACGGTCGGGATCGCTTTTTCCTCTTCCGGCGGCAGGTCGTAGAGATCCTTGTCCATGGCTTCGCCCGGATGGATCTTGTTCTGGATGCCGTCGAGACCGGCCATCATCATCACCGCGAAGGCGAGATAGGGGTTGGCGGTCGGATCCGGGAAACGCACTTCGATACGACGTGCCTTCGGGCTGGATACCCACGGAATACGGATCGAAGCCGAACGGTTACGGGCCGAATAAGCCAGCAGTACCGGCGCTTCAAAGCCTTTGACCAGACGCTTGTAGCTGTTGGTCGAGGCATTGGCAAAGGCGTTGATCGCCTTGGCGTGCTTGATGATGCCGCCGATGTAGTACAGCGCTTCCTCGGACAGGCCGCCGTATTCTTCACCCGAGAAGATGTTCTTGCCGTCCTTGGACAGCGACTGATGCACATGCATGCCGGAACCGTTATCGCCGACCAGCGGCTTGGGCATGAACGTCGCCGTGCGGCCGAAGCTGTGGGCCACGTTGTGCACGCAGTACTTGTAGATCAGCGTTTCGTCGGCTTTCTTGACCAGCGTATTGAACAGCATGCCGATCTCGCCCTGACCGGCGGTGCCCACTTCGTGGTGATGCACTTCCACGGTCAGGCCCATTTCTTCCATGGCCAGACACATGGCCGAGCGCATGTCCTGATGACTGTCCACCGGGGGAACCGGGAAATAACCGCCCTTGATGCCGGGGCGATGACCCATGTTGCCTTCCGGATACTGCTTGGCGCTGTTCCAGTAGCCTTCTTCGGAGTCGATGGCGAAACCGGCGCCCTTCATTTCGTTCTGCCAGGTGACCGAATCGAACACGAAGAATTCGGCTTCCGGGCCAAAGTAGGCGGTATCCGCGATACCGGTCGAAGCCAGATAGGCCTCGGCACGCTTGGCGACGGTACGCGGATCGCGCTCGTAACCCATCATGGTGTTGGGTTCGAGTACGTCGCAGCGGATGATGACCGTGGGTTCTTCGAAGAACGGATCCAGCACGGCGGTGCTGTCATCAGGCATGAGCACCATGTCGGACTCGTTGATGCCCTTCCAGCCGTCGATTGACGAGCCGTCGAACATCTTGCCTTCTTCCATGAACTCTTCGTCGACCACATGCGCCGGCATGGTGACGTGCTGTTCCTTACCGCGCGTATCGCAGAAGCGGAAGTCAACGAACTTCGCCTCGGTTTCCTTGATCAGCTTGAGCGCTTCGCTACTCGCCATTGATGACTCCTTGTATGTAGAACCCGGTTGAACTGTCTGGTGCAGAGCAACGAGGATAGCCACTATAAAGGCAGAATCCGTGCCACGTCATCTTTGCCTGTTTTCGGGTCACTGCGGCGCTCATCGCACTAAAACAGGACGCATACCGCACCTAAATAGTGCAATTGAAGATCTATGCACTTTGATTGGGCGGTGGCGCGCAAGACCCGGTGGCTGGCCTGTTTCGTTATACTCCGCGCTCGAACACAGGACAGTTTGCATGGATTTCCAACAGCTCATCTTTAGGCTGCAGCAGTTCTGGGCCGAGCAGGGGTGTGCCATCGTGCAGCCCTTGGATATGCCCGTCGGTGCCGGCACCTTCCATCCGGCGACGTTTTTACGCGCGATCGGCCCGGAGCCGTGGCGCGCGGCCTACGTACAGCCCTCGCGCCGGCCGACCGACGGCCGCTACGGCGACAACCCGAACCGCCTGCAGCATTACTATCAGTTTCAGGTACTGCTCAAGCCGTCACCGGACAATATCCAGTCGCTCTATCTGCAGTCGCTGGAAGCGCTCGGCCTGGATATGTCGATTCACGACGTACGCTTCGTGGAAGACAACTGGGAGTCGCCGACACTTGGCGCCTGGGGGCTGGGCTGGGAAATCTGGCTCAACGGCATGGAGATCACCCAGTTCACCTATTTCCAGCAGGCCGGCGGTCTGGATTGTCGGCCGGTATCGGGCGAGATCACCTACGGGCTGGAGCGTATCGCCATGTATATCCAGAACGTGGAGAGCGTCTACGATCTGGTCTGGTCGGACTCGGCAGCCGGCACGCTCTATTACGGCGATGTGTTTCACCAGAACGAAGTCGAACAGTCGCGCTACAACTTCGAACAGGCCGATGTCGCCGCGCTGTTCACGCATTTCGATGCCCTTGAGGCCGAGTGCCAGCGCCTGGTCGCTGCCGAACTGGCCCTGCCGGCCTACGAACGCATGCTCGAGTGCTCGCACACCTTCAACCTGCTGGACGCACGTCACGCCATATCGGTGACCGAGCGCCAGGGTTACATCCTGCGTGTACGCACGCTTGCCCGCGCCTGTGCCCAGGCCTATTACGCCGCGCGCGAGGCGCTTGGTTTTCCGCTGCTCAAGAACGACGACGAGGCTGCATGACCGCTACGCTACTCATCGAAATCGGCGTCGAAGAACTGCCGCCCAAGGCGATGCGCAGCCTCGCCGATGCGTTTGCGCAGGGTGTCACCGATGCCCTGTCGCAAGCCGGACTCGCGCTTGGCGCGAGCACGCGTTTTGCCACGCCGCGACGCCTGGCGGTCGCGATTGCCGATGTCGCCGCAGCCACCGAACCCAGTGCAGTCGAAAAGGCGGGACCAACGCTGGCCATCGCCTACGACGACGCCGGTAAGCCGACCAAGGCAGCCGAGGGTTTTGCCCGCTCGCTAGGCACCACGGTGGACGCGCTGGAAACCCAGGATAGCGACAAGGGCGAGCGACTGGTCTACCGAGCCACCGAACCGGGCCAGCCGATCGCGACGCTCGTGCAGCCTGCGGTCGACCAGGCGCTCAAACGCCTGCCCATTCCCAAGCTCATGCGCTGGGGCAACAGCGAGGCCGCATTCGTACGCCCTGTGCACTGGGTCACGGCGCTGCACGGCGCAGATATTCTGCCGCTGCAGGTTTTCGGGCACGGTGCCGGTCGTCAGACGTACGGCCATCGTTTTCACCACCCGGGGCCGGTCGAGCTGACCCAGGCCGACGACTATGCCCAGGCCCTATATACCGCTCAGGTCGTAGTCGACCCGGATGCGCGCAAGCAGCGCATCGTCGAACAGGTCGAACAGGTCGCGGCCGACTTTGGCGGGCACGCGTTGATCGACGATGCACTGGTCGAAGAAGTGACCGCGCTGGTGGAATGGCCGGTGGGTATTGCCGGTCGCTTCGACGAGCGCTTTCTGGTGCTGCCGCGCGAGGTCTTGATTTCGACGTTGCAGGAACACCAACGCTATTTCCCGATCGAGAACGACGCGCACGAACTGCTGGCCGGTTTTATTACCGTCGCGAATATCGAAAGCCGCGATGTGGCCCAGGTAATCGCGGGTAACGAACGCGTGGTCCGACCGCGCCTGTCCGATGCACTGTTCTTCTGGGATCAGGACCGTGGCCAGGGCCTGGCGCATCATGTCGACGGGCTGGCCCGTGTGACCTTTCAGCAGTCGCTGGGTTCGCTGGCCGACAAGAGCGCGCGTATTGCAGCACTCGGCAAGCGTCTGGTCGAACCCACGGGCGCGAAATCCGACATCATCGAACGTGCAGCGGTTCTGGCCAAGACGGATCTGCTCACTGAGATGGTGGGCGAGTTCCCCGATCTGCAGGGCCTGATGGGCTATTACTACGCCCGCGAAGACGGCGAGCCCGCTGCCGTGGCGGATGCGATTGCCGAACAGTATGCGCCCGCGCGTGCCGGCGCAGATATCGCCGCGACGCCTGCTGGGCGCGCACTCGCCCTGGCCGACCGACTCGACACGCTTAGCGGCATTTTCGCCATCGGTCGGCGCCCGAGTGGCGACAAGGACCCATTCGGCCTGCGTCGTGCCGCCCTTGGCGTGCTGCGTACGGTCATCGAGGCCGGCCTCGTTCTCGATCTGCGCGCAGAACTGGGGGCGGCGCTGGCCAGCCAGCCGGTCGATGCCGACCCCGATACGCTCGATGCCTTGTGGATGTTCCACATGGAACGTTTGCGCGGCTACTATGCCGATCAAGGCATCGCCGGCGATCGCTTCGACGCTGTGGCCGACCTCGGGCTGACCGATCTGGTGGATTTTGATCGGCGTATCCGCGCGGTTGATGACTTCGGCCGCGATGCCGACGCGCAGATCGTATGCGGCGCGCACAAGCGTATTCGTAACATTCTGCGCCGCAACGCCGATGAAGCCGACGACCGTCGCTTCGACAGCAACACCCTCCAGGAGTCGGCCGAACGCGAGCTCGCCGAAGCCTACCGCACACAACGCGAAGCGGTCGCCGAGTCGATGGCCGCGAACGATCCGGCCGGGGCGTTGCGTGCGCTATCCGCGCTGGCTCGGCCGCTGGACGGCTTTTTCGACCAGGTCATGGTCATGGCCGAGGACGAGACGCTACGCCGTAACCGGCTTGCATTGCTGGGCGCGCTGGATCGGCTCTGCCGGCAGGTCGCAGATATTTCCTGCCTATCGCTCGAACACAGCGATTAGACTGAAAGACCCGACACACGGTCCGGCTGGGCAGCATGAAACTCATCATTCTCGATCGCGACGGCGTCATCAACGAGGACAGCGACGATTACATCAAGTCGCCGGCCGAGTGGCGCCCGATCCCTGGCAGCCTTGAGGCTATCCTCAAGCTCAAGAACGCGGGTTTTCGGGTCGTGGTGGCAAGCAACCAGTCCGGGTTGGCCCGAGGCCTGTTCGATTACGACACGCTGTTTGCCATCCACGACAAGATGACCCGAATGCTGGCCGATATCGGCACCCATCTGGACGGCATCTTCTTCTGTCCCCACGGACCCGACGACAACTGCCACTGCCGCAAGCCGGCGACCGGCCTGCTCGACGATATCGGCAAGCGCTTTGGCCGCTCGCTGACCGACACGCCCTTCGTGGGCGACAGCGCGTCCGATATCGAGGCCGCACGTGCCGCGGGTGCGACACCGATGTTGGTACGGACCGGCAAGCCGGTCGACCCGACGGATCCCGCACTGGAAACAGTGGCCGTCTACGACGATCTGGCAAGCGCGGCCGAGTCCATCATTGCCCAGGACCCTGCCCGCCGACATAAAAAAGGCGGCTAGCAAGCCGCCTTTTTCTTCGCCCACGGCCGAGAGGCCCGGCCTTGTCCAAGGCTAGATATCCAGATTGGACACCATCAGCGCATTGCGCTCGATGAATTCGCGCCGTGGTTCGACGTGATCGCCCATGAGCGTGGTAAATATCTGATCGGCACCAACCGCGTCGTCGATCTTGACCTGCATCAGGCGCCGCGTATTCGGATCCATCGTGGTTTCCCAAAGCTGGTCCGGGTTCATCTCGCCCAGGCCCTTGTAGCGCTGAACGTGCTGACCGCGCTTGGCCTCGGCCAACAACCACTCATACGCCTGTTCGAAGGTCTCGACCGCCTCGGAACGCTCGCCACGGCTGACCTGTGCGCCGTCGCCCATCAGCGCGAGCAACTCGTTACCGAGTTTCGCCATGCGCTGGTATTCCTCACCGGTGAAGAAATCCTCGTGCCAGACAAAGGTATGCGGAATGCCGTGGCTATAACGAGTCACCTGCAGGTGCAACGGGCGTTGTTCGTCGGCGGGCTTGATCTGGACTTCGTAGCGATGACGCGCTTCGTTGCGCGCATCCAGCCGGCTCTGTAGCTGGGCCGCCCAATCCTGCATATAACTCGCATCGGAGAAGGTTTCCGGGGTGACCGGGGGAAGATAGGTCATTTCCTTGAGGGTGGCCGGATCGAAGCGACGGGTCAGCCGGTCGATATCCTCGAGCATGCCCATATAGCGATGCGCCAGGCTCGCCAGCGCATCGTCGGAAACCGGCGGCGTGTCGGCCTCGACCCGTAACTCGGCCTTGCTCAGCGCCAAACGCAGCAGATAGTTGCCCAGTTCCTTATCGTCCTTGACGTAGTACTCCTGCTTGCCGCTTTTCACCTTGTACAACGGCGGCTGCGCGATATAGACATAACCCGCTTCGATCAACTCGAACATCTGTCGATAGAAGAACGTCAACAGCAGCGTTCGGATATGCGAGCCGTCCACGTCGGCGTCGGTCATGATGATGATGCGGTGATAACGCAGCTTGGCCGGATCGAACTCGTCGCGACCAATACCGCAGCCCAACGCGGTGATCAAGGTACCGACCTCGACCGACGACAGCATCTTGTCGAAGCGTGCTTTCTCGACGTTCAGAATCTTGCCCTTGAGCGGCAGAATGGCCTGATTGTGGCGATCGCGCCCTTGTTTGGCCGAGCCACCGGCCGAGTCGCCCTCCACCAGGAACAGTTCGGAACGCGAGGGATCCTTTTCCTGGCAGTCGGCGAGTTTGCCGGGCAGACCGGCCACATCCAGCGCGCCCTTGCGACGGGTCATGTCGCGCGCACGGCGTGCCGCATCGCGGGCGCGCGCGGCTTCGATCACCTTGCTGGCGATGACCTTGGCATCCTTCGGATTTTCAAGAAGAAAATCGCTCAGATGCTCATTGACCGTCGATTCGACCACGGCCCGCACTTCGGAAGAGACCAGCTTTTCCTTGGTCTGGGAAGAGAATTTCGGGTCCGGAACCTTGACCGAGACAACCGCCGTGAGGCCTTCGCGCGCGTCGTCCCCCGCCGGCGCGACCTTTTCCTTCTTGGCCAGGCCTTCGGATTCGATATAGCCATTGAGCGTGCGCGTAAGCGCGCCACGAAAACCCGCCAGATGGGTACCGCCATCACGCTGCGGGATATTGTTGGTATAGCAGAACACGCTCTCCTGATAGGAGTCGTTCCACTGCATGGCGACCTCGACGACGATATCGTCGCGTTCGGCCGTGAAATAGCACACGGTTTCGTGCAACTGTGTCTTGTTCTCGTTCAAGTTCTCGACGAAGGCACGAATACCGCCTTCATACTCGAACACGACATCGCGCTCGCTGGCCTCTTCCCGCAGCCGAATACGCACGCCGGAGTTCAGAAACGACAGCTCACGGAGCCGCTTGGCAAGAATGTCGTAGCTGTACGCGATATTGGCGAATACATCGGCACTGGGATGGAAATGGATAGAGGTGCCGGTACGGTTGGTTTTCTCCGTTGCGGTCAACTCGTCCAATGGCTCGCCCATGGAGTACGTCTGGCGATAACGCTGACCATCGCGATGAATATCCAGTTCGAGACGATCGGAAAGGGCGTTGACCACGGATACACCCACGCCATGCAGGCCGCCCGATACCTTGTACGAATTGGCATCGAACTTCCCGCCGGCATGCAGCACGGTCATGATCACTTCTGCCGCGGGCTTGCCCTCGCCCTCGTGCATATCGACCGGAATCCCGCGACCATCATCGGTGACGGTAATGCTCTGGTCGCGATGGATGATGACCTGAATTTCGTTGCAATAACCGGCCAAGGCTTCGTCGATCGCATTGTCTACGACCTCGAAGACCATATGATGCAAACCGGTACCGTCGTCGGTATCACCGATATACATGCCAGGGCGTTTACGAACTGCCTCAAGGCCCTTGAGTACCTTGATACTGCTGGAATTGTAATCGCCGTTAGATTCCGCCATGAGTCACCGCGTCGTAGGCTGTAGAGGTGCGAGTCAACCTGCGGATTCTAGCATGTCCGGCGCGATCAGCTGCGGGTGACTACCCCATGTTCCACGTGGAACATGGCGCCGCCGCGTACGGCCTCGGGTACGAGGCCAGGCTCGAGAAAAGTCAGAAAACACTGGCCGCCGAGGGCGGCGATTTCTTCGGCGAGCACCTCACGATAACGCCTGCCCAATTCGGCGGCCATATCATCGATCAACAATACCGGCCGCACATGGCGCCGAACATAAAGCAGCTGCGCCTGCGTAAGCAGCATTGCTGTGGTCAGTATCTTCTGTTGCCCGCGGGAAACCCAATCCCGGGCGAACGCGCTTGCAATAGAGACGCGCAAATCCGCGCGATGTGGTCCCTGTTGGGTAAACCCTGCCCGTAGATCCTGGTCGAGGCCAGCTGCCAAGGCCGCGCCATAGCCGTGATCACCACGCCAGCCGCAGTCGTAATCCAATATGACTGGTTCGTTGCCGAGTAAACGCGCCGTGCGGCTTGGCAGGTTTTCGTACAGGTGGTCGATATAAGCCCGGCGCGAGGCGTCCACGATTTCCGCCGCGCGTACCAGCTCCGCATCCCAGACGATGATATCCGGCTTCGGGAGCCTTGCTTTGAGGGCGCGGTTGCGTTGTTTCAGTGCGCGCCGGAAACGACGCCATGCTGGAAAAAACGCGTGTTCCACGTGAAACACACCCCAGTCCAGAAAATGGCGGCGATAACGTGGGCCCTGTTCGAGCAGCCGATGGACGTTCGGGTCGACCATCTGTAATGGGAGCGTGTTGATTAAATCGATACGGCTCGTATCGGCTTCGCCGTCCTTGCGATAGCGAATACCTCGCTTGTCGCGGCTAACGCCCAGACGGTGGGCGCGCCCATCAGGTACAGCGATTTCCCCGGTGACAGTGAACGCATCCGCGCCCGCTCGAATCGCCGGGCGGGGTCCGGATTGCCGAAAGGATTGTCCGCGACCTAGAAAATAGATCGCCTCGAGCAAGGTTGTTTTGCCCGAGGCGTTGTCACCGGTAATGACGTTGATTGTTGGCTCAGGCTGTATTTCCGCAGCCTCGAAACAACGAAAATCATGCAAGCGTAAACGCGTTAGATGCATTCCGTGCCGATCGGCCTACAGCCGCATCGGCATCACGACATACCGTGTAGCCGGGTCGTTTACGCTCTGTAGTAGGCCGCTGCTATCAGGCCCGGATAAGGACAGCGTGAATTCACCGCTGTCCATGGCACCGAGTGCCTCGAGCAGGTAATTGACATTGAACCCGATTTCGATCGGGTCGTTGTCGTAGGTGACCTGTATTTCGTCTTCGGCTTCTTCACGTTCAACGTTCTGGGCCTGCAACCGAAGACTATGTTGTTGTAAACCCAGTCGTACACCGCCGAATTTTTCGTTCGAAAGAATGGCGGTACGCGAGAGTGCCTGCCGGATGGTGTCGCGATCGGCATGCATTTGCTTGTCTGCCTGATCGGGAATCACCCGCTCATAATCCGGGAAGCGGCCGTCAATAAGCTTGGTCGTGAATACGAGGCCCGGCAATTGCAGACGCAAATGCTTGGTCGACAGTTGCAATGTGATTTCCGCCTCGCTGGTATCCAGCAATCGAACCAGTTCGGTAATCGCCTTTCGAGGAACGATCGCCTGGATTGGTTCGTCGATTTCGATATCGAGTGCTGTATCGCTCAACGCGAGTCGATGGCCATCGGTAGCCACGCAACGTGCGCGATCGTTGCGCAGTGCCAGTAACAAACCGTTCAGGTAATAGCGTACGTCCTGATGCGCCATGGCGAAGTGGGTGCGATCGAGCAGACCCTTGAGTACGCGTTCTGGAATTGCGATCTGCTGACCGGTTTCGACTTCATCCAGATAGGGCCAATCCTGGGCTGCCATGGTCGATAGCGTGAAACGTGAGCGTCCGGAGTGAACACGGGTTTGCTGACCATCGTGCTCAAGCGTTATTTCAGCGTCGTCTGGCAGACCACGACAAATATCGAGTAACTTGCGTGCAGGAATAGCTGCCGCCCCGGGTTGGCTGATGACCGCGGGTGTGTCGGTGATCAGTTCGAGCTCGAGATCCGTTGCAGTAATCACGATGCGGTCGTTTTCTGCCTTGATCAGAACGTTCGACAGGATCGGCATGGTCTGACGGCGTTCGACAACGCCGATAACGGTCTGAAGGGCAGTGAGCAAATCCTTGCGCTGCACAGTGAATTGCATGGCGGTCTCCCGAAGCAGTCAGCCTTGTTGTCTTCTAAGGCTTAAAAAAGTTAGTCGTAGTAGTAACTACGGTGGTCAAAATCTGTTAAGAAAGTCTTTTATTTCTTTTAAATCAATTGCTTGAGACAATGACAACCTTGTTGCGAAGCGTGCTGGCATGCTGTGACTGGCATGTGGATAACATGTGTCATGTTTTTGCTCCGACGAGGCGTTTTCGCGTTGCCATAATGTCGCCCCCAGCTTATCCACAGTTAGGTTGTGAGTATCCGGCTCAAGTTCGCATAGTCTTCTTCCATGCGGGCGTCGGTTTCGCGTAGTTCCTTGACCTTGCGACAGGCGTGCAGAACGGTCGTATGGTCGCGTCCACCGAAGCCCTGGCCGATTTCCGGCAGGCTGTGATTGGTCAGTTCCTTGGCAAGCGCCATGGCGATCTGGCGCGGACGGGCGACCGAGCGTGTGCGTTTTTTGCCCAGCAGGTCGGCCAGTCGCATCTTGTAATATTCGGCGACCGTGCGCTGAATGTTCTCCAGCGTGACCAGACGATCGTAGACCGCCAGCATGTCGTAGAGCGCCTGCTTGGCGAAGTCGACCGTGATAGGCGTGCCGGTAATCTGGGCGGAGGCTTTGAGTCGGTGCAGTGCGCCTTCGAGATCGCGTACGTTCGAACGCACCCGCTTGGCGATGAAAAAAGCGACCTCCTGCGGCAGGGTGATGCCGTGGTAGTCGGCCTTCGATAACAGGATGGCCACGCGTGTTTCCAGTTCCGGCGGTTCGACCGCAACCGACAGCCCCCACGAGAAACGCGACTTGAGCCGATCCTCCAGGCCTTCGACTTCCTTGGGAAACCGATCGCAGGTGATTACGATCCGTTGATTGGATTCCAGCAGGGAGTTGAAGGTATGAAAGAACTCCTCCTGGGAGCGATCCTTGTTCGCGAAGAACTGGATATCGTCGATCAGCAGCGCATCCAGCGAGCGATAGTGGGCCTTGAACCGGTCCATCCGGTTATGGCGAATGGCGGTGATCATTTCGTTGACGAAATGTTCCGAACGCACATAGGCCACCTTGGCGCGCGGGTTGGTGTCGAGTAGCCGATTACCCACGCTCTGCATCAAATGGGTCTTGCCTAGGCCGACACCGCCGTAGATAAGCAACGGGTTGTAGGCCATGTTGTCCGGATTGGCGGCCTGCTCGGCGGCGGCGCGCGCGATCTGGTTCGATTTGCCCTGAACGAAGCTTTCGAAGGTGTAGCGGCTATCGAGATTGTGTCGTGAGGTGGGTGCCGGCGCCGGGGCTTCGCTAGTCGTGGCGCGGGGTTTCTGGCCCCCACCCACGAGTACGCGTATGCGTTTGGGCACCGCGCCCAGATCGTTGAGCGCATTGGCGATGGGGGTACGCAGTTCGCGTTCGACCTGGTCGCGCACCACCTCGTTGGGTGCCATCAGGTCCAGACCCTCATCGGTAAAATCCGCTTCGAGGGGGCGCAGCCAGAGGTTGATGTCCTTTTCGGGCAGCCGCGCCTCGATGTGCGTCAGACAACGTTGCCAGAGCGTGTCAGCCAAGATTGCGTTACTCCGTAGCGAAAAAAGCGTGGCATCAGCCAGCGCTGGCGCCTTACCCTAGCGTACGGGCCACAAGTTATCCACAGCATTTTTCATGCTTGCAAGAGGGGGGCGCAGGCGACTAGAATCCGCGCTCTTTAGCGTGAAGTGCGCCCTGTGTGGCGCCAGAACGAGATCGTCATGAAACGTACCTATCAGCCCAGTAATCTGCACCGCAAGCGCACCCACGGCTTTCGTGCGCGCATGGCCACCAAGAACGGTCGTGCCGTGTTGTCCGCCCGTCGTGCCAAGGGCCGCAAGCGCCTGACGCCGTAAGGAAAAAGCCGTGCCGCAGGCAGCGTTCCCCGCGACTGCGCGCCTGAGGCAATCGGCAGAATTTCGCGCCGTGTTCGCACATGGGCGCAAGTTCGTCAGTCCGGGATTCGTCGTCATCGCCGCCGAAGGTTCAGCCGATCAGGCCCGCCTCGGACTGGCCCTGGCCAAGCGCCGCATTGCGCGCGCTGTCGACCGTAACCGGGTCAAACGTGTATTGCGCGAGTCGTTTCGTTTGCATCGTGATCGGCTGGCGACGGTCGATATCGTGGTGCTGGCGCGTAGCCGTACCGCGACCATGAGCAACGCCGTGCTGTTCGACCAACTCGCCGCGTTGTGGCCCCAGCTCGAGCGCGTATGATCGCGCGCATCGCTTGCCCGCCCGTCGAGTGGCAGCCGTTAACCGAAGGACATTAACCGCGCATGGAAAATATTCGCTTCGGACTGCTCTGCGCTGTCGCCGTCATCTGCTTTTTCCTGTATCAGGCCTGGCAGAACGACTACGCGCCCACCGAGGCCGACGCCACGTCGGCAAGTAATCAGACCAGCGCCCAGCAGGATTACGCGGCCGGGGATGACGACGTGCCGTCGCTGGATTCCGCGCCCACGGCCGAAAACGATGGCGGCCCCGAGCAGGGCGCCCGCCAGGCCAGTGCCGAGCAGCGCGGCGCCGATAATGCACCGGTGGTCAGTCAGGGCGACCAGGTCCATGTGGTCACCGACAAGCTCGATGTGATCATCGATACCCGGGGCGGCGATCTACGCAAGGTGGAACTGCGTGGCGTGCCGGTATCTTCGGAAAAGCCGGATACCAACCTGCGCCTGATCAACGATAGCGCGCCCAATTTCTTCATCGCCCAGAGCGGGCTCGTGGCGGCCGGGGCCAAGGCGCCCGATCATCGCTCGCGGTATCGCGCCGAGCGCAAGGAATACAAGCTCGCCGACGGTCAGGATACGATCGAGGTGCCGCTGACCTGGACCAACGACGCCGGCCACGAAGTCACCAAGGTTTATACCTTCCATCGCGACAGCTACCGCATTGGCTTGCGCCACGACGTGGTCAACAACGCCGGCGACGACTGGAAGCTGTCCCAGTACGTACGGTTCTGGCGTGCCCCCTACGAAATTACCGGCGACGTACCCTTCGCCCAGGCGTTTTTCGGTATCGGTTGGTACGACCGCAAGGATGGCGGCGACAGCTATCGCTACGAAACCGAAAACCACGATGACCTGGCCGAGAACCCGCTCGAGCTGACCCAGCAGGGTGGCTGGGTCGCCATGATCCAGCATTATTTCATCGGTGCGGCCATTCCGCCGCAGGATGCCAAGGTGCGTTTCTTCGGCCAGCCCAAGGACGTGCCCAATGCTGCTGGCGGTTTTGCGACCGGCTTCATCGGCGCCCAGCAGTCGATTGCCGCAGGCACGCAGACCACGCTGGAAACCACCCTGTTCATCGGTCCGAAACTCCAGGATCAGCTCGACGCCGTGGCCCCTGGCCTGGGTCTGACCGTCGACTACGGCTGGCTGACCGTGCTCGCCAAGCCGATCTTCTGGGTGCTCGAGCACCTGCATGCTCTGGTGGGCAACTGGGGCGTGGCGATCATCCTGCTGACGTTCTTGATCAAGCTGTGCTTCTACAAGCTTTCGGAAACCCAGTACCGGGCCATGGCGCGCATGCGCAAGTTCGCGCCGCGCATGCAGCAGCTCAAGGAGCAATACGGCGACGACCGCCAGAAGCTGCAGGCCAAGATGATGGAGCTCTACAAGAAAGAGGGCTTCAATCCGCTGGCCGGCTGCTGGCCGATGCTCGTGCAGATGCCGGTATTCATCTCGCTGTACTGGGTGCTGCGTGAATCCGTGGAGCTGCGGCATGCGCCGTTCATGCTGTGGATTCAGGACCTGTCGGCGCCGGACCCCTACTACATCCTGCCGGTGATCTTCGGGCTGACCATGTTCCTGCAGCAAAAGCTGACTGCGAACGTGACCATGGACCCGATGCAGCAGCGCATCATGCAGATCATGCCGGTGGGCCTGGCCGTGTTCTTTGCCTTCTTCCCGGCGGGCCTGGTGCTGTACTGGTGTACCAACAACATGCTGTCGATCGGCCAGCAGTGGTACATCTACCGCAAGCTCGACGCCGAAGGCCTGGGCCACAAGGCCGCCAACAGCTAATCGATAACCTGTGACCGGCGTGCCCGGCGACACCATCGCCGCGCTGGCCAGTGGTGCGGGCCGTGCGGGCGTGGCCGTGGTGCGTATTTCCGGGCCGCGCGTACCCGCCGTGGCCGAGGCGTTGATCGGCGGCCTGCCCCGCCCGCGACAGGCGCGGGTTTGCGCCTTTGTCGATGCCGATGGCCTGGCCATCGACCGCGGTGTAGCGCTCTATTTTGCTTCCCCGGCCTCGTTTACAGGCGAGCATGTGCTCGAGCTGCAAGGCCACGGCAGTCCCGTGCTGGTCGATATGCTGCTCGCGCGCCTGCTTGAGCTGGGCGTACGTCTGGCCGAGCCGGGCGAGTTCTCGCGGCGGGCCTTTCTCAACGACAAGCTCAGCCTCGATCAGGCCGAAGCCATCGCCGATACCATCGAGGCCGGCAGCAGCGCGGCCGCGCGTGCGGCCATGCGCTCCCTCGAGGGCGTGTTCTCGCGCGAGATCGATACGCTGGTCGAAGCGCTCATCGCGCTGCGTGTGTATACCGAAGGCGCGATCGATTTCCCCGACGAGGATGATGTCGACTTTCTCGGCGACGGCGAGATCGAACGTCATCTGACAGCCATCCGGCAGCGACTGGCAGATTTGCGTAGCCAGGCGGTTCAGGGCGCGAGCCTGCGCGAAGGCCTGCGTCTGGTCATCCTCGGCTCGCCCAACGTCGGCAAATCCAGCCTGCTCAATCGGCTCGCGCGCCGGGATACGGCGATCGTGACCGATATCGCCGGCACCACCCGCGATGTCCTGCACGAACAACTTTCTATCGATGGTCTGCCGCTCACACTCGTGGATACGGCCGGCCTGCGCGAAACCGATGACCCGATCGAGGCCGAGGGCGTACGCCGCGCGAAGGCCGAAATCCAGCATGCCGATCGGGTGCTGCTGGTCATCGACGACCGCCACGGCCTGGGGCGCGACGAGCAGGCGGTGCTGACCGAGATCGATGCGCGCTGCCCGGTGACGGTCATCGCGAACAAGATCGACCTCAGCGGCGGCGAAGCCGGCCTCAGAGCCGGGTTCGACGGCGACTGGATCGGCGTGTGCGCAACCACCGGCGCCGGCTTCGATGCGCTGGCTGCCCATCTGAAACAGGCCGCCGGACTAAATGCCGACACGCCCCCTGCCTTCGTTGCACGGCGTCGACATCTGGATGCGCTGGCACGCGCTGCCAAGGCCCTGGAAACCGGCCACGAACGGCTTGTGGTCGATGCGGCAGGAGAACTGCTGGCCGAGGAACTGCGCCTCGCACAGCACGCTCTGGGCGAAATTACCGGCACGTTCACCAGCGACGACCTGCTCGGTGCGATCTTTTCGAGCTTCTGTATCGGCAAGTAGGTAACCGTGCTTATTGAGTCGCCGCGATCGGCGATGCATGCTGCATGCACGGTGGCAATCAGGTGTGTGGATGTTCGGTTACCCGAGACTCATTTATTTTGGCTTCGTTGTGTTGACCGCTGTGCTGGGCATCGTGCTCGCGCTGTGGTGGCCACCTGGGTTATGGGCCTGGCTCGTGCTGGCAGCGCTGGTGGTCGTGGGTGCACTGGATCTGCGTTCGCGCCACAACGTATTGCGCAACTTTCCGGTCATCGGCCATTTGCGCTACATGCTCGAATTCATGCGTCCGGAGTTGCGCCAGTACTTCTTCGAGTCTGAAACCAGCGGCCGGCCGTTCAATCGCGAACAGCGCGAAATCGTCTACAAGCGCAGCGCCGGCGCGCCGGATACCGCCCCGTTCGGCACCATGCGTGACTTCGAGGATGCCGGCTTCAATTTCGCCCAGCATTCGATGGCGCCCAAGGACGTCGACGTGCGCCATGCCCGCCTGATCATCGGCGGCTCGCAGTGCCGCCAACCCTACGATTCCTCGCGCCTGAATATTTCGGCCATGAGCTTCGGCTCGCTGTCGGGCAATGCCGTGGCCGCGATGAATCGCGGCGCGAAGCTCGGCAATTTCGCCCAGGACACCGGCGAGGGCGCGATCAGCGACTATCACCGTGAACACGGCGGTGATCTGATCTGGGAAATCGCCTCGGCCTATTTCGGCTGCCGCACGAAAGAAGGCCGTTTCGATGCCGACGAATTCGCGAAAAAAGCCAATACCGATCAGGTCAAGATGATCGAAATCAAGATCTCGCAGGGCGCCAAGCCCGGTCATGGCGGCCTGTTGCCGGGCTCGAAGGTCACCGAAGAGATTGCCCGGGTACGCGAGATCGAGGTCGGCGAGGACTGTGCCTCGCCGGCGTCACACCCGGAATTCGATACGCCGCGGGGCCTGCTCGCGTTCGTCGACCGGTTACGCCAGCTCACCCATGGCAAACCGGTCGGCTTCAAGCTGTGTCTGGGGCGCCAGGACGAATTCATGGGCATCTGCAAGGCGATGATCGAAACCGGCATCTATCCGGATTTCATCACCGTTGATGGCGCCGAGGGCGGTACCGGGGCCGCGCCCACCGAGTTTCAGGATTCGCTGGGCACCTATATCAACGAGGCGTTGCCGTTTGTCGACAACTGCCTGCGCGGAATTGGCCTGCGCGACGAAATCCGTGTGATTGCCAGCGGCAAGGTGGTGATGGGTTTCGATATGGTGGTCAAGATCGCGCTCGGTGCGGATATGTGCAATGCCGCGCGGCCATTCATGTTTTCGGTGGGGTGTATCCAGGCGCGTCGCTGTCATACCGATACCTGCCCCACGGGTGTGGCGACCCAGAACCCGCGCCGCTCGGCGGCGATCGACGTACTGGGCAAGTCGCTGGCGGTGCGTAACTTCCACGACGCCACCATTCGCTCGTTTCTCGATATCACGGGCGCTATGGGCTGCGATTCGCCGGAACAACTCGGGCGCGGGCTGATCTTTCATCGCCCCGAGCATGGGCCGGCGTGCACCTTTGCCGAGGTGCATCCGGTGGTCAAAAGCGGCGCGTTCCTCAATGGCGACCTGCCCGAAGCCTATGCCGGCGCCTGGGCGCGGGCCAGTGCGCAGGCCTTTTAGTCCGTAATCGGCCGGATTCGCGCAAGGCTCGACATCGTTACCGTGCGCGCCGAGTCACGCATTGGTATCGAGACACAGGAGCAAGCCCATGATCGTAAGAGATCACGAAGACGCCAAGAACAACGCCGTCGACGAAGACAAATTCATCAGCCGCCGCTATACGCTGCGCGCCGACGGCATGGGGCATTCGTTTCACGAAACCTATGTGAAGCCGGGTTGCGCGCTGCATATGTGGTACAAGAACCACAAGGAAACGGTGATCTGTATCGAAGGCGAAGGCCAGATCGAGGATCTCACCGAAGGCGGCAAATGGGACCTCAAGCCAGGCGTGCTCTATGCGCTGGACAAGCACCAGCAGCATATTCTCTCCAGCGAAAAAGGCATGACCGTGCTGTGCTGTTTTTCGCCGTCGCTGGTCGGCCCGGAAGACCACGACGAACAGGGCAGCTATGCGTTGCTGGATGACGACGGCAGCGTGCTGCAGCGCTAAGCGGCCCTATCGCGGGCTCGCGGTCGGCGCGAGTTCGGCCGGTGCGGCCACGCTGAACAGCGTCGGCCAGTACTTTCCGGTGAGATAGATTCGCCTGTGCTCGCCGTCCCAGGCAATGCCGTTGAGCACGTTCGCGTTCGCGCCCCGGTCGCCAAGGGCCGTGCGTAGATTGCGGGCATCAAGCCAGGCCCGCACGGCCCCCGTTTGCGGGTCGATACGCGCGATACGGTCCGAATACCAGATATTGGCCCATATCTCGCCGTCGATATATTCCAGCTCGTTGAGCTTGTCGATGGCGTGATCGCCGTCGTGTACGGCGATACGGCGGACCACGGAAAAATCGGCCGGGTCGAGCACACGCAGGCTGGCGCTGCCGTCGCTCATGATCAGATGGGCGCCGTCGTAGGTCAGCCCCCAGCCTTCGCCTTCGTAGGTGCGTTTGCCCACGCGCTCGAACGTGTCGATATCGAATACGAACGCCTGCTGTGCCTGCCAGGTCAGCCAGAACAGCCGATTGCCGACACGGGCCAGCCCTTCCCCGAAATAGCGCTGCGGCAGCTGTATCTGTCGGGTGATTTCACCGCTGGTCGGATCCACCCGCCGCAGACGCGAATGGCCGCGCTTGCCGGTGGTCTCGAACAGTGCGCCGTCGTAGTAGAGCAGGCCCTGGGTAAAGGCAGAATCGTCGTGCGGCAGCTCGCCGGTGATCTGTGCAAGGGGTGTGGGCTGCTCGGCACAGGCGCAGGAGCCCAGCAGCAGTAATGCCGCGGCCACAAGCGAAAAAAAGCGGCGCAACCCTCGATGATATGGCGCACAATTCAATCGTGCGAAACCGTCTCGACTGCGTCGTTGCAGGCTAGCGCATATCATCATCGATCATCACCGCTACGGAACACGCCAAGTATGGCCGAACAGCAACATACAGAACATGATCTCGATTCCAGCCAGAAACGGGATGCGCGCCGACGCGAAGCGCCGAGCGCGGCGGTGGTCTATGAAGCGATCCGCCGCGAGGCCGAATCCGAACTCACCCGGCCGTTGCCGGGCTTGGCTTTCTCTGGCCTGGCTGCCGGGCTGTCCATGGGGTTTTCCTTCATCGCCCAGGCGCTGCTTTACAGCTACACGCCGGAATCCGCCTGGCGGCCGATCATCGCCAGTTTCGGCTATTCCATCGGTTTTCTGTTCGTCATCCTCGGGCGCCAGCAGCTGTTTACCGAGAATACGTTGACGCCGGTACTCGAGGTCTTGCGCGTACGGCGTATTTCTACCGTCTTGCGTACGTTCAATCTCTGGATCGTGGTATTGATCGCCAATATCGTCGGTACCGCGATATTCGCCTTCATGATGTCGCACTTCGATGTGCTCGACCCCAAGATCAACGGGGCCCTGGCATCGATCGCCGCCAAGGAGTACGAAAACGGTTTTGCCACCATGTTCGTACGCGCCATCTTCGCCGGGTGGCTGGTCGCGCTCATGCTCTGGCTGATGCCGTTTGCCGAAACCGCGCGCGTGGCGGTGATCATTCTTGTGACCTATGTCATCGGCCTGGCCCATTTCCCGCACATCATCGCCGGCTCGGTCGCGGCCCTTTACGGGGTGTTTACCGGCGGGCACGGGGTGATGGAGTTCTTCAGCGTTTTCTTCGTGCCCACCATTCTCGGCAACGTACTGGGCGGCGTGGCCATGGTGGCGGCGGTCAACTATGCCCAGGTCGCTTATAGCGATTCCGACCGCGATGACAGCGATGTCGATCGCGGCGACTGAAACGCTATCAGCGTTGGCTGGCAAAGTTTTTCCAATACGGTATAGTCAGATCACCACTCAAACGGAAAATCTGTCATGGCAGAATCCGACGACAAATGGGAAGGCCGCTGGGATCGCGTCAAGGGCAAGGCTCGCGAGCATTTCGGGCGTCTGACCGACGACGAGGTCGAAGAAACCAAGGGTAAACGCCAGAACATGCTGGGCAAGATCCAGGAAAAGTACGGCGAAACCAAGGAAAAGGCCGAAGAGATGCTCAAGGAATTCGAGCACAAATATCTCTAGCGTCATGGCATGAGGAAAAAGCCGCCCGCTCGGGCGGCTTTTTTTTATCGCGCGACCGAGTGAACCAAAGCGCAGTTGAACGTCACGTGATAGCCGCGTCGTCTGCCGGGCCCGATCAGTTGCCCCGACAGGCAGCAACCAGGGCACGAAAAAGCCGACGCTGCGAGCTCTGGTAGCACAGATATTCCGGGTGCCACTGCACGCCGATGACAAAGCCCTGCGTTCTTGCCTCGATTGCCTGCACGAAGCCGTCAGCATCGCGTGCGGTGGCGCCGATGCCCTCGCCCAGGGTCAGTACCGCTTGATGGTGCAGGCTGTTCACACGCAGCCGTGGCCGGCCAAAAATCGTGGCCAGCCGACTCCTGCGTTTGATGGCAACCGGCTTGCACGCAAAGATATTCACGCGATTCGATGTCGAGCGCCGCAACGCACTAATATCGCTATACAGCGTGCCGCCCGCGGCCACATTGATCAGCTGGGCGCCACGGCAGATGCCGAGTATGGGCTTGTTTTGCGCCAGCGCTTGCTTGATCGCGGTCAGTTCGAAGGCGTCGCGGGCACGGTCGGCCGTATTGTCGTAGGCCGCGCTCGCGCCGTAGAGGTCGGTGGCGATATCGTCACCGCCGCCGATCAGCAGGCCGTCGATAGGCACCGGCATGGCATGATGCGGCGTCGCCCGCACCGCCCGCCCGCCGGCCAGGGCGATGGCAATCCATGCAGCCCACCACCCAGGCGCCCAGCGGCTGGCCTTGCCGGTGACGGCGATGATCGGACGAACGCGCGCCATGCCGGCGTTCAGCGCTGCAGGTATTGTTCGAACACATGGCTCCAGCGGCCGAACCAGTCGCCGAAGGGCCGGTCGAGCGCTTCGCAGTAGTCACGACAGATTTCGTTGAGCCGCTCGGGCTCGGCCGCGAGCTCCTCGATCACCAGCCAGTGATTCCAGGCCGGGTGCAGATCCCAGCCGGGTTGCTCGATTTCGCAGTTGGGTAGCCGGTAGTGCAGCGTCGGCCGGGCCTTGATCAGGCCATCGGATACGGCCGCGCGTACGCGCGCCTCGTCGAGATGGGCGAATACGGGCAGCATGTCCAGGGCGCGATTGCGGCTGGCGTTTTCGGCCAGATAGTCATCGATGAGCTGATCGCGCGTGGGCGCATACGCCGGGTCGCATACCTTTCGGACATACGCCTTGGTATACGGCTGGATATACGGAAATACGCGTCGGCTGATATCGATTTCGCTGACCCGCTTGAGCCAGTCGAAGGCGACCGCGAACGCGCGGATGTAGCCCAGCAACGTGTCGGTTTCCAGATCCGGCAGTTCCGGGTTCAAATGCAGCCCGAAGGCGTAGATCGCCGATTGGCTGGTGCCGCGCGCGCCTGCTTCACGCAGGGCCGCGATGAGCGGGTTTACTGCATGCAGTTCGCTAATGGGAATGGGCGGGCCGACGATTTCGAAAGGCACCACGCGTTTGGCCACCGCGCCCAGCACATCTTCGGAAACGCGCTCGATCTCGTCGAGCAGTCCGGGCTGGCTTTCGCGCCGGCCACGTTCCTTGAGAAAGGCATAGTCGAGTTCGATAGCGAAATCGCCCAGCGGCGTGTTCGCAACGGTATATTCATACGCGCTATGCGGGCGGATTTCGCCGCCCAGCGCATGCCGCACGATTTCGCCGATGCGCTCGATCGAAAGCCCGGTAAATTCAAGTTCCACGCCGACACGACGCTCACCGTTCGATACCGTATGGCGGCGTGATGGCAGGCGCAACGGGGCCTTGGCCGCAGCGGCGTCGGTAGTGGTCATTGTATAGTGCAACGCAACATAATCGAGATAGGGGCCAAGCATGCCACTCACGCGTGGCCGCGGCCAGTTGTCTAGCCTCGAAATGCGGGCGTAGTATCGCTTGCAGACAGTATTCAACCGACCTGTTTCAAGGAGCGCCTTATGGCCCAGGCGAGCCCGCACCCCGAGCACGCCGACGACGTCGAAGACGTCGATCCGCAAGAATCCGCCGAGTGGCGTGACGCGCTCGATGCCGTCATCGAGATCGAAGGGCCCGAACGGGCTCACTACCTGCTGGAAATGCTCATCGAGCGTTCGCGCCGATCGGGCGCGTATATTCCGTATTCGCCGAATACGGCCTATATCAATACCATTCCGCCGCATCTGGAAGAGCGCTCGCCGGGTGATCCCGCCATCGAGTGGCGGATTCGTTCGATCATCCGCTGGAACGCGATGGCCATGGTCGTACAGGCCAATCGCCACCACGAAGGCGTGGGCGGGCATATCGCCAGCTATGCCTCGGCGGCCACGCTCTATGAAGTGGGCTTCAACCACTTCTGGCATGCGCCCAGTGAAGATCACGGCGGCGATCTGGTCTATATCCAGGGCCATTCCGCGCCGGGCATCTATGCGCGTTCCTATCTCGAAGGGCGCATCAACGAAGACCAGCTCTACAACTTCCGTGCCGAATCCACCGGCAAGGGCCTGTCGAGCTATCCGCATGCCTGGTTGATGCCGGATTACTGGCAGTTCGCGACCGTGTCGATGGGTATCGGCCCGATCAACGCGATCTACCAGGCGCGCTTCATGCGCTACATGCAGAACCGCGGCGTACAGGACAACGAAGGCCGCCACGTGTGGTGCTTCTGCGGCGACGGCGAAATGGACGAGCCCGAATCCATGGGCGCCATCGATATCGCCGCCCGCGAAGGCCTGGATAACCTGATTTTCGTGGTCAACTGCAACCTGCAGCGCCTGGACGGCCCGGTACGCGGCGACTCCAAGATCATCAACGAACTCGAAGGCGCCTTCCGCGGCGCCGGCTGGAACGTGATCAAGGTCATCTGGGGCGCGCTCTGGGACGGTCTGCTCGCCCAGGATCACGACGGCAAGCTCATCGAGCTGATGAACGAAACCGTCGACGGTGAATACCAGGCCTTCAAGGCCAATGGCGGCGACTACACCCGCGAGAACTTCTTCGGCAAGTATCCGGAGCTCAAGGAAATGGTCGCCTCCATGTCCGACGAGGACATCCGCCGCCTCAACCGCGGCGGCCACGACCCGCACAAGGTGTTTGCCGCCTATCACGCAGCGGTGAACCAGAAGAACGGGCGCCCGACCGTGATCCTGGCCAAGACGGTCAAGGGTTATGGCATGGGCGAGGCCGGCGAAGGCCAGAACATCACCCATCAGCAGAAGAAGATGGGCGAGGACGCGCTCAAGGAATTCCGCGATCGCTTCGAAATTCCGGTCGACGACGACAAGATCGCCGATGCGCCCTTCTACAAGCCGGACGAAGACTCCGAGGAGATGAAGTATCTCCAGGCGCGTCGCAAGGAACTCGGCGGTTATCTGCCGCAGCGACGCAAGCAAGGCGATGCGCTCGAGATTCCCAAGCTCGAAGCCTTCGATAAGCTGCTGCAAGGCTCCGGCGATCGCGAAATGGCCACCACCATGGTGTTCACGCGCATCCTGCAGATCCTCACGCGCGACAAGAACATCAAGGACCGCATCGTCCCGATCATTCCGGACGAGGCGCGCACCTTCGGCATGGAAGGCATGTTCCGCAGCCTGGGTATCTACTCGCCGGTGGGCCAGCTGTTCGTGCCCGAGGATTCGGACCAGCTCGCCTTCTACAAGGAATCGGTCAAGGGTCAGATCCTCGAGGAAGGCATTACCGAAGCCGGCGCCATGTCGTCTTTCATCGCGGCGGCCACGGCCTACTCGAATCACGGCAAGACGATGATTCCGTTCTATGCCTTCTATTCGATGTTCGGCTTCCAGCGCGTGGGCGACTTCTGCTGGGCGGCTGGCGACATGCGTGCCCGCGGGTTCCTGCTGGGCGGCACCGCCGGGCGTACCACCATCAACGGCGAAGGCCTGCAGCATCAGGACGGCCATTCGCATGTGCTGTTCGACTGCGTGCCCAACTGCCGTGCCTATGATCCGACCTTCTCCTACGAGATGGCCGTGATCATGCATCGCGGGCTGGTAGAGATGTTCGAAGAACAGCGCGACGTCTACTACTACCTCACGATGATGAACGAAAACTACGCGCATCCGGCGATGCCGGAAGGCGTGGAAGACGACATCATTGCCGGCATGTACCAGTTCTCGCAGTCGGGCGCCGACAAGGAGCTGCAGGTCAATCTGCTCGGTTCCGGCACCATCCTCAACGAAGTGATTGCCGCCGCCGAAATGCTCGAAAACGAGTTCGAGGTGGGCACCACGGTCTGGAGTGCGCCGAGCTTCACCCAGCTCAAGCGTGACGGCGCCTCCGTGGAGCGCTGGAACATGCTGCATCCGGAGGAAGAGCCGAAGCAGAGCTTCGTGGCGAAGAAGTTTGCCGATGCCAAGGGCCCGGCCATCGCCGCCACCGACTATGTCCGCGGCCTGCCGGAAATGATCCGCCCCTATCTGCCGGTGGCGTATCACACGCTCGGCACCGACGGGTATGGCCGCTCGGATACGCGCGAAGCGCTGCGCGAGTTCTTCGAGGTGGACCGGCGCTGGATCACCGTCTGTGCCCTCAAGGCCCTGGCCGACGAAGGCAAGATCGAGCGCAAGGTCGTTGGCGAAGCCATCCGCAAGTACGGCATCGACCCCGACAAGCCGGAGCCGATCACGCACTGATCGGTTTCACGGCCGGGTAGGCAGCAACGATAGACACGGCGCAGCGGCAAGCCGCTGCGCCAGCAGCCAAGGAAACGCTTTATGGCGGCGCAGGAAATCAAGGTCCCGGATATCGGCGACTTCGACTCGGTCGAAGTCATCGAGGTACTGGTATCCAAGGGCGACACGATCGAGCAGGAAGAGCCGATCATCACTCTCGAATCCGACAAGGCGACCCTCGAGGTGCCTTCCACCATTGCCGGCAAGATCACCGAAATGAAGGTTTCGGAAGGCGATACCGTCTCCGAAGGCGACGTGATCGCGCTCGTGGAAGCCGCTGAAGAAGGCGACGACGACTCGGATGACGAGGGCGAGGACGACGCCTCCGACGAAGGCGAGAGCGACGACGAAGCCGATGCCGATGCCGAAGAGGACGACTCGGAGGCGGATGACGACGACAGCGAAGACGCCGACGAGGACGACGGTGAAGAAGACGATGCCGACGAGGAAGACGCCGGCGGTCAAACCATCGAGGTAAAAGTCCCCGATATCGGCGATTTCGACTCGGTCGAAGTCATCGAAGTGCTGGTCTCCGAGGGCGATGAGGTCGAGGAGGAACAGCCGCTCATTACGCTGGAATCCGACAAGGCCACGCTGGAAGTGCCCTCGTCCGCGGCCGGCAAGATCACCGAAATGAAGGTCTCGGAAGGCGATACCGTCTCCGAAGGCGACGTGATCGCCCTGCTGCAAGGCGCAGGCGGCAAGTCCGGCGGGGGCGACAAGAAGAAGTCGTCCAAGCAGGACAAGGCGTCAAGCAAGCAATCCGGCGACGACGACCGCGCGAAGAAGGACAGCAAGTCCGAGAAGAAAAAAGACGACAAGGCAGACAAGAAAAAGGCCGAAGACAAGTCGTCGAAGAAAGAGCCGGCATCGAACAAGCAGATGCCCAAGGACAGCGGCGATTCCTCCAAGCTGGACAAGGTCGACGAAGAACGCTTCGGCAAGGCTCATGCCTCGCCCAGCGTGCGCAAATATGCGCGTGAACTCGGCGCCGATCTCGGCCGCGTGGAAGGCTCGGGCCGCAAGGGCCGGATCACCTTCGAGGACGTCCAGTCCTATGTGAAGCAGGCCCTGTCGCAGAGCCAGAGCGGCGCGTCAGCCGCGGCCCCGGGCGGCGGTGGCGGCGGCGTGCCCGCCCAGCCGGATATCGACTTCAGCCAGTTCGGCGAAGTCGAAACGGTCGAGCTCGAGCGTATCCGCAAGATCTCGGCCAAGGCCGTCCACAAGAACTGGCTGCTCATTCCGCATGTCACCCAGTTCGACAACGCCGATATCACCGATCTGGAAGAATTCCGCCAGGCGAACAAGGAAAAAGCCAAGGCCGAGGGCGTCAAGCTCACGCCGCTGGCCTTCCTGCTCAAGGCATCGGCGGCCGCCCTCAAGGCCTTCCCGGACCTCAACAGCTCGCTCACGGCCGACGGCGAGTCGCTGGTGCACAAGAAGTACGTGAACATCGCCGTCGCGGTGGATACACCCAACGGCCTGCTCATGCCGGTGATCAAGGACGTCGACAAGAAAGGCATCTACGATATCGCCCGCGACCTGGACGACGTCTCCGGGCGTGCTCGCGAAGGCAAGATCAAGGGCGAGGACATGAAAGGCGCCTGTTTCTCGATCTCCAGTCTCGGCGGCGTCGGCGGTACGGCCTTCACGCCCATCGTGAACTCGCCGGAAGTCGGCATTCTGGGCGTGTCCAAGCACAGCTGGCAGCCGGTCTGGAACGGTTCGGAATTCGAGCCGCGCCTGATCCTGCCGCTGTCGTTCTCCTACGATCACCGCGTGATCGACGGCGCCAAGGCGGCACGGATTACCGGCTTCATCAGCGAGAAGTTGTCGGACTTGAGGACGTTGTTGCTCTAGGCCGCGGCCATGACGCGGCAATACGGCGTTGCAGCTTCCTTGTGTAGCGTTGCTACACGGCGGTCGCTGCGCCTTGTCTTGCCGCGTCATGACTCGCGCCGGGTGGTCTGTGGCTTTGTCGCTTCGATCGCCCGCTTATTGAACGCACAATCCGGCCTGCGGGCCGGTCAAGGTAGTTAAACCATGGCGCAGGAAATCAAGGTTCCGGACATCGGCGATTTCGACTCGGTCGAGATCATCGAAGTGCTCGTCGCCGAGGGCGACACGGTCGAGGAAGAACAGCCGCTCATTACGCTGGAATCCGACAAGGCCACCCTCGAAGTGCCGTCCACGGTCGCCGGCAAGATCACCGAACTGAAAGTCTCGGAAGGCGATACCGTCTCCGAAGGCGATGTGATCGCGCTCATCGAAGCCGCCGACGAAGACAGCGGCGACGATGAAGGCGAAGACGATTCGGAAGACGCTGAGGCGGATGACAGCAACGACGAATCCGAAAGCGACGACGACAAGGACGAGGACGCCAAGGCGGAGAAATCCGACAAGTCCGACGACAAGAAATCGTCTTCAAAATCCGATAAGCAGTCCGCGTCCAAGGACAAATCGGCCGACAAGAAACAGTCGTCCGACGCCAAGCAGTCGAAAGACAAGGCCAAAAAGCCCGCCAGCGGCGATCACGACTACGATTGCGACGTGCTGGTGCTCGGCTCCGGCCCCGGCGGCTACACGGCCGCCTTCCGCGCGGCGGATATGGGCCTGAGCGTCACCTTGGTCGAACGCCATAGCGTGCTGGGCGGTGTGTGCCTCAACGTCGGCTGTATCCCCTCCAAGGCGCTGCTGCACTCGGCCAAGGTCATCGAAGACGCCGCCAACATGGCCAACCATGGCGTGACCTTCGGCAAGCCCGAGATCGACCTCGCCAAGCTGCTCGACTACAAGCAGTCCGTCATCGACCAGCTCACCGGCGGCCTCAAGTCCATGGCCTCCAAGCGCAAGGTGAATATCGTTAACGGCACCGGCACCTTCGCCGATGCCCATACCCTCAAGATCGAGGGCAACGACGATACCGACCAGATCACCTTCAACAACGCCATCATCGCCGTCGGCTCCGAGCCGGTCATGCTGCCCGGCTGGCCCGAGGACGAGCGCATCTGGACCTCGGAAGAAGCCCTCTCTCCCGACGAAATCCCCGGCTCGCTGCTGGTCGTCGGCGGCGGCATCATCGGCTGCGAAATCGCCAACGTCTATGCCGCCCACGGCACCGATGTTGACGTGGTCGAAATGACCGACAGTCTCATTCCCGGCGCCGACAAGGACCTCATCAAGCCGCTCACCAAGCGCATGAAAAAGCGCTGCGGCAATATCTGGGTGTCCACCAAGGTCACGGGCCTCGAAGCCGGCGACAAGCTCACAGCGAGCTTCGAAGGCGACGACGCACCCAAGTCCAAGGACTACGACCGCGTGCTGGTCGCCATCGGCCGCAAGCCCAACGGCGCCAAGATTGGGGCGGATGCCGCCGGCGTGAAGGTCGACGACCGCGGCTTCATCGCCATCGACAAGCAATGCCGCACCAACGTAGACAACATCTTCGCCATCGGCGACGTCTCCGGCGAACCCCAGCTCGCCCACCGTGCCACCCACCAGGGCAAGGTGGCCGCTGAATGCTGCGCCGGCGAAAAATCCGCCTTCGATGCCAAGGTCATCCCCTCCGTCGTCTATACCGACCCGGAAGTCGCCTGGACGGGTGTGACCGAGACCCAGGCCAAGAAAGAAGGCATCGAATACACCAAGGGCGCCTTCCCCTGGGCCGCCAACGGCCGCGCCATCGGCCTGGACGCCACCGACGGCAACACCAAGCTGCTGTTCGGCTCGGACGGCCGCATCATCGGTGCCGGTGCGGTGGGTTCGGGCGCCGGCGACCTCATCGCCGAAACCTGCTTGGCCATCGAGATGGGCGCGAACGCAGACGACATCGGCCTGACAATCCATCCGCACCCGACCCTCGCGGAAACGGTTGGCATGGCTGCCGAGGCCGAAGCCGGGACGCTGACGGATTTGTATATTCCGAAGAAGAAGTAGCGTTGTTCCTCGTGGAACCATTTGAAAAGGCCGGCTACTGTGCCGGCCTTTTTATGCCTGTCGGTCTTCGCTTTTCGTACAGCCGGTCGCGCTAATATAAGTCTCGCCGTGCCCGAAGGTTCGATATGAGCCAATCCATTTTAGACGTGCAATGAGTTCGGTGATCAGGTGACAGAATACTTATCTCTACGACTATTCGCCTGACGGACGCGACCAATGCCGATTGGCCGATCTACCAGCGTAAGTAACCGCTACTCGACCTGAGCTAACCGGACGCTCAATCGATCGCTTCGTAGTATTGATCGTAGCCGTAGGCGATGAGTAGATAATCAACGCCGGCATCGAGCGCATCGCGCACGCTTTACAGAACCCACCGGCAGAACGGGTTGAATGAGCCCAATAACCTGCCACGAATGACCGGAGGGAACGCGACGTTATGTAGCCATAGTTCGGAGCGGAAAAAATATTGTGCCGTGGCGAACGATAGCATCTATCTTTGCCTTCATTGCATCTTCGATCAGGATTTGTCCACCTAAAATCAGTGCGATGTCCTCGCCACTCATTAATACTATACGAGGACTATCGCCTGAGAACTTTACTATGGCGGAATCATCAAAACCGGATTGTGATAAGAAGAATCCGCGCGTGCTTTGAACCTTTCCGCGTATTTTTCCGTCGAAAATCGATAAGTCTGGCTGTTTCGTTAGCTCTGAAGTCCATTTCACCTCAACCAAGTAATCGAACTTTTCGTATCGAAAATGCCCATCTATCTGTTCGTTGGATATATTTCGAAAAGGACGCCTGCACTCGATTTCGGATAGTTCTAGCAGGTCAAAAAATATGCGTTCGAACTCGAATCCGCGCTGCTGCGGCGTCACATTTGCGTTCGTTAGTAACGCCATAAAGGAGCGATTTAGCTCATCCAGCTTAGAGCGCTTCAATCCAGCTGTAGCGATCCGACCTTGATGTGCGGCTTTCGCTGCCTCTCGCCCTCGGCGTTCGATCTCTAGGTCGATGGGGTCACTTCCTAGTAGTTCGCGAAACTCCGATAGCAGTCGTTCGGCTTTCGCCGTATCGAGCGCATCTTTGTTCACCGCGGTACGCATTTTATAAAAGTTAGAAGCGATCTCGTTGATTATATCGAATCGATTGCTCGTTTCTAGATCACCGAGAATGCCCCGCATACTTTGGTATTTGCTAAATCCTTCGCCCGAGTGGCGCCGCTGCAGTTGCTTAGATACCCCGCAACTGTCTAGAAAGCTGTAATAAGCGTTCCAGTACCAAAAGCAGGCACCTGTGAGTTCGACAATCGCCTCTTTTGCAGCAAAGCTCAACTTGTTCGACACAATCTTTCACCCCGTAGGAAGCTGATGGGTCAAGGTTAACCGCAAAATCGAGTTATCCACAGTCACCCTATCAAGAGGGACAGCGCGAAGCTTCAGTGCAAGTATCGTCCTGTGGAGAGGATCAATCGGCTTCAATTTTTCACTGCCAACGACTTTCACATCGGTCGGGGATGGTGGATTCAGATTGCAAACGCAACACCCCTGAAAAGGTGCGACATCGCAAGGCTTTTGGGTAAGTCGCCATATCCGGCTATATACGGGGACAGCATATACGGGGACAGAGCATATACGGGGACAGAGCATATACGGGGACAGAGCATATACGGGGACAGTATACGTATCTCTGAGATCCTGACGGATCGCCCCTGCCCGAGTGGCTCGCACTCTTTAGCCGGTGTAGTGTTCTTTGCCTTTTGCGAGGGGATGCGATGAACGCACGGGCACGCGTGGCCACGCTGCTTGTTGTCCAGGCGTTGACGGGCTGCGCCGGCATTGTCGGCGGGGAGCTCGCACGGGTTGATCAGACAGGCGTCTCGGTGCCGGTCTGCAAGGCTGATGACGACCCCAGGCCATACTATTTCGCGCTCGACACCGCGGTGCGAAACGGGTCGTCGGAGGACAACCTGGCCGCAAGCGTTTCCGGCTGGACGTTCGGGCTGGTACCGACCTATTGGCTGACACCTGTGACCGCCGAGGCGCGTTTCTACCATCAGGGTGACGAGATCGCCAGATACGAGTACGCGGCGCGAATTCACAAGTTTTACGGTCTGCTCTGGGTGTTGCCGCTGATCCCGATTAACGCCGCGGTGGCTGATTACAACGAGGTGCCGGCGAACGAGGGGTTGGGCTTGATGACGGGGTCAATCATCAAGCAGAAGGCGGCTGCACGTGCGTTTCTGGACGCCACTCAGGAACGCGGTCTCTCGCCGGACCAGGTTTGTTATCAGCCTGGCGATCGCCGGGATTGAGCGGCGACGCTATACGCGGACAGCATACGTAGCTCAGCCTTGTTTGCTCGGCTTCGGCCCCGGCGGTTGGCGGTGGAGCGTTCGCCCAAGTCGCTTCTCGGCCCGGTCAATGAACACCTCATTGCCCAGCGGGCGGCCGGTGCGTAGATGTTGCTCGACCTGTTCGGCTTCATCGGCCGGCACGCCCGCAGCCAGGTAGTCGTGCCAGTCGTCGGCCAGCTTCGGTCGGCTTGATAGTTTGATCAGCGGGTCGGCCCGGTTCGAAACGTGTGCTTTAGCGCTCGACCACGGCCATTCGGTGGCATCGGCGACCATGTCGGCCGCTACGGGATTGCGTTCCACGTAGCGTACGGCGGCCCAGAGGTGGGCATCGTCCATGGGGTAGGAATGAAACCGTTCCTGCCAGAGGTGGCCGCGCCAGTTTTCGCGGAAGTTGATGTAGCGCGTATAGCGCCGATGGGCTTCGCCGAGGGCCGCACGTAGGCCGTCCGAGTGGCTGGGCGTGAGGATGAAGTGCACGTGGTTGGGCATGAGGCAGTAGGCGATCACGGCGGTATCCGCTTTCGCGGCGAACTCGTTGATCAGCGACAGGTAGTAGCGGTAGTCATCGTCATTAAAGAACACGGTCTGGCGGCGGTTGCCGCGCTGGGTGACGTGGTGCGGTGTGCCGGGTAAGACGACACGGGCGAGGCGGGCCATGCGGGTGCTCTAGCGGGATTGGGTATGTCAGTTAAGTATACTGTCCCCGAATAAACGAATAAATGCTGCGCGATTTGCTTTTGCGGATTTGTGATTGGCGAGGCTCTCCCTTCGTTGCAGAGACTGTCGGCCTGTGGCGACGGCATGGGGCCGCGCCGATACGTCTTTCGATGGAGAGCAGCGATGAGTGCAGTGTCTATCAAGCAGGAAGGGGTTGATGCCTTCGGTTGGCAACCGGATGCCTGGCCGGATACGCCGCAAGGCTGGATCGAGCGGGCCCGTAGCGTGGGCGATCTGCTGGCCGAGGATGCGGTGGTGCGCGATCGCGCCAATCGCAGCCCGCATGCCGAGGTGGAACTGCTCAAGAACGCCGGGCTGGTGACGTTGCTGGCGCCGAAAGCCCTGGGTGGCGGGGGCCAGCGTTGGGCGACCGCCTATCGGGTGATTCGCGAGGTGGCCCGGGGCGATGGCTCGATCGGGCAGCTGCTGGGGTATCACTATCTCTGGGCCTGGGCGGCCCGTCTGGTGGGCACGCCTGAGCAGATCGACGCCATCGAACGCCGCTATGCGGCCGGGCAGCTGTTCTTCGGCGGCGCGGTGAACCCGCGTGATAACGATCTCAAGGTGACGGACACGGGCTATACGCTCGTGTTCAACGGTCGCAAGAGCTTTTCCACCGGCAGCCGGGTCGCGGATCTGACCGTTCTGGAAGGCGTGCTCGAGCGACCATCCCCCGCTATTGAGTAGCACGTCGATCTGGAGTCCAATCACCCAAAGCCTGGAGCTTGGACATGAAGAAGCGCTATACCGAAGAGCAGATCATCGGTTTTCTGAAGGAGGCCGAGGCCGGTACGCCCGTTAAAGAGCTGGGCCGCCGGCACGGCTTTTCCGAGGCGAGCTATTACACCTGGCGGAATAAGTTCGGCGGCATGGACGTCTCGGATGCCAAGCGACTGAAAGCGCTGGAGGCCGAGAACAGTCGCTTGAAGCGGCTATTAGCCGAGTCGATGCTCGAAAACGAAGTCACGCGCGAGGCCTTGCGAAAAAAATGGTAACCGCAGCAGCCAAGCGCGAGCTGGTGCGGTTCATGGGTCAGCGCGGCTTGAGCGAACGACGTTCGCTGGCCGTGGTGGCGATGAGTGCTAGCGCATTCCGGTATCAGCCGACACCGGATCAGAACGAACGCTTGCGGGCTGAGATTCTACGTCTGGCACAGCGTTATCGACGCTATGGCGCGCCGATGATCTATCTCAAGCTTCGCCAGGCCGGCTGGGCCGTGAACCACAAGCGCGTCGAACGACTCTATGCCGAGCAAGGCCTGCAGGTTCGACGAAGACGACGAAAGAAGGTGCCGATATCCGACCGGCAGCCATTGATACGTCCCGCTCGAGCGAACGAAGTCTGGTCGATGGATTTTGTATTCGACCGTGTAGCTGACGGTCGCGCCATCAAATGCTTGGGCATCGTCGACGACGCCACGCACGAGTGCGTGGCACTCGTGCCCGGTCGATCAATGAGCGGCACGCAAGTCGCCCGTGTACTCGATGAACTGTCACTCACCCGCGGTCTTCCGACG